>CAZSOI010000361.1:0-23877 GCA_964608115.1 uncultured Burkholderiaceae bacterium | reverse complement strand
ACCGCTGTCGGCGTTGGTGCGCGGGGCGTCCCGAGATTGATCAACAAAAGTGCGGTGCGATCAGCCGAACCGCGCGCATGGGCTGCAGGGGAGAAAAATTTCATCGAGTACTAGACCAACGAAACGGTCAATCCGCGTGCTCATTCGTCGCGCGAGAGGGCGCTGGAGAGCAATTTTGCGGTAATGTCGACGATCGGAATTACGCGCTCATAGGCCATGCGCGTTGGACCGATCACGCCGAGCGTGCCTACCACCTTGCCGTTGACTTCATAGGGAGCAACGACCATGCTCATCTCGTCCAGGGGAACGAGCTCAGTTTCCCCGCCAATGTAGATTTGCACGCCCTCGGAGCGACTGGACTCATCGAGCAATCCAACCAGCCGTGCTTTGTGCTCGAACAAATCAAACAACGCGCGCAACTTGTCCAAGTCGGCAGCCAGCTCGGTGACGCCGATCAGGTTGCGTTCACCCGATATCACGACCGGGTCAGCGTGCCCGACGGCCTCCGCACCAACGCGCACGGCAACGTTCATCAGAGCAAGGATTTCTGTGCGCAGCTGCAGCAGATCGCGCTCCAAATGGTCGCGCGCCTGCTCAAAACTCATCCCCGCAAAATTCTGATTCAGGGCATTGGCGGCCTCGACCAGTTGTGCCTGGGAGTACGGCTGGTCCGTTAGCAAAATGCGATTGTGCACATCCCCATCGGGGGCAACCACGATCATCAGCACGCGCCGATCTGACAAGCGCAAGAATTCGACCTGCCGAAACGCCGAGGTACGCCGCGGCGTGAGCACCACACCGGCAAAATGAGAAAGGTTCGAGAGCAGCTGGGCCGCGGTGTAAATCGCACGCTGCGGTTCGGCGATCTGCATCTGGCCCTGGAGCATTTCGGTCTCCTGGGCCTCTAGCGGCTGGACCGTCAACATTGAATCGACAAACAGGCGATAGCCACGCGGTGTCGGCACGCGACCGGCCGATGTGTGCGGGCTGACTACCAATCCGAGTTCCTCCAGGTCGGCCATTACATTGCGGATGGTTGCCGGCGAGAGCTCCAAACCGGAAATGCGCGCCAACGCGCGCGATCCTACCGGTTGACCCTCGGCGATGTAGCGTTCGACCAGGGTCTTGAGCAATAAACGCGAGCGCTTATCGAGCATTTGCGACCCAAAGGCGTTTATCCATTTGCGATGTTACTGACAATACCGAAAATGGGGATCCTTTCAAAGTAATTCCAGTAGATTGGACTCGCGGCGCGGCAGATTTATCCCCGCGCCGCTGGCACCGTGCCGCGCAGCGGAAGATGCGCATCGCGAAAATGGCCTCCGCCGGCATTTCTTGCATAATCGCTCCGATGAAAATGCCTTTCCGAACCGCAGCCGTTTTCGCCAAGACCCGGGCCGAGGGTAATCGCGTTGCGCTGGTGCAAGCCCTGAACGCGATCTTGGGCATCATCGAGCGTGTCGGCCTGCACAGCATGCTCGATGAGGAAAGCTCCTTAGCGCTCGGCCGAAAGCAAGACGGCAATGCACTGTCCGAAATCGGCAGGCGGGCGGACGTGGCAATTGTTCTGGGCGGCGACGGCACGATGCTGAGTATTGCGCGGGAATTGGCGGCATACGACGTGCCGTTGATCGGCATAAATTTTGGTCGGCTCGGATTCATCACCGACATCGCACTTCATCAGATGCCAGAGGTGCTCGAACAAATGCTCGCGGGCAAGTTCGAATCGGACCGGCGCACCCTGCTCGAGGGCGAAGTGCTGCATGCCGGTTCGGTGTTGCTGCGCGCGCACGCCCTAAACGACGTAGTGATTTCGCACGGGGTTGCAGGCGGCATGGTCGAGTTTACGGTGCGCGTCAACGGCGAAAACATGTACAACCAGCGCGCCGACGGCATCATCTTGGCTACCCCGACTGGCTCCACGGCCTACGCGCTTTCGGCCAACGGACCCATACTGCATCCTTCGCTCAGCGGTTTGGTGCTAGTGCCCGTTGCACCTCATACGCTGTCGAACCGGCCCATCGCGCTTCCCGATGATGTGCAGATCGAGATCGAATTAACAGAGGTGCGCGATGCAAGCGCCTTTTTTGACATGCAGTCGATTTCGACGCTGGCGCCGGGCGATATCGTGCGGGTGCGCCGCAGCGCGCATGTCGTAACGCTGCTGCACCCTGCTGGCTACAACTACTTTGCAACGCTGCGCCAGAAGTTGCACTGGAACGTGATGTCGAGCGAAGAGCATGGTCGCGCTTGAACCCGTTCGCGGACCCATACCGGCAACGCCCCCGCGCCGTACGCGCAGCTGACCGCGACGCTCTGCGGCGAGGCGCCACCCCAACATGCTGCTTGCGCTCTCGATACGCGATTTCGTGATCGTCGAGAATATCGAACTCGAATTCGGAGCCGGATTTACCGTGCTCACCGGCGAGACCGGCGCGGGTAAATCGATTCTGATCGATGCCCTGTCATTTGTTCTGGGCGAGCGAGCTGACCCCGATGTGGTGCGTGAGGGGTGCTCACGCGCGGAAGTGGGCGCCGAATTTCGCATCAGCGAACCGGTGCAAGCCTGGCTGTCGCAATCGGGCTTTGAGAGCTCGACGCCAGCGCAAGTCGACGGCGCCGAGGGCGCCTCCACACTACTGGTGCGTCGCACTTTCGACAAATCGGGACGCAGCCGCTCTTTTATCAATGGTGGGGCGGCAACGCAAAGCCAGCTGCGCGAGCTCGGTGAGTTGCTGCTCGATGTGCACGGGCAGCACGAACACCAGTCGTTATTGCGTGCGCCCGCACAGCTTCAGCTGCTCGACGCCCACGGCCAGCTCAAAGAACAGGCAAGCGAAGTTGCCCATGCCTTCAGCGCCTGGCACCTAGCCATTGAAGCGTGCACACGCGCCCAGACGGCACGCGAGCAATCGGCGGCGCAACGCGAACAGCTACAGCAGCTCGTCGATGATCTGAGCCATCTGGCGCCCGAGCACGGGCAGTGGGAACGCATAGAGGCTGAGCAAAAGCGGCTCGCGCACGGCGCCGCCCTCATGGAAGGTGCCCGCATCGCGCTGCAGGTCATCGCTGACGGGGAGCAAGCAGCGCAACCCCTCCTTGCCCGGGCGGGCGCTCGGCTCGAGTCATTGTGTGGCTATGACCAGCGCCTTGCACCGGTGGTCAAAGCGCTATCCAACGCCAACATCGAGCTCGAAGAGGCGTGCCGCGAACTGAACCTGTACGTTGCCAATGGCGAACCCGACGAGGGGCGCATGGCCTATGTCGAAGAGCGGGTTGCCGCGCTGCACGCCGCCGCACGCAAGTGGCGCTGCGCCCCGGCGCAACTCGCCGATTTGCTCGAAACCTCGCGCAGCCGCTTGCAGAGCCTTGCCGATTCGAAAGAGCTCGAGGAGCTGCGTGTTGCCGAATCAAAGGCTGCAGCGCACTACCAGAGTCTCGCCAAAGCGCTTTCGGCAGCTCGCCGTCGTGCCGCTCAAAGCATGGGCAGCGACGTTAGCCGCGCGATGCAAGATCTTGCAATGACCGGCGCAGGCTTTGCCGTGCGCCTGCTGCCCACCGATGCCGGCACGGCGGGTCTGGAAAAAGCCGAGTTTCAGGTAAGCGGACACGAAGGCGCCAGCGCCCGGCCCTTGGCCAAGGTGGCCTCTGGCGGCGAATTGTCGCGCATCGGACTGGCCATTTCGGTCATTGCGGCCTCCGCCAATCTCGTGCCCACGCTGATCTTCGACGAGGTCGACGCGGGAATCGGCGGACAAGTCGCCGCCACCGTCGGCCGGCTGCTACGCGAGCTCGGGCGCTCGCGCCAAGTGTTTTGCGTAACCCACCTGCCGCAAGTGGCCTGCTTTGGTGACCATCATTTTGCTGTGCGCAAAACCAGGCTAGCCGACGGGCACCCGGTATCGCGCACCGAGGAATTGACCGGCGAGCAGCGGGTGCAGGAGATCGCGCGCATGCTCGGTGGCGCTCAAGTCACGTCCCTTACACAGCAACACGCCCGTGAAATGCTCTCGGGGCGCTAGCAGACCCGGGGGGCCACCCAGCGCGGCTATTCTCCCTTTGGGCGGTTCGGGCAGCTCTTGTTGCGGCAAATCCCATAGAGCGCGAGCGCATGCTCCTGCAGATCAAATCCGCGCTCTGAGGCAACGCGGCGCTGGCGTTCCTCAATTTCTGGATCCACAAATTCTTCGACGTGCCCGCAGTTGACGCAAACCAGGTGATCGTGGTGGGGACCCTCATTGAGCTCAAAAACCGCACGGCCGGCCTCAAAATGGCGTCGCGATAGCAAACCCGCCTGCTCGAACTGCGTCAGTACCCGGTAGACGGTCGCCAAGCCCACGTCCAGGCGATCGGCGCTGAGCAATCGGTACACGTCCTCCGCACTTAAGTGATGCTCACCAGTCTGAGCCGCCTGCCGCTGAAAGATCTCCAGAATCTTCAACCGCGGAGCGGTCGCCTTCAGTCCACTGACTTTCAGTTCGGTCGAACCTGGGTTTCGCGCCATTGTCTGCTCTTCGGCCGTTTGACAAAAAGCCACAAGGAATCGGGGTGCGGCACCAACTCGCGTGCACTTACCGATGCCGCCAGCGACCAACGCGCCAGCTTCCAAGCCACACGGCCGCAGGAGATATGATAGCGTCGCTGGCTTGTCGAAGACCGTATTGCGTGTCGTTTGATTTTGTCCTGGGTCATGATTCGAACATTCCGTGCCTTTTGCTTGGCCGCCATTGCCCTGGCGACGGGGGCCTGCTCCTCGCCCTGGGTGCCGAGTCTGCTTCGACCCTATCGTCCGGATGTGCAGCAAGGCAATATCGTGACAAAGGACATGGTCGAGCAACTGCGTCCCGGGATGACACGCGATCAGGTGCGCTTTTTGCTGGGCACCCCCATGCTGACGGATGTCTTTCACCAGGACCGGTGGGATTATCCGTACTATCTGCGTCGGCGCTCCGGGGAGACGCAGATTCGCAAGCTCGCCGTGTTTTTTGATGAGGGAAAGCTCGCGCGCGTTCAGAGCGACGACATGCCGGCTGAGCCGCTTGCCGACATCTTGATTCTGGGCCCAAAGGCAAGTTCGACTGCGGCTGCGCCATCGGGCGGTGCGCCGCCGCAAGGTGCAAGTGCGCCACCGAAGTAAGGCTTGTGCGCGCGGCCCGAGGCGGGCCGGCGCAAATGGGAAAAAATGAAGCTAGCCATCGCCGGTAGCAGCGGCCGCATGGGTCGCACCATCATCGAAGCGGCGCTGGCCGCGAGCGATCTGCAGATCGTGGCCGCGCTCGATCGGCCCGATAGTCCCGATCTGGGTCAAGACTGTGCTCAGTTCCTGGGCAAAACGATTGGCGTACCGATCGTCGCTGACCTTGCTGCGATTTGCAACGCCGAGGTATTAATCGATTTCACGCGGCCGGCGGCGACACTTGCCCACCTGACGGTCTGCGCGGATCACGGCATTGGTGCGGTAATCGGAACCACGGGATTTGATTCCTCCGGCAAGGCAGTGCTGGCGGCGGCTGCGGAAAAAACCGCTCTGGTCGTGGCACCAAACATGAGTGTGGGCGTGCAGGCGATGCTGCGCCTCGTGGAACTTGGCGCGCAGCTGCTGGCACAAGGATACGACTTGGAGATTGTTGAGACGCACCATCGCGACAAGGTCGATGCGCCTTCTGGCACGGCCTTGCACCTTGGCGAGGCAGCTGCCCGCGCGCGTGGCCAGCGGCTGGAGTCGTGCGCGGTCTTCTCGCGCCACGGGCACACGGGGCCCCGGGTCGAAGGCAGCATCGGATTTTCGGCGATCCGCGGTGGCGATGTAATCGGCGACCACACCGTTTTATTTGCCGGCACGGGCGAGCGCATCGAGATCACGCATCGCTCTTCGAGCCGCCAAGCGTACGCGCTCGGTGCCTTGCGGGCAGCGCGTTTTCTGAAGGGACACAAGCTGGGTCTTTTCGACATGCAAGACGTGCTCTCAGGGTGAGCAAGCAACCCCGCGGCCTGCGCGCATGCGGATTTTTCGCCTTGCTGGTGTTGGCACCTTGCTTGGCGGCGCAAACCGTCACCGATGATGCCGGCCATTTGCTTCAGTTGGCGCATCCTGCTCAGCGCATCGTCAGTCTTTCGCCCGGCATTACCGAACTGCTCTTTGCGCTGGGCGCCGGCGATCGCGTCGTAGCCACGAGCGAATTTTCGGACTACCCGGCTGCGGCTCGCCAGCTGCCGCGGGTATCCAGAGCCCAGGGAATCGATCTGGAAAGAATCGCCGCCATGGAGCCCGACCTTGCCGTGGTCTGGGGTAGCGGCTATTCGCCAGCACTGCAACAAGCACTAGTTGCGCTTGGCCTGCCCACCTATGTCTATGAGCCGCGCACACTCGAGTCCATTGCCTCGTCCATTGAGCGCCTCGGCGCGCTCACCGGTATCGCGAGTGCCGCAGCGGTCGCGGCCGATTTCCGTGACCGACTTGCCGCGTTACGCGGGCGCTACGCGCACCGTACGCCGGTGCGTGTCTTCTACCAGGTCTGGGGCAATCCCATCATGACCTTATCGGGCAGACATCTGGTAAGCGAGGTAATCCGCACCTGTGGTGCGCGCAATGTGTTTGAGGCGCTTTCGCCACTGGTGGCAACCGTCGACACCGAGGCCGTCATTGCGGCCGAGCCGCAGGTAATCATTGCTACCGAAGCGCACGGGATCGACCGGGGAGCCCTGGATTTGTGGCGTCGATATCCGCAACTGCCAGCGGTCGCCAATAATCACCTCGTGACGTTGGACGCCGACGAACTCGACCGTGCGGCAGTGCGGATTCTGGATGCCGCAAGTGCGCTGTGTGACCAGGTCGAGCGGGCGCGACACTAAACTCGCGCTTCGCATTGGCGTAGGCGCAAAACGCGCCTTGCCAACGAACTGCCTCAGATTGCGCGACGCCCGTCGCTAATCCAGTGAATAATCGGCGCCCATTGCTCGATGTCCTGCTGAACACGGGCCGGCGCGACGTCCCAAAGTGTCAGTCCCTGGGCAGCAAGCTGCACATAATTTTGCGTATCGCGCAAAAATCCTAGGAACGGCACCCGTGTTTCTTGAACGTAGCGTTCCAGCTGAAGCGCTGCGCGGGTGCGCGAATCCACGCGCGTGCCAACAATAGCCACACGGCCGTTGGCGACGGTAGCGCCGTGCTCGGCCAGTTTGCCCAAGAAGGCGTGTGTTGCCTCGATGTCAAACAGCGATGCTTGCAGGGGCACAATGATCTTGGCTGACAGCCGAACCGCATCGCGTAGCGCCGATCCGTTGATACCGGCAGGAGTATCCAAAACGATATGCGTGACGCCGCGCGGCGGCTTAGCAACTCCCGCGGCGTCAATGTCCCAAGAAGTAATTGTTGGTGCGCTCTGGGGCCGCAGCCGGAGCCAGCCGCGAACCGTTTGCTGTCGGTCCAGATCGCCGAGCATGGTCTGCTCGCCGCGGCCAGCGTAGAAACCTGCGAGATTGGAAGCAACCGTTGACTTACCGACACCGCCTTTTGAATTTGCAATGAGGATTACTGGCATGGAGTTGTTCGATGTGTTTGCAGTTGTTGTTGAGGAAAGATAAAGGCGCGACTATATCGGATTTAATCAGAAACGCCACCAGTTGATACGAAGACACGATGAGCATCGACCTGCACTTGCACGATCTCGGTGCCAAACAGCGGCGACAGATGCTCCTGTGTGAGCACGCTATGGCTCGCACCGGCCTGCCAACTGCCGTCTCCATGTAGTAGTAAGGCGTGGGTGGCAAAGCGGGCCGCCGCGTTGATGTCATGTAACGCGCTGACGTACGTGCACTGCGTGCGTTGGCTAAGCTGTAGCAAAACCTGCACCTGGTGGCGCGGGTCCTGGTGCGATATGGGTTCGTCAAGTAGGATCAAAGCAGTCTGCTGTGCAAGGCCCGCTGCCAGCGCGACCCGCTGGCGCTCCCCGCGTGATAGCTGACGCACGTCGCGAAGTGCCAGGGGTTCACAATCCATAGCCGCTAAGCATTGCCGCGCAAGCGTCTCGGCCAGAGGCGCGCTGCCATTGGCGCGTGCCTTGGCGCCACGCAAACGATACTGTGCGGCCACTACCGTATCGAGCGCCGTCGTCCCGAAAGCGTCAAACCAGCGATCAGCGACCAGTGCTCGAAGACCCGCCAAATCCTCGACATTCCAGCCAGCGAGCGGCCTTCCCCCTAGTTCGACGGTCCCGCCGTCTGCCGGCCGCACACCGGCGAAGACCTGTAACAAAGTCGTCTTGCCGGCCCCGTTCGGACCCACCAGCGCCCAGCGCTCGCCAGCGGCGACTTCGATGTGCAGCGCGCGTACCAACCAGCGCTCCCCGTAGCGAACATCGAGCTGCTGACAGGCGAGCAGTGCTTTTGTCATGGCCGCTGCAACTGCCACAGAAAGACGGGCACTCCGACGAGCGCTGTCAATGCTCCGACGGGCAACTGCAGTGGAGCGGCGATTGATCGACCGATGGTATCGGCGAGCAGCACGAGGATCGCGCCCAGCAGCGATGCGGCAGGCAGCACAACGCGCTGATTGGTGCCGACAAAGTAACGTACCAGGTGGGGAGCGACGAATCCGACAAAACCCACGGCCCCCGCCAGCGCCACCGCAACTCCCGTGGCCACTGCAGTGAGTGCGATCAGTCGCCTGCGCACTTTCGCCGTTGCGACGCCCTGCGTATACGCCTGCAGTTCGCCACCAAGCATCAGATTTAGCGCACTGGCGTCGCGCAGCCCCAGGGACAAAAGCAAGAGCCAGCCAAACACCGCGCCCGTTGCGAGCCCCATGCTTACCGCTCCGCCCAGATCGCCGAGTAGCCAAAACACCATGCTTCTTAGCCGGCCATCAGGAGCCAGGGTAAGCACCAAGCTCAAAGTGGCCGCGCACAGCGAGGCGATCATCACCCCGGTGAGCAAAATTGCAGTATCGCGCCCCTGCTCAAGTGGCGCGTCGCGCGCGAACAGCGCGCGGTGTGCCAACAAAAACAAAAGCAACATGGCCGCAAATGCGCCACCGGCGGCAAACAAAGCGACCGCAGCGGCGCCCGCACCCAGCGCAATTGCCGTGATCGCCGCGCAAGAGGCTCCACCCGAAACCCCGAGCACGTATGGATCGGCCAGCGGATTGCGCAGCAGGGCCTGCAGCAGCGCGCCGGAGAGCGCCAACAGCCCCCCCACCGCCATACCGGTCAGCGCCCTTGGCAGTCGCAGCGCCAGAATGGTTGCCGCCACGGAGGATTGCTGCCCTCCGCGCATGCGATCGACCAAGGCGTGCAGCAATGCGCCAGTGTCCACCTCGACGCTACCAAAGCGTAAGGCCGCCAACAGGCACAGCAGGGCCGCAGCCGAGAGCAAGGGCAGCAACGAGGCGAGGCGCAGTTCTCTAACGCGCACGGTGGCGTCCGAGCTCAGATCCTGCCTTCGATACCGGCGATGATCAGCCGAGGCAAGGTGTTGTAACCGTCAACGAGCTGGTAGCTGGCATTAAAAAGATTCTCGGCGCGCAAATGCAGTTGCACCTTGGCGTTGACCTGATACTGCAGCCCAACACGCGCAAGGTTGTACGGCGCCAATTGCGTAGTGCCGAATGGGGCAAGAATCTCAATATCGTTGCGCGCTCCGGTGCGCTGCCAGTCCGCATTCGCGCTCCAAGGTCCGTGCCTGTACGTCGCCCAGAGTTTCAGACTGTAGCTCGCTCGCCGCAGCAGCGGCTGCCCCGTATCCAAATCGCGTGGCTGGTCAAGGCTCAGATTACCGCCAAGACGCAAAGCCCCGAGGGCACCGGCCGCCTGGAATTCGCTACCGTCCATGCTCGCGTGTCCAACATTGATCGATTGATACGTTGGCGGGGGACCGACCTCGATCAGGTCCGAGACGCGGTTGCGAAACAGCGCCACGCTCGCACTGGCCTCCCCTTGTGTCCAGCGCAGGCCCAGTTCCTGGCTGCGCGCGCGTTCGGGCTGTAACGCTGGGTTGCCGCTGATGGGATAGTACAAGTCGTTAAAACTTGGCGCCCGAAAAGCGGTGGAAGCCTGCGCAGTGAGTTTCCAGTGCGAATTGATTGACCACCCGTAGCCTGCAAGCCACGTTGTAGCGCTGCCAAAATCGCTATATCGATCATTGCGCACGTTGACCTGCCACTGCTGACTGCCCAACCGGCCAACCGTGCCCGCCCAGAGCGAATCGACCTTGCGCGAGAACGCTGTCAGCACGACATCGTTGCCCGTCGGATCGTAGGCGTTGGATGCGCCGTTTTGGATCAGGTATTCCCATCCACCGGTAAGGTCGATGCCGGGTGCGACAACCGTGGTGTCTTGCAGCGTCAGGGTGCGGTTGCGGCTGAGAAATTCGTCGTTGTCGTTGTCGGAAAAAGGATATTCGTTGTTGGCATTATTGTTGGGCACGTTGGAGACGTTGGTCGAATTGTCGAGCGTTTCGCCGACGGACAAACTGACTTTGGAATCGCCGAAGCGATGCGATCCCGAAAGGCCATAACCGTCCTGCGAGCGATGCTCGATCTGAGTCGCAAGGGGCGCCAGAGTCAGCTCGTTGGCGGGCGTCGTTCCAATGGAATTAAATGGATCGTCCCAGTCGGTGTCACTGCGGTTACCCCAAGCCCAGGCACTCAAATCCCCCCAGCTGCCATGCTGGTCCAGGTGCAGCACGGCATTGCGATTCCAATTGCCGTCGACCGAGGGATTGATGTAAGGAACCTGCGCCACGCTAATTGCGCCGATAGCCTGTTGTGAGCGGTATCCGGCGGACACGCTCAACAGGCCCTGGCCTAGCGGCGCGCGCACTGCCGCGCTGGCATCACGCGTATGACCCTGGCCGGCCTCGGCGAGCGCATCGGCTCCCGGCTGCGTTCCGGCGCGCGTGAAAATCTGCACAACGCCACCGATGGCTTCGGAGCCGTACAGACTCGATAAATTCCCGCGCACGATCTCGATGCGCTCGATCGAGTCCGTTGCGATTGCGCCCAGGTTCGCCGCACCCCCTAAAACGCTATTAAAGCGCACGCCGTCGACGAGCACTAAGACCTGATTGGAATTGGTGCCACGCACGAAAAGCGAAGTCTGCGCGCCTTGTGCGCCACTACGGGCAAACTCGATGCCGGTCTGGCGCCCGAGCAATTCGGCCAAATCGCGCGATTGGGTGCTCTCAATGTCCTCGCGCGTGATGACCGTGACGCTGGGCAGGGCATCGCTCACGGATTGGTTTATTCGGGACGCCGTCACGACAATGGGGGCGGCACCTTCCTCCTGTGCGCTGGCGGCAATCGGCGTTGACGCGGACCATAAAGCGTAGACAACGCAGGGGCAGAGCAATTGTGCAGCCATGCGAGCGAAGTCGCACGAGTTTGGCAAAGAGCGCATGAAAGACATTCCTCTCCGGCCCACCGCCGGTACGGAGCGCTTGCTGCGCGATGCCAACGAAGATTCCGCGTAATAGAGTGCGCGGCCCCTCGCCACCACCCCGCGGCGAACGCGTAAGACGATCTGAACTGCGCAGCTTTTCAAGCGCAGCCCAACTCCCTTCGGCCGGTCTCCGGGCTAAGAGCATCCCGATCGCCTTCCCGCGATGCCGGGCGGCATCACAGTGGCAATTGATCAGGATTACATCGGCAAAACCGCCGGTGAAGCTCTCTTACCGTTGCGGGGGCAGCACAGTTTGACGATTGGATACGCCGCTGTTTCCCGTTTCACCTTCGACCGGGTTTGATCCCGGCCAAATGGAACCGAAGGCTCGCTCAGTGTAGCAGCCGCTTTGCAGTGTTAACATGTCTCAATGCTGGACCAACTGGACGCACTGTCATCGCGCATGCAGGAGCTCGTTGCGCACGTACGCCAGCTTCGCGACGAGAACCACCAGCTGCGCACACAGCTGGCGACGTCGCAGTCTGAGTTGGCCGAGCTCAACGAGCGAATCGCGGTGGCAACACGGCGTCTGGATGACCTCATCGAGCGTCTGCCGCGCGAATTGCGCCAAACCGATGCCGCGTAAACGCAAGCGCCTTGCGCGAAAATCGTACGCTTGCGCGCGTGGTCGCAGCGCTTACCCACCTGACCTGGAGTCCGGGCGCAATGGAGCAAATCACCCTTAGCATTCTCGGCCGCGAATATCGCGTGGCATGTCGCCCGGAAGAGCGCAACGAATTGCTGGCCTGCGCGCACTACGTCGACCAAAAAATGACGGCCATACGCGATAGCGGTAAAGTACTGGGAACCGACCGCGTCGCGGTCATGGCTGCTTTGCAGATCGCGCAGGAGCTGTTCGGCTCCAAGGGCAATGACGGCGCGGTAACCGCGGACGTTCGCCGGCGTCTGCGCGACTTGACGGCGCTTGCCGACGAAATCTTGGCCCCGCAAGAAAAACTCTTTTAGATTCCCTTTTTCCGCCCTGATTTTCCCGACCAGGCCGTTGCGGCGGTTACAATGGCCTGTCCCTGCGGTGTTCGCGCAATGACCTTTGAGTTCCTTGAACCAATGCGCAATGCGCGAGGTTGCCGGACTCGCATCGTGGTGTGATCGGCACGCGTCTGCTGAACCCGATCGACGCGGACGGCGACCACCCTGAACCCTAGGTTCAGGACAACAGGTCGGGCGGCACGCGCGGGGATCCTTTCATGGGAGCAAACCTAAGTCGCAGGGGGCACGTGCGGTGTCGGCGGCGCGCTACTGGCTCATGAAATCCGAACCGGCCGAGTGCTCGATTGACGACGCTCTGGCTGCTGCGAATGCAACGGTTGCCTGGACGGGTGTGCGCAACTACCAAGCGCGCAATTTTCTGCGCGATCAGATGAAGGTCGGCGACGGTGTGCTGTTTTATCACTCAAGCTGCGCGCAACCCGGCATCGCGGGTATTGCACAAGTAGCCAGCAAACCGTACGCGGATCCGACACAATTTGATCCGCATAGCAAATATTTCGATCCGGACTCCACGCCCTCGAATCCCCGCTGGGTTCTCGTCGACGTTCATGCCCTGCGCAAGATTCGCCTGATTTCTATTGCCGAGCTGCGTTCGCGCAAAGAGCTCGCCGATATGATGGTGCTGCGTCGAGGCAACCGCCTCTCAATTACGCCGGTGAGCGCAAAGCACTGGCACGCGATCACGGACCGACTGCGTGGCAGCGAAACCTAAGGCTTGTTCGAGGGCGTTGCTGCAAACGAGGCAAAGGCCGGCCGCACAGCGGCCAGCGCGCGCCACTGTCGATCGGCTTGGCTGCGCAGCCCGGCCTGCTCAAGAGCGAGCGCAAGCAAAACCTGCTCTGCCGTGCCATCCGCATCGGAATGATCCGCCTGCACTTGATGCGCAATTTGCGTCAGCAACTGCATGCGCTCTTGTGTGGCTCGATCAACGAGAACAAACTCCGTCGCCGCCTCGGCGCGCCGGCCATCGTCGGATATCGCTTTGACCGTCCATAGGTACGGTTGCTCGCGCAGCCAGGGCAGCTGCGCGGGCAGCGCAAGCTCGGTATCGCGGGTGGAGGCCGAGAACACGACAGAACCGTTGGCGTCGATGAGCCGTACGGTGTATTGCCAGTTTTGCGAGTCGCGCCCATATGGTGGCTTCCAGCGCAGTGTATTAAGGGCCTCTTCGAGTTGCGGGCCCACCGGCGCTTGCACCTGCAATGCTTCGACCAAGGAGCCGCGCAGAGCAACGCTGGCGCGGCCAACAAGGCCGGGGCGGATTTGTACCGTGCGCCACGCAGCGGCCAGATCCCGCACTACGATCCGGGCAGCCGCGTCCCCGCTGACAACCGCGTCGGGATGCACCGCAAAGCGACCCGGTCCGCGCAGTAAAAAGACTCGTGGCGCGCCGGAAAAAAACGCGATTTCAACTTGCGCTTTCTCGAAAAGCTGCAACTCATCGAAAGCATCCAGAAGATCCAGCGGCAGGACCCCACGGCGACGGCCTGTATGCGTCAGTACTGCTTTGCCTGTCACGTCAGTGACGACCGCCAGCGGCACAGTCGAAGTCTTCTGGGGCTGCTCGGAGGCGAAGGATGCATCGGCAAGCAGCGCGGCCGCCGCGCCAAGTAATGCAGCCACGAGCCGACCTTTGCCAGATCCGCGGAACAATTTGTTGTGCCCTCCCCTGTGCAAGGAGCGTATTGCGCTTGGCGCTATTGCGAAAGCCCGCGGCGGGGTGCCGCACAGCGTAAATGCGCTAATCGCAATGCCTACGGTTGCCCAAGCCCTCGCGCGGCGCTTTGCCATTGCGCAGGCGTCCAGCTGCAGACCACGACCGGGGAATGGCCCTTGAGTTCCCGCTCGCCTAAGTCGCACACTTGCGGGTCGGCCCGCGACAAGCGCTCGGCAAAACCACGCGTCATGAGCACCGCAACGCCCATTGTGCCGGCAAGCTCTTGCAGGCGCGCGGCCACGTTCACCGCATCTCCCAGGGCCGTGTAGTCCTTGCGCTCGGCGCTGCCCACATCGCCGACGATTACCTCCCCATATGCCAGTCCGATGCAAACATCGAACGGCTCGATGCCGCGCAAATCGTGCTCGCTTTGATTTAACCGCGCAACCTCCTCGAGCAGCTCGCGCGCGGCGGCAAAAGCGCTATCACATTGGCTGTCTTGCGATCGAAGCGCACCGAACATGACCATGATGCCGTCGCCACGAAAGTTATCGATCGTGCCGCCGTGCGCATGCAGCACTGGAGTGATCGTGGCGTAATAGCGATTGAGTGCCTCGCGCACAAGTTGCGGATCGGCGCGCTCCGACCATGTCGTAAAGCCGCGTAAGTCGGCAAAAAGCAATGCAATGGCACGGCGCGCACCGCTCGTATCGACACTGCCCTTGACCAAGGCCCGAAGCAAATCCGGACTTAGGTAGCCACCCAAAGCCCTGCTCAAACGCTCGCGCTCGAAGCGCGCGCCTGCCAGATCTATGGCGGTTCGCGCAATCACCGCGCTAGCCGCAGCGAACATCGCCTGGCTGGGCGCAAGAACCCAGCCCTGGGCATGCAGCGCCGTAGCGAGCGCTAGCGCGCAGCCCAAGGCCCCTACCAGTGCCCACCATCGCAGCCACGGACCGGAAAGAAAAGCCAGCGACGCCATTGCAAGCAGCAACCCGAGCCGTGCCGGTGCCGCTACCGCACGCAGCAAACCGCCGCCTGAAGCATTGCGCAACACTTGCGCGGTGAGAATGACGCCGGGCTGCGGTGTCCCCGGAAATTCCCAGGCCGAAAGTGCCACTGGCAACTGCAAACGATCCAGATACGGCAACACCGAGCCGAGCAGCACAATCTGCCCCCCAAAGAGCTGCTGCAAGCGTGCGATATCTCCGCGCTGATACCGCAAAAGGACCTCAATTAAGGGGACGTATGAGAATGCGGCTCCGCGCGTAAAGTCGATCCAGCCAGGGCGTGCGAGCTCGCTTTCCCGTCCAAAACCGCGGGCTAAACTCGCTGCAAAGGTGGGCAATATTGGCGGGACCTGATCTGGCAATGGGTGCAAGCCCAGCTGCGCAAGATCCATCGTGGGCTGTCCGATGGACAAGCCCCACGGTTGTTCGGCAGCGCAGGCCATCCCGCGACGCTGTGCTGTTGCCACCGGATCAGGGTCGAAACGCCGCACAACGCCGTCGCAATCGATCGGAAATAGCGCAAGACCAAACGCCTGCGATCCACCCGCGGCCGCCAGCAGTGGCGTGGGCGGCACGCGCACGTGCCCAGAGGCGTCGACGTCGAGCACGAGCACGATACCGGCCCTGCCTCGGGCCGCGAGCAATCCTCGCATCAACTCCCGATCCAGGCCCGGTAAGAATTGATCAAAGGAGCGTTCGGGCAGGGCGATGTCCAAGCCGATTGCCAGCGGGTCGCCCGCGGCGATGGCCTGCAGCGCCGTTCCCAAGGGGCCGTGCAGCATTGCCATCGGCACACCCACAGCGGCCAGACTTTCGTCATCAACGCCGACCACAACCACCTGCGGGCGCCCCGGTAAAGCACCTTGCGGCTCGCGCAAGGCGCGCACGATACGCGCCTGCGCATCAAACAAAAGCTCGTCGGCGCGCTCCAAAATGCCGAGCGTCTGCCCAGCAGCGCTGGCGAGGGCAACTCCAATGACGGCCGCAAGCAGCCCGCGGGTTTTGCTCCTCATGGGCTGCGGGGCCGCGAGCCGATCGGCTCGCACAGCTGTGTTGCCGATCGAACAATCGGGCCGCCACTAGCATACCGAGCGTCCTCAGAGAAGGTAAACCGCGCTGCGGCGTGCATGTTCAGGGGCAAGGCCTGCACAAGCTATCTTTTGTTGCTGCACGCCTGGCGACACGATGAATGCGGCCGCCCGCCATATGCGCGAATGCTGCCCTCGCGCAGGCGGGCAAGCTCCTTTCACGCGTGGCATGCCGTTGGCAGCAACGACAGATATGACGGATAGACGACAATGGCGATACTCCGGCGGGCAGGTGCCTGGATCTTGCGATGCACAGCTATGTACTATAAACACGAGCACGGGTCGCCTGTCGATGCGCTCTTTGGCACCAGCCAAAACCCGTGCTTGCTAGAGCGTCGCTAATTTCTTCGGACCCGTTGGTGGTTAACACCCAAAGAAGAAACTTTGCATACAAGCTTGGCGCGGGGTCAAGCATTGCATCCTAGTTGACCAACCGCCGCTACGAAAAAAAGCACCATCGTCACAACGAACGAGCCCTTCGCCCAATGCCAAGAGGTGTTCCCCAACGCAGCGTGTGTCGTCTCCCTGGTCGATCGGCTCACCCACAACGCCGAGATCATCGCACTCGATGCCAAGTGCTACCGGCTCAAGAGGCCCCGTGATCGGCGCCAACTGGCCTTCGCCTTCGAATCCGATCCGCCGTTCTGAAACGGCCGGCCGCAACCGCCGTATCGTGTTCGGCCGCGCCCAGCGTCAAATAGCTGCGCTTTTACATAACCACTAGCAAGATGCAGAACTGCGCCCGCAAAGGGCTTGCGTGGCAAGCGATTGCCGAGCGCCCCCGCGCCTGGCGACCCCTCGCCTTCGCCTGGTCGGGCGCGCCCGCCACCGCAGCGCTATCCGTCCGGTCCCTCGCGCGGGTACAAGGCACCGGAGACGCCGTCCAGGATCTTCTGGTCTGGTGCGATCTCACGCGCGAATTTGTATCCGGGCAGCACGTCCACGAAGCAGCGCTGCTCCTTTTCATACCATGCCTTGCCGTAGCCTTGCCAGTTACGCTCGAAGCGGTCGTTCATATTGCGTAACATCTGCTCGGGGTGCCGGTAGAGATAGTGGCGCAGGGGAAATGGTGTTTCCAGCTGGCGGGTAAGTCCGTTGGGGATCACCTGGCTGTGGCGATTGACCTCGTACGATAGATGCGCTCCGTTCTTGAATGCCCGGTACTCCGGAAATCCGGGAAAGGACGCAAATCGGATCTGCTGCATGACGGCCAGGTTTGAGTCGAACCGGTAGCTGCCTTCCTGGGAGGTATGCAGGAAAAAGTGCACGTTCCTGACCAGGATGCAGTCGCACCGTTGCTGCTCAGCGGCGATCGCCATGAGCCGCGGATGAAGGTCCAAGAAGATTTCGTCGGAGTGCAGGCAAAAGATCCAGTCACCGTCGCTATGGTCCTGCTGGATCTTCTCCAGAAGAAACTGCCTTGCGCCATCGCGAGGAGGCCGGGCGTAGGTGGCCGGCAGGTCGCTGTCCAGATACAGCCCCCCCAGCTTGTCGGCATACTTGGAGAAGATCAGCCGCGTAACGCGCGGATCGTCGCTGCCATCGAGCACGTAAACGGCGTCGAAATACGGCATGTTCCATTCGAGGACCTGGGGAAGAATGTCGTGATCGTTGCGCATCATCAGTAGGCCAATGAGCTTCATTCGTCGTCCTCCGGCACTGGTGCGTACCGGCCCCGTCCCCGGACCATTGGGGTATCAATGCGCGAGCGGAGTCGGAACTCTTCGACGGCGACAGCCATGAAAAAAGCAGCCAGGGCCAGCGAGGTCACACGGCTCTTGGTGGCTGCGAGAAACGGGGGAATCGCTGCGGAATAACCAATCGGTATCGTTGATATATCTCCACCAGGCGTGATGGCTGCATTCGCAAAATGTCGCGCGCGCAACCATTTTAGAGCGTTTTTGAGCGCCCTCGTCGGAATCAAGGTTTCGCGTTGCCGCGCTGCGCGCAATGTTGATTCCGACCAAGACGCGCAACGCCAAAATTCGCAAAACGCTCATTTCGTCAAGTAAGCCGCGGCGGATTTCGGTAATTTTACGAAGCCGCCAACACACAGCGCCCGGCAGCCTCGCGCGGGGCCTCTTGCGGCCCGGCGGCGTCCGTGGAACCATCGACACCGCCGAATTGGAAATCAGATCCGCCCCATCTTCAACGATGGCGCGCAGCGCTCAACCGGGACTTTGCCGACGGGACACTATGCATTTGCAGACCTACTTTTCCGTGATCGTGCCCACACACAAGCGGCCGATGCTGCTGCGTCGGGCCCTGCAGTCCCTCCGCTCGCAGTCCGCGCCAATGGGTTTGGAGATCATCGTGGTTTCCGACGCCGCCGATGCAGACACGGACGCGGTTTGTGCCGAGTTGCTGACCAGCGCCGACATTTACGCGCGCCGCAACGGTCAGCCGGGTCCGTCAGCGAGCAGGAACCTGGGGCTGTCGCTCGCCAAGGGCCGCCATGTTCTGCTTCTGGATGACGATGACGCCTGGCATCCGGGCCTGCTGGAGCAACTCCATGCCCAGGCGCCCGTCCGTCAGGGCGATCCGGTGTACGCCAACTGCACGGTAGTCAAGGAGCGGCGCCTGCCGCAAGGGCCAGAGCAAATGGGCGAGGTGCTGTTGAATCTGGCCGGCCAGCTGACCGAAGACGTGTACGTGAAGAACCAGATCCACATGTCCTGCTTTGCGTTTCCCCGCGCCCTGCTGCAAGGGATCATGTTCGACACCTTCATGCGAGCCTACGAGGATTGGGACTTTCTCCTGTCGGTCTTCGATCGCCAGATGCCGGTCCACGTTCCTATCGTCGGATCGCGTGTCTTCGAAGTCGACGACGACACCTCGGATCGTCGCGGCAGCAGCCAGAGCGCGATCGATTTTAACGCCGTGCTCGACTACCTGTACGTCTATCGCCGCCATCCCGCGCCATCGGAGGCGGTGCGCCAAAAGCGCGCCGAACTGATGCGCATTTGCGGCATATCCGTCAGTTCCGACATGCTCTGACAGGGGCCGCTGCGGTCCGGCGCGACCCGAAGTCTCGCGAATGGCAGCCCCGGTTTGCGCCTGTTCGTGGTCGAGCTGCAGTCCGACCCGGAACGCATGGTTCGAGGCAAAAAAACGCCACGAACGAAGACCGGTATCGGTAGTGATGCTGCGCTTGCCCGAAATGTTCTCCCCGCTGCGACACTGGGGACGCCGGTTTCCTCGCACGTCGATACTCGGTCAATCGCATCGAATTGAGAAACTTCTCGAACCGAATATCACCGTGTGACAGACAAGGAACTTCACGCATTGCAATTCTCTTTAGTGGGCGTCAACAACTTGCACGTCCCACCTCGAAGCATCGTCTCAGTGAAAGCACACGCGCCACTGTTGGCCATGCGAATGCGCCATTGACCCTTGCGGTAGCCTTTGAGCGGCTTGAGCCGATTGTGCAAAGGCATGCGCAATTCCTCGATGCGGGGGGTTCCAGTGCAGCACGGCCGGCTTGCATAATGCCGCCGCCGAAAAGCACTTCGGTATCTTTGTTGCAAAATGTTTGAATCGACACCGAGGCTACTGACGTACTGCGATAGTAGCGTCAACCGTCCCTATTGCCGAAGAATCCGTGTGTCCCTTCAGACAAAGCGAGTGATCAGGATGTGAATTGGGCCGGTACCCATGCCGAGCGAGCTTACGGCTCAGCGCCAAGGTACGGAAGCCCTTTTGGCGCCGAAAAAATTTTGACCCGTCGCGCCACTTTCGCATTAACCCGCGGTGCGTGCCGATGACGTAAGGCTCGGCCGTGAATAAGCGTAGTGGATTGGATTTGGGTCTGTGCCTCCTTTGCGTTTATGCAGGCGAGCAGAGGTGCCGCGTAAGGCGCAACGCGTAGCGGCGGGGTCAAGCCTGTTCTGGCGCTTTCTCGGCCTCCGGCGTGTTGCCGCTTCTGCCAGCGCTTTGCCGGACTTTGATGCGTTTCTTGGTGTCGGCGACACTGCCCTGGAAGCGGATCGCGTCGTTGCCGGTTTCCAGGATGTAGCAGGGCGCAGATACCGATCCAGCAGTGCTGTGGTCATCTTGGCGTCCACCAACACGCGGGCCTACCCGGTTAAGTTCAGGTTGGTCGTGAATATGACGCTGGTGTGTTCGCAGTCGCGGCAGAGCAAGTGAAAGAGCAATGCTCCGCCGGCCTGACCAAAGGGCAGATAGCCCAGTTCGTCGGATGACCAGATCCATGCGCGGCAGGCCCTGCGCGGGCTCGCCCCGCTGTTGCTTGTGCTCTGCCTCGCAAGGGGCCTGGCGTCCGCGCTTCGAACAACCGGCGAGGCACTGGCCAGGCGGGCACGCGACCATTCCTGGTCAGCGGAGGCGCGCAAGCTCATGGCGCAGTTGTAAAAATGGCGCGCGGGGCCGGGCGCGCAGCGAACCGGTGGAAGCGATGGTCACGAGCGCGGCGGCATTAATGTGCCTTGCAGCCCTTTGGACCGCGTCAAATTTCGAAAAGAGCGGCCGCTGTGACCGGCATTTTGCTCCATCGCGCCGGTAGCACGCGTGCTTTACTCATCGCTTGCACCTCGCGGTGGAGATTTGGGCCACCCTACCCGGGAAACTCCCGCGCAGTGCGCCGAGTAAAAGACCGCTCAACGTGGCGGGAATTGGCGGGCGTTGCGAAGATTATGGATGACGGCGAATCAAATTTTTCGACCCTGATACTGAGTGCATGGCATCGGCAACTCGATTTGTCGCAGCTCATTGACGGCGCCGGTCAGCTGCAAGCAAAGGGCCGTTCGCCCCTGGCGGCAGTGCTCTACCAGACATGGGTCGCGCGCAACGAATCACCATTGAGCCAGGTGGCATATTTCAATCTGGGGGCGGTGCTCTCTAACGCCGGTGACTTGGAGGGCGCAAAACGCGCCTATCAACGTGCGATGGAGCTTGCACCCTCGTTTGCGCAACCCCACTTTAACCTGGGAATGGTGTACGAAAAATTGGGTCAGTTCGATGCCGCCGTGGCCGAGTGGAAATGGATTGTGGACCATGCCACAGGAGACGAGTCCGAACAGCGGACGGTCCGTCAAATGGCATTGAACAATCTTGGACGGCTACAGGAGGTTCGTCGACAGCTCGCCGAGGCCCATGCCTGGCTGACGAGAAGTCTGGAACACGATCCGAACCAACCTGATGTCCTGCACCATTGGGTCTTTGTACGCGCCAAGCTATGCGAGTGGCCGGTATACGCACCCTTGGCAGGAGTCGACCCGCAGCAGATGCGTGACTCGACTTCCGCACTCGCAATGATCGCCTTGTCGGACGATCCGAAGACGCAACTGGCGGCAGCGCGTCGGTACGCACAAAGAAAGCTTCGCAATGATTTGCCAACAATTTCGCAGCGCCGCACCTATGGTCATCGGCGACTGCGGGTTGCGTACCTTTCCTCAGATTTTTGTTTGCATCCCGTCGCCTTGTTGACGGCGGAGCTTTTTGAGCTGCACAACCGCGATGCGTTCGAGATTTACGGGTATTGCTGGACCCGCGACGATGGATCCGCAGTGCGCAAGCGGATCATCGCGGCGATGGATCATTTTGTGCGCATCGACGCAATGAGCGACGAGGAAGCTGCGCACCGGATCTTGGCTGACGAGATCGACATCCTCGTCGACCTTCACGGGCAGACATTAGGCGCGCGGGCAAACCTGCTGGCCTACCGCCCGGCACCAATCCAGATCACGTACCTGGGTCTTCCGGCAACAACCGGCCTTGATTGCATCGATTACGTCATCGCGGACCGGTTTCTCATCCCAGAAGATGCCAGGGACAACTATTCGGAGACGCCTATATACATGCCTGACGTCTACCAAGTAAGTGACCGCAAGCGGCCGGTGGCCGCCATTCCCACCCGAAAGGACTGCGGACTTCCGCAGGACAAATTCGTCTTTTGTTCGTTTAACAACAATTTCAAGTACACGCCCGATGTGTTCGCTGCGTGGATGAGCATTTTGCGTCGCGTCCCAGACAGCGTGCTATGGCTGTTGGCCGATAACCCGTGGGCGGAGGTCAACCTGCGCAAACAAGCCGAGCAGCATGGGCTAGAGCCGGGGCGATTGCTGTTTGCGGGCCGCGTTGCGCCCGACGCGTATCTGGCGCGCTTTGCCGTTGCGGACTTGTTTTTGGATACCTATCCATTTAACGCCGGAACTACGGCAAACGATGCCCTGTGGATGGGACTTCCGGTGCTCACATATTCGGGGCGCACCTTTGCCTCTCGCATGGCCGGTTCACTGCTCACTTGTGCCGGCCTCGAGGAGCTCATCACCTACAACCTGCACGATTACGAGGAAAAGGCCGTTGCCCTTGCAACGGCGCCTGAGCAATGCCGACGCCTTCGCCAGAGTCTGTGCGACGCAAAGGCAAACGGGCCGCTTTTTGACACGCCCCGGTTTGTGCGCAACCTCGAAGAACAATTCAAGCGGCTCGCCGCAGATTTAATCGTCTGAGCGGATACTGATCCGATCTTCGTTGCGGGCGCCAGCCGTGCCCCGCGTGTTTATTGCGTCGACCAGATGCCCAAGGTAGGCTCGAGCGCCAAGAGCATCCCCTCGGACGGATGTCCGCCCGAGGGGGTTGGCATTAGAGCGCCAAGAGCTGGATCTGCGAGCTCGACAGCGCTCCAAGCTGGCTCGACGTTAGCGCGGCCACCTGTGTATAGGCAAGCGCCGCGAGCTGAGCGTTGCTAAAGCTCGAGATCTGGCTTGTCGTAAGGCTGCTGACCTGGGATGTCGTAAGCGCTTGCACATCGGCATTCGGAAGGCTCTGAATCTGCGAGGTCGCAATGGCGTCGACCTGCGCGGTGCTCAAGGCGGCAATTTCCTTGGCCGTAAGCCCCGGCAGCTGATTGCTCAACAGCCCGCTGATGTCGGCGGTGCTCAGACCGGCCACAGCGCTGGCGCTGAAGGCACCGAGCTGCGTGCTGCTAAGGGCGGAAAGACCGCTGGTGCTCAGCGCGCTGACCTGGCCGGAGTTCAAGACACCGATTTGTGCGGCGGTCAGACCGGGGGTTTGTGCGCTGGAGAGCGCGCTGACGTCGGCGGTGCTCATGCCCGCGAAGGCACTGGTGCTCAAACCGCTGAGCTGGGTGCTGGTAAGGGCGGTATTCAATGCCGCATACTGGCTCGCCGAGAGGGCACCGACTTGCGTATTGGTAAGTAACGGCACCTGCGCGCTGGTGAGCGCGCCAATTTGCGTGCTGCTCAACGCGGCAATTTCCTTGGCCGTAAGCCCCGGCAGCTGATTGCTCAACAGCCCGCTGATGTCGGCGGTGCTCAGACCGGCCACAGCGCTGGCGCTGAAGGCACCGAGCTGCGTGCTGCTAAGGACGGAAAGACCGCTGGTGCTCAGCGCGCTGACCTGGCCGGAGTTCAAGGCACCGAGCTGGGCGTTCGAAAGCAGGGTGGCCTGGTTGCTGGTGAGCGCGCCAATTTGCGCGGTGCCCAACGCGCCAATTTCCTTGGCCGTAAGACCCGGCAGCTGGTTGCTCAACAGCCCGCTGATGTCGGCAGTGCTCAGACCGGCCACAGCGCCGGCGCTGAAGGCACCGAGCTGCGTGCTGCTAAGGGCAGATAGGCCGCTGGTGCTCAGCGCGCTGACCTGGCCGGAGTTCAAGGCACCGAGCTGGGCGTTCGAAAGCAGGGTGGCCTGGTTGC
>CAZSOI010000360.1:0-10213 GCA_964608115.1 uncultured Burkholderiaceae bacterium | reverse complement strand
ACGATTTCGCCGTCCAGACGATCAACGACCGGGGCGGGGTCAAGATTGGCGGCGAGCGTTACCAGCTCGCCCTGAAAATTCTCGACAATCAGTCAGACGTCAACCTGAGCGTGCGTCAATACACGCAGTTGCTGACACAAGACAAGGTGAACTTTCTGCTGGGGCCTTTTGCCAGCGATTTCGCCTTGGCTGATTCTTCCGCATCAGAGAAATACGAGGTACCGATGATCCAGGGTGGTGGCGCGTCGGATCAAATTTTCAGCCGAGGCTACAAGTACATTTTCGGTACCCTGCCAGTGGCGAGCAAATACTTTGAGAGCACGGTCCAGGCAATGTCCAAGCTCGAGCCCGTTCCAAAGACCGTCGCGCTGCTTTACGCAGATGACGCCTTCGACGTAGCGGTAGCCAAAGGCACACGCGAGTTGCTCCAAAACGCAGGTTTTAAGATTACGCAGGACGAACGATATAGCTCGAATACCTCCGACTTCAGTACGCTCATCTCGCAGATCAAAGCTGCCGCCCCCGACGCGGTTCTCGTTGCCGGGCACGAGACAGAGGTGCTCAATTTCATCCGTCAGTCAAAAAGTCTAGATTTCAGTCCCAAGCTGTATTCCTTTACGGTCGGTGTGCCGACAGCCGATTTTCGCCTGGCCTTGGGGCGGGACGGAGACTTTGCTTTCGGGATGTCATCGTGGCTCCCGTCCGCTTCGCAAAAGGATGAATACTTTACTAATGCGCAGATGTTCGCCGACGGCTACAAGAAGCGATTCGGATACGAGCCGGATTACCACGCGGCTTCGGCCGTCGCGGACGTGGAAACGTTTGCTAAGGCAGTTGAGTCTGCTGGAACCTTGGACCCGAAAAAAGTGCGCGATGCAATCGCTCGGATTGACTTTGAAAGTCTGTACGGACGTATCCAGTTCAGCGAAGTAGGCCAGATCAACCTGTCCCAGACCGTGGTGCAGGTTTACAACGACAACGTCGTACCGATATACGGCCAGAAGGGTTTCGTGAACAAGCCACGTTACCCGATGCCGGCTTGGGACAAGCGCCCTTGACCAGTTAACCGCCCGGCGATTAGGCATCCGCAAGGCGCCGAATCTCCTCAAAAGATAATCGGCGCCGTCTCGAACGAAACGACAATAACAGCCGATGTCGCTATTTCTTCAAATTATTGTCAACGGAATCCTGCTCGGAGGCCTGTACTCGCTCATGGCGCTTGGACTGGCGCTCGTTTGGGGCGTGCTAAATATCGTCAATCTTTCTCACGGTGCTTTCATCATGCTTGGCGCTTACGCCTCGTACTACTTCTTTACGTTACTGCACTTGGATCCGTTTGCAGCGTTGCCTCTTTGTATGCTCACCGTGTTTGCGCTTGGTTTCTTGCTTCAGCGCTACGTACTAAATCTCATTGTTCGAGGGCCAATGTTCAATACCTTGTTGATCACGTTCGGAATCGACGTCGTGCTCACTTATCTGGCGCAAATCGTCTTTAGCGCCGATTTTCGCGTCGTCAATCCGAGCTATGCCGGCGCCAATTTCACGATGTTCGGCGCAACGTTACCGCTAGTGCGGGCGCTAGCCTTTGCCATGGCAATTGCACTTACGCTGGCGGTCTGGCTCATACTGGGTCACACCCGCATAGGACGGGCAGTACGAGCCTGCGCGCAAAACCTCGTAGCAGCCCGCCTCTACGGCGTCGAACCCCGCACCGTTTACGCACTGACTTTCGGAATGGGGGCGGCACTGGCCGGAGCGGCTGGCGACCTGTACGGAGTCGTTTCGCAGATCAATCCATACATCGGTGACCCGTTGACCGCAAAATCCTTTGCCATCTCCATCATCGGCGGCTTGGAAAATCCGCTGGGCGTTGTCGTCGGAGGTCTATTCCTGGGAATTTTGGAATCGCTCACCTCGCTTTACGTCGGGTCAACCTACACGGACGTGGCAAGTTTTGGCGTATTGGTGCTTGTGCTCATCACGCGCCCGAAGGGACTGCTCGGGAGAACAACCTGATGCGCCGCGTTGGCTCGATAGTCTTCGTTGCCGTGGTGCTTGCACTGTTGCTCCTGCCATGGCTCGCTACGCCAGCGCTCATTCAGTTCGGTACCACGACGCTTCTTCTTGCGACCCTCGCACAATCGTGGAACATCATCGGCGGATACGCCGGCTACGCATCGTTTGGTAACTCTGTGTTTTATGGCATCGGCGGTTACGGTACGGCCATCGCTATGGTCCAGTTTGGCCTGCCTTTTGGGATCGGGATACTCCTCGGCGCGGTGCTAGCAATGTTCTTTGCGCTGCTTCTTGGACTTCCCGTGCTGCGACTGCGTGGCCATTACTTCGCAATAGCGACACTTGCATTGGCCGAAGCCATGACGGGTATCGTCTCCAACCTCGATATCGCGGGACGCAACATTGGCCTGGTATTGCCGCTTCGCAAGGGCGACGCATTCTTTTACGAGTTGTCGCTGGGACTGCTCGCGCTAGCGACACTGACCGTCTTTTGGATCTCGCGAAGCCGATTCGGTTTTGGGTTGATTGCGATTCGCGAGGACGAGGATGCGGCGGGCGTTATGGGCGTCAACACTACTTTGTACAAAGCGCTTGCTTTTCTGCTGGCGGGCTTTTTCACTGCCCTTGCGGGCGGCATTCACGCCTATTGGATTACGTTCATTGACCCAGTCAGCGCATTTGACATCACTTTGAACGTCATGATGATTATCATGGCGATTTTTGGGGGCGCTGGGACGATCTTTGGCCCCCTAGTCGGTGCGGTACTACTGTCAAGCATTTCGGAGGTTCTTGCGACGGAGATTACAGGCATGGCGAGTCTGTTCTTTGGCCTTGTGATTGTCGTCGCCGTAGTCTTCATGCCGCGCGGGCTCGCCGATCTACTACGGCGTTTGCCCGGGTTAGGTTGGCGTTATTTCCGCGAGAATTTGTGGCTGCACCGGCTGTAGCGAATTGCCATGCAACCGATTTTGACCGTCAATCATTTGACCAAACGATTCGGAGGCTTGGTCGCGGTCGATGACGTCAGTTTCGATTTATTCGAGGGAGAGATTCTCGGTCTGATCGGTCCTAACGGCGCAGGCAAGACCACCATGGTCAGCCTGATCAGTGGAACCATCTCGCCAAGCACGGGCAAAGTCTTGTTTCAAGGCGCTCCCATTGCGCATCTTCCCGCCTTTCGCCGTTCTCGCTTGGGCATCGGTCGTACCTTTCAGCTAATGAAGCCGTTTCCGGGACTGAACGTGTTGGACAACGTCGCCGTTGGTGCCCTTTTTGGGACCGGAGGCGGCAAAAGGCACCTTGAAGAGGCACGAGAGGATGCTGCGCACTGGCTCGGATTTGTTGGACTTGGGCACCGCGAACGACAGCGCGCCGACGAGTTAGGGGGACCGGATCGCAAGCGCCTCGAACTGGCAAAAGCGCTGGCGATGAATCCGCGACTATTGCTGCTCGACGAAGTGATGGCCGGACTTCATCATGGAGAGATCGATGAAGTCGTCTGTGTAATCAGAAAGGTGCAAAACCGCGGCATTACTGTGCTGCTGATTGAGCATGTCATGAAGGCGATCCAAAGTCTTTCCGATCGTGTGCTTGTCCTGCACCATGGCACAAAGATCGCCGAAGGCACGGCAGATGCGGTACTTAGCGACCCGCAAGTCGTCGACGCCTATCTCGGGACGCGGCGCGTATGACCAAACTTTTGCTGCGCACGCGCACCCTATGCGCCAGTTACAACGAGATGCCAGTGCTCCATGGCATCGACCTGGCAATTGACGAAGGCGAGATCGTCGCTTTGGTCGGTAGCAACGGGGCAGGCAAAACGACTTTACTGCGGGCCCTTTCAAGGCTGATTCGTTCCACCGGCCAAATTGAATTCAGTGGACAGCAAATCGATGAGCTCCGACCCGAGCAGGTATTTGGCCTAGGGCTCGTCCAGGTTCCGGAAGGGCGGCAGCTCTTTGACCGCATGACAGTGCACGAGAATCTCTTGATGGGCGCATACCGGCGCACCGACAAAGCGGGCATCGACGCGAGTCTTGAGCGCGTCTATACGCTTTTTCCCCACTTGGCGCGGCGACGCGGCCACCGTGCCGGAAGCATGTCGGGCGGAGAACAACAGATGTGTGCCGTAGCCCGCGGGTTGATGGCGTCACCCAAGTTGCTGGTCGTCGATGAGATGAGCCTCGGCCTGGCACCGGTAATGGTTGATCTGTTGCGCGAGGTTCTGCTCGAAATACGCACCCAGGGAGTCACTGTGCTGCTCGTCGAACAAGACGTGTCCTTCGCATTGCATGTGGCCGATCGCGGCTACGTAATCGAAGGCGGAGCCGTCGTGCGCGAGGGTAGCGCGTCTTCGCTCGCAAGCGACCCACAAATCCGACGGGCATATTTTGGACTCTAGCGATCACACCGCCGCGAGCAGCACAACGAATCCGCCTTGCACTTAGCGCCATCGGCGCATCCTTCTGTCAATGCGCCGCAAAGTAAAAAAATCTACTTCTTGTCGCTCGTCCAGCTATACGCGCGCACGATGCCACCTTGATCAAACTTGATCTGCAGCATTTTCATCCGTGCGTCTTTCATATCGGGAAGTTCGCCCGCGCCGCTGTAGTACGTCCACTCTTCGTAGCGATCCCCGCTCACCTCGACAGCAGCGCCTACGCCCGCTGGCGCTCCCAGCCACGCGCGCACTTCACTGCGCGTTGTAACGCCCCGCTGAACCTTCGCCTGAAAGATGGAAAGATCAAATTCGCGACCCAGTTGCACCGTGCTGCAAGCAGAAAGAAGCAAAAGCACGGGCACTATGACTTTGACCAGTTGCATGATTCCCCCGGTGAGTACAGCAAAACCAGCTCCAGCCCTGTCCAGAGTCTTGAAACAAACGTCACTGCTCGCCGCAGCCCCACGCCAATGGACAACACCGGCCCGATTTGACCGACATTTTGCACTGCAATCTGCATTCTCGCCTGTGCGGCCCTACTGCATCGTCCTCTTGCACTTTTCCCCAGCAAAGACGCTCGTCAAATGTGCTGCAGCCATGCTAATATATTTGTGCAAATGTATTTTGCACAAATATTTATGCTCCAACACTTACTCCAAGGAGGTTCGGTCCGATTATGAAACCCACCGCTTTGCTGTTTCTGGCGTCGCTTCTGGCCGCGTGTTCAACAACTACTCCTCCGGCAGCTCCCAGCGCTGCTCCGATGCAAACTCCCGCGCCCGCGGCATCGCCGCAAGCCGAGGTAGCTCCGCCCGCTAAGTCCGCGCCCGTTGTCCAGCAAGAATCGCCGCAACAGATATTCGAGCGCCTGCGCACAGACCTTGATCAGCGAAGCGTCTATTTCGACTTCGACAAGTCCGCCCTTCGCGAGGACCAATACTCGGCCATCGGCGAACACGCGAGAGTCGCAAACAAATACACCAATGACCACATTACCTTGCAAGGCAATTGCGACGAGCGCGGCGGCCATGAATACAACCTCGCTCTGAGGCAGCGGCGCGCAGACGCAGTGAAAAAAAGGCTCGCGTATTTGGGTGTAGCAGAGTCGCGCGTTGAAACCGTTAGCCTGGGAAAGGAGAAGCCACGTGCGCTTTGTCACGAGGAGAAATGCTGGGCCGAAAAACGGCGCGCCGATTTCATCGACGCTTGGAAATAGCATTTGACGCCAAGCCCGCAGGTCAGCAATCCAAGCAGCGATTCGGCGGCCGCCGGCGAGGAGGCCACCAACTTTTTACATTTCTGCAAGCGGGATGCGCTTTCCTTTGGCGTCGCGCACCTTCATCAATTTTGCAAGGCGGTCCAACTGCCGCTGCAAGTCGACCAAATCCTCGTGCGTAAGCCGACTCAGTGCATCGGGCAATACGCCCTCGAGCGGCAAAGGTGCCTTGGCGATCGTCGTGCGCCCCAGATCAGTCAGCGACAAATGAACGACCCGTTGATCGGCGCTAGAGCGACTCCGTTGTACCAAGCCTTGCCGCTCGAGGCGATCAAGCAGGTTGCTCGCCGTCGACTGATGCACGGCCATTGCGTGGGCCAATTCCGTCACCCGAAGGCCGGGTTTGCAGCGAATCTCGCCCAAAACCCAAAGTTGTGCACCGCTGACTCCGGTGAGCTCCTGAACCCACTGAAAGTGCTTCTTAGCGGAACGAAATATCAGACGAAATTGCTCCAAAACTGCCAAGGCAAGCTGCCTACGGTCGTCACGTTCATATGGGCGGGCGCCCGCAGCCAACGGCAAGACCCTCCGATTCGCCGAGGTTCCGACAATGCGTTTGCGCTGAGTCAGCCGACGGACTTTCGTCTTTGGGTTGTTCGACCTCATCTTGCCTTGGCCCCATACAGCGCCGGCCGCCGTGGACGAGCTGCTGATCTTGCCCCGAGTCTATTCGAATTTCTCTGCGCGAGATCGCGCACGGTAAAGCGATGAAGCTCGGTGTGCACATCCCGAAAAGCTTGTTTAACTCAACGGGTTGGAGCACGCGGGCGATTGTCTGGCTTGCCGCCGCAGTCGCGGGTCTCGTTGCAGTTGGATTTGCAGCGCTCTCGGACCTTGCGTTGCGCGCAATGATCGCGATAAACCGTGATCGGCTCTGGCTCATGCTCCTGCTCACTCCAGCAATTGGCATGGCGATCGTCTGGGTCGCACGCCGTTATTTCCCCGGCTGCCAAGGCAGTGGAATACCTCAGACAATCGCTGCTGCCCGACTTCTGAAAAACAGTGGGCAGGTCGATGGTCTGCTTTGCCTTCGCATCGCGCTAGGGAAAATCGGTCTGGGTGCGTTCGCCCTGCTTGCCAGCTTTTCCGCCGGACGCGAAGGGCCTTCTGTGCAAATTGCCGCCTCAATCATGCGGCACGTCCACCGGTTTCTTCCCAATGCGCGTGCGACTCGCGCTGCGGACTTGACTCTTGCTGGTGGTGCCGCCGGCATTGCGGCCGCCTTTAATACTCCGTTGGCCGGAATAACTTTTGCAATCGAAGAACTCGGTCGGCGCTTCGAGTCGCGGACAAGCGGCGTGCTTTTGAGCACCATCATCATCGCCGGCCTGGTAGCGATCGCGCTCGAGGGCAATTACCGGTATTTCGGGCACTTGGCCGTGGGCCCTGTCGGAATGGGAATTGTGCCTGCAGCTCTCGTCGGCAGCGTCGTCTGCGGTCTGGCCGGAGGAATTTTTAGTCGCATCTTGCTTTGGCCCTAGCGATCAGCCAGCCATCCCCTTTGGGCGTGGCGCCGTCGACACCCGGTGCTGTTTGCCGGTGGTTGTGGCTCGCTTATCGCGCTAATCGGATGGACCAGCGATGGTGTCTCCATCGGTAGCGGGTACGCGATAACCTCGCAAGCAATCGATGGTTCGATCGCCCTGCCCTGGTACGCGCCGTTGGCACGGTTCGCGGCGACGCTACTTACCTATTTCAGCGGAATTCCGGGGGGAATTTTTGCCCCGTCCCTGGCAGTTGGCGCGGCGTTTGGCTTTGACCTGTCGCACTGGCTGAACTTTGGCGTAGCCGAACATCCATTTGTTGCAATCTGCATGGTCGGATTTCTCGCTGCCGTTACGCAGTCGCCGATCACATCCGCAATTATCGTCATGGAAATGGTCGATGGGCATGCAATGGTAATCAGTCTGATGACCACTGCCTTGCTGGCCAAGTTCATCAGTGAGCGATTTGGACCCGAGCTCTATCAGCAGCTGGCACTTGAATTTGAACCCCGATCGCAAAACAACACGGTGCCGCAGCGAGCTGACCAAAGCAGGCGACAGGGTTACGCGAGAAATACCTAACGGGGAAAGGTTTTAACGCCCCGAGCCGGACGATGAGCGGCGTCGTGGCCGCCTATGAACCTGTGCCACTGAGCACGGCGCCGATGCCAATTCCGAGCAACTTGCTGATCGAAACCACGACGAATGCAACGATTAGATGTTTGATAACTTCGGACGCCACAGACGCCCGTCGGCGTCGAGCGATCAGCGATGTTAGTGCTGCCAGTAAAACGGCGCCCCAAACAATTGCAACGGGCTGGAGCCATTGGGCTGGCAAGGCGATTACCAGCCCTACAAACGTCAGTGTTAAAGTGAAACGAGCTATGAAATTTGCCACCGTCGAACGCAGTGCTGCTTTGCCGCCCAGACCCTCGGCTTCTTGGTACGCGTGTACACTGAGTGAGTCGGTCAGATTGTCTGCCACCCCAATAATAAGCAGTGCACCTACGAGCGTCGCTGCAGAACTGTGCGCGGATTGAAGGCCGACCACAAGACCGGTCCCGGTTACGACCGCCGCTGTTCCGCCATAACTTATCCAGGTCGGCCGCAGGTGAACCTTAGTGGGTGCAACATTAGATTCATGCGCGCTCATCGCGATTTGTCGCTTGGTCTTCACGGGTGACGCGCCACAAGTGGTTGATTCGTCACCAATCAAAGACATCGACAGCCATGTCGCTACGATTTGCCGCAATTGCCAAGATCGGCATGTGCTCCCCAGCTTCAAATACCACCAGACAGCGAAACATAACCCATCCAGAACCGTCTGACGCACCGCGCAGCTTCACCGCCACCAACCGGGCGATCGAGCGTCGAGCGTTCAGTTTCTATAGCGATTTCCTTTTGTTTGGAAGAACGCACCCTGCAATCCGCTTCCAGTGCCACTAACAGGCTGTTCAAAAACGCTTTTCAGCGGTCGTTGAACCCACTACATATTGCAAGTTGGGCGGCACGAAAACAATATCTTGTAGCCCATTCGCGTGGATATTTCGAATTTCAACAGCCTGCTAAGGAACCGCTGATGCCACCTCAAGATTTTTGATCCATTATCCGACAGCATGCGAGGTTTCGCCATAGTCTCGCGAAGTTCTGTCTTAGCGTCACTCTTGATTGTTATCATCTGTGCTCGCGCATACGTGGGGGAGGTCAAAGTTTGCGTCGAAACCAGCAACCAACATGGCCGGTACTTGTCACGCCCCTTTGGTCTGACTGCCTCCTATGACGATTCGATACGGGACGTGGCACAGCAAATTTGCGATAAGGTGAAGCCCGGTTCGACGGCAAAGATAATCTTTGTCGGAAAGATTCCCGGCCTCGGTCTTTTGTACTTATCCGACCTGGGAAGATACCGCTACGACTTTGAATCTGCCCCGGTGACGGCATCGACGCAACCAACCATGGTTGCGGATCCCCCTTCGACAAGCGCGCAGCCCGAGAACAAGCAAAACCTAAACTTGCATGGGACGCACCAGCGCAAGTGCGTGCTGCAGCAGGTCAAGTACCACAGATGTATTGGTGACTGCATTGTCAAATCAACTTCCGCAACGCAGGCCATCGCTAGAAGATGCTAACAACATTGCGCGCCAAAGTTGCCCGCAGGTTGCAACTAAGATCTCCCTCGCGGCGCAATCAAGTTCGTTGCCACGGGCTTCTTGGCAACTACCCTGTACCGGTTGCGGCACGCTCTTGGTGAGGCCAAGACAGTCGGTTCGGCGGCATGTGCAGCAAGCGCGCCAAACGAAGGATGGGCAATTGGTCGTGCAAAGCGTTGGCTGGCGCGCCGGGCCTTTTGCCAGCGTAGGCAGAACAGACGCCTTTTTCATGTTCGCAGGAGCAACAGATCCGGATGTTGCAGCCAGATCCGCACCGGCCGCTCCGCGCTTTAAGTCACTGCACACTGATGTCCGAAGATGCGACAGCACCCCGTTGGGCGCTGCGATTGTCAGTGTCGCTTTGAGCGCACGGGTGCGGATTGGGTTCTTTAAATGACGGCGTCTCTTGAAGTGCGAAGCTATGGGCCACTGCCCGGTCCCACCATCGCTCGAAAACCGCATAATGACCTTGGACCGGCGCTCCCCCGAGCAACTCGCCTGACCGTAGGCTAGGCAGGCTGGCCGAGAGCAGTTGGATCTCAGTTGCTGAGACCCGGTGAACAATGTGATGTGGCCGCAATTGACTCGGGTGCGTCAGGCCGGCTGCTGCAAGCAATTCGCTTAGGGCGCGGACGGTGTTTCGGTGAAACCGATAGACGCGCTCGCCTTTATCTGACACAACTAAGGCGCGCTGACGAAGCGGATCTTGGGTTGTTACCCCCGTTGGACATCTACCGGTGTGACAAATTTGTGCCTGAACACAACCGATCGCAAACATAAACCCACGCGCGCTGTTGCACCAATCGGCGCCAATTGCCAACGTGCGAGCAATGTCAAATGCCGTGAC
>CAZSOI010000359.1:0-8871 GCA_964608115.1 uncultured Burkholderiaceae bacterium | reverse complement strand
GATCTTGGGTTGTCACCCCCGTCGGGCATTTGCCGGTGTGGCAAGTCTGCGCCTGGATACAGCCGATCGCGAACATAAAGCCGCGCGCGCTATTGCACCAGTCGGCGCCGATAGCCAGCGTACGGGCCATGTCAAATGCCGTGATGATCTTACCGCTGGCCCCCAGCCGTACCCGTTCTCGCACACCGATCCCAATTAGGGTGTTGTGCACGAGTAGCAGACCCTCTTGAAGAGGAACACCGACGTGGTCGCAAAACTCCACTGGCGCCGCACCCGTTCCGCCTTCGGCCCCGTCAACAACAATGAAATCTGGTGTCAAACCGGTCACAAGCATCGCCTTGGCAATTGAAAAAAACTCCCAAGGATGCCCGACGCACAATTTGAACCCAGTCGGCTTCCCACCGGACAACTCACGCACGCGGGCAATAAACTCAAGCAGTTCGATCGGATTGGAAAACGCCGAATGCGAAGACGGGGAAATGCAGTCAACCCCCGCCACGATTCCCCGGGCCGCAGCTATCTCCGCCGTCACCTTGCCACCGGGTAAGACGCCGCCGTGTCCCGGCTTCGCACCCTGCGAGAGCTTGATCTCAATCATCTTGACCTGCTCATCGCCGGCCTGGTCGGCAAAGCGCTGCGTGTCGAAACGACCCTGCGCGTCTCGGCAACCGAAATAGCCGCTACCGATCTCCCAAATCAGATCTCCCCCATGCACCCGATGGTATCGGCTGATCGAACCCTCGCCAGTGTCGTGGGCAAACCCTCCTTTTCTTGCGCCATAGTTCAACGCCAGAATCGCGTTAGCCGATAGGGCCCCGAAGCTCATGGCGGAAATATTAAAAACCGATGCCTCGTACGGCCGGCGACACGATGGTCCACCAACGCGGACGCGCAAGTCCTCCCCATTGATTGCCGCCGGGACAATCGAATGGTTGATCCACTCGGTGCCAGGGGCGTACAAATCGTGCTGAGTTCCGAAAGGCCGCTTGTCCGGCTCCTCTTTAGCGCGCTGATAAACGATGCTGCGCTGGTTGCGCGAGAACGGCCGCGCTTCCGTGTCGCTTTCGATGAAGTACTGCCGAATCTCGGGGCGCACGAACTCCAGGAAAAATCGCAAGTGACCAAGAATCGGATAGTTACGAATAATGGCGCGACGCGTTTGCACCAGATCATGCACACCTACGATCGCAAACAGCACCGCCGGCAATGAGACCCAAAGCCAACCCGCATTGTTGAGCGCCGCGATTTCAGCGCCCACACCGACGGCGAGGATCGCATACAAGGCATAGAAGCGAGAGTTTTTTGACATATGCATCTTGGCAATTGCTGGCAAGCCCGCTACGCAATTGCCCATCTTGATTGGGACCGCGTAGGGGCGAGGCGCGAAGATCGTAGGCCAGCATCGGTCAATTCGGCCGATTCCCCCATACGAATGGCGAGGCTTCGTTTCCTGAAGGGCGCAGATTCGCTGCGGTTCGGATCCACGACCGGCGTGAGGTATCTACTTAATCGGCATTCGCCATCGGACGCGGGCCATCGCGCAAGCCACTTGCTCCAACCAAATAAAAAGTGCTAGTAGCCCCGTCCGCGCAATACCGCCGTTAACCGCGACATTCGATGCACCTATCCGACTAACATCTAAGCTCCAGAGCGGTCCTAACGCATTCGCATCAATTTGGATTTGCATCACGACGCCGTCGAAAGAAGTGAATCAGCGAGATCTCTCATACGCCGCCAGTGCGTCCCCTCCCAAAACACGCGCCCACAACCTTCGCAGACGCTAAAGCGCTCATGCCTTGCGCACACACCTGAGGGCAGCATCGGGGCAACGCGAGCCTTCTCTACTGGATGCAACATTGAGTTGCAGCTCAGACAGCGGGTAAAGGGTCGCGCAGAACGCGCAAGGTCAAGTCGGTCAAAAATTTCACGCAGCTGTTGTTCAGGCCGCAAGGCGTGCACGTAGCAACCGTGGGTGACACCGCGACGCTTCAAAAGCTCGCGATCACGCGTGAGTACGACCCGATGCTGCTTGCTGGCTATATGCTCTATGTCTTCATCGCGGGCTGCGTTTTCGTACAAAGTGTCATACCCGGTCATGCGAAGCAAGTGAGCCAGTCCGCCCAGATGCGCATCTGCTATAAAGCGAGTGTCCCGCAATGGTTGCTCGCGCACGCGCAGCAACGGCGCGATGTCAAACGCCTCGAATTTTGGATAGACCGCGACACGGTCTCCGTCCACGAGCAATCGGTCAAAGCCCACCGATTCGCCATTGACTAGCACCAATTCCACCTCAGTATGCGGGACACCAAGCGCCTCGATCATGTGTTTCGTAGTAGCTGCCCGCGCACATCGACAGACAAATTCGCGCCCGCGCCGCTGCGGCGCGAGAAAATCATTGAGTTCTTCGTAAAAGCGAAATGTTGCAATCGTCATCGACCGGTCAATATCCGTGCAACGTGCCAGCGCTGTTTTTGCATCCGACGCTCGTTCCCAGGACAGGTTTGCCCGTGCAATCGAACGTACCTACGGAAGTGGCATCACCGAAGAATGATACGTTTGCGCCCACCCGTCGCAGAACGCACGCGACAACTGGCGCTCTGCAAGGTGCGTCAAGCACCTGTGGGCTTTGTTGCTTCACGCTTGTCCTAACAAGACTACGCAAAAGGAGTGCCGGCGTACACCTCGCCTCAGCGCCTGCATGCATATTGTGTCGGGAGAAATCGCGCCTTTCACGACTTAACACTCCCACTCGGACGTCAGGCAAGCGACTGAACGGTCTTCGCGCAGGTTTTCGTTGCGAACTGCTGCCGCCTTCTCATCAAAAACCCGTCAACACGTTACGCTCTGACCAACTTGCTCCCTACGAGTTCTGCCGCTCTTTACCTTGCGCGCCAACCACACGCAGCGTGTCTGGAGTTTGTGCGGATCCGTGTTGGTGTCAACGCGGACCGTCACGAGTTGTTCTTGCGCCGACAAGGCCTCGCGCTGCTCAAGCTGGCGTGCAAGCACCCGCGTCGTAGCATCCGAAGCGTCATCGCCCCGCGCCAATCGCTCTGTAACCCGAGCCCGAAGCGTGGCGGGCGGCGCTACGCACTCGACAATGGAAAACCCCACTTTGTGCCTGGCCGCTAGGTCCCGGAAGCTTTGCCGTTGCGACCCCTTTAAAAATGTGGCATCGACGATCGCGGTGATGCCCGCATTAAGCGCAACCGAAGCCAAGCTGCCGAGGCGCGCATACGTTCGCTCAGTCGCTGCTGTATCGTACAGTCCCTCCCCAACTGCGCCAGTTGCGGCAAGATGACTCGTTGCCGCAACTCCATGCAAGCGCTTTCGCTCCAGGTCTGATCGCAGCCGCACGGCGCCTAATTGTTCCAATAAGACTTGTGCAACGGTCGTTTTGCCCGAGCCGGTAACACCGCAAATCAAAATTAATTGCGGCGCAGGCGGCTGCGAAAGCATGTGAGCGACCTTGATGTAGCGAATGATCGAAGCCCAATCCGCCGCCTTTTCGCTGGCGGAGATACCCGCTTGCGCGCAGCGAATCACCGCGATCTTGGCGCGAACCAGCGCGCGATAGACAGCATAAAAACGCAGGGTTGCAAGGCCTTCATAATCGCCGACACGCTCGAGATACGCACCCAGAAAACGCCACGCGAATGGCGCTAATCCGTGGTCGATCAAGTCCATGAAGGCAAAGGCCACATCGTTCAAAACATCGATGAAGCGCAGCTCATCATTAAATTCAATGCAGTCAAATGGCACCGGTTCGCCTTGCAGCAACACAATATTTCCAAGGTGCAGGTCCCCGTGACATTCACGCACACACCCAGCGTTGCGCCGTTGCGTAAAAGCCGAAGCACGCCGCGCAAACTCCTCGAGCGTCCACGCTCGCAGCTCCCTCACTCTGCGCGTGTCACTTGATGATAATTGCGCACGCTCAAGATCGCCGAGATTATCGGTTGCCCACCGCAGAATGAGTTCTGGCGAGCCAAACACGCTGCCAACCGGAGCAACAGTACACTGCTCGTGATAGGCTGCCACGCTCGAAGCGAGCTGATCGATGTGCGCGGGAGAGAGCAGTCCGGCTCGGGCTATTTGGTCCAGCCTCGCATCGGCAGCGAAACGGCGCATTCGTACCGCATATTCGATAACAGCACCAGATCCATTGCCTACGTGCGGATTACGAATATCGCCGGTTATTGGCACAACTTCCATGTAAAGCGACGGAGCGCCGCGACGGTTCAGACGAAGTTCCTCTTGGCAAAAAAACTTTCGGCGCTCCAGCAAGGAGAAATCGACAAAACCAAGGTTAACTGGCTTCTTGACTTTGTACGCGAACTCCCCGGCCAGCAACACTGAGGAGATGTGCGTCTCGATGACTTCGATGGCGGCTGCCGGATGCGCGTAGGCGCCGGGATTGCGCAACGCCTCTACCAGCGATGCATGTTGCCTTAGGGCTTCAGTCTCGTCCATCATTGCGTCCGAGCAGACACCGAGAGCGTCTGCCCCGAAAGTTCAGTATGGCCGCGCTTGCAGCGGGGCGCTTGACATCGATTAAGCCATCTGCAGAAATGCTCGATTGGCCACGACGAATTAAGGGGGTTAGCGGCGCATAGAATTTCGCACCACTTCGATCCATTGTCGACGGACTCCGGCAAAACAAAATCAGGCCGGCCATGGTCAGCTCCGCTCAGTGAATCCGCTCGCTCTTTGCTCACTTTAGTGGCTGCAACCATCCGGCCCGCAGCCTGCCACCCGCGCTAATTTCAGTGCAAACGCCCCGCAAACCGGCGCGCGCGGTAGTAATCGTCGAATCGGCGAAGCAATGCGCCCCGCAAACGTAGACGTTCGATGCGTCGTCGCCAAACAACGAAGCCCTAAAATGCTGCCGACCTTCTCCTCGCGCTGGGTTTTCGCATGAAGTTAAAACAGCTCCATCTCGTCAGCAGTGTTGCTCTCGACAATTGGGAGCCCTCCACCCATCCACATAAAACGTTGGTGACTGCCACGCGCCGTCGCCGCTGTGCGACGTGCTACCGACTGCGTTGCGAGGAGCTCGACCTTGACGCGCCATCCTTGGCCAAGTCCGCAAGCAGACGCTTGGCGGCGGACCGAAAAACGCGACCATTTGAATACGACCGAGCCACGAGCATGGTCCCCTCCAACGCGCCAAGCAGAACTCCCGCCCGTTCTCGGGCCGATCCATTGAACGTAAGGTTGCCCGCTCGACGCCCTTCGTCAAGTACTACAGCAAGCCAACGCTCGTTGGCCTTAAAAAAGCGTCGCAACTCAATTTGCATCGGTACCGGCAGCGTTATGTACTCCGCAGCCAGCATTCCGCAAAGGCAAACGCGATCCTTGCGCATGACTGCGTCGTAGAGCTTTATATAGCGCCGCAGTCTCTCAAGCGCTTGACCGCTCTGCTGCCGGATCGTCTCGAGTTCCCGGTCAAACGTTTCTTCATATCGCTCAATCAGCGCGCGGCCCAGTGCTTCCTTTGACGGAAAGTGGTAGTGAAGGCTTGCCTTGGTAACGCCCAGTTTTTTCGAAATGTCGGCGTAGCTAAAGCCATTGAACCCCCTCGTCTGAACAAGCTGCTCGGCGACGTCAAGGATTCTTTGCGCCGCAGCGGTGTAATTCACTCTCGAAGGCACGTGCACTCCTTTTTCTTGGACATCGTTGACATTTTACCTACTAGTAAGTATATTTCGCACCTGAGTGCAAAAAAACGACAAGAGGCATGACATCACACTGGAGAAGCTACGTCCAAACAAAGCAAGGGAAATGCCAGCCGTAAAAAAGGGGGCACATCATGGCCGGGGAGCAAAGAACCGAGCACAAGACGTTTATAGAGCCTGACGAAATCAGAAACTTTCCCAATGGCAAAGCGGAAATACTCCACGTCGGCGGCGCAGAGATCGGGCGCTTGACCTTCCGACCGGGGTGGAAATGGTCCAAGGACGTGAAGCCCATCGCCAAGACTGCGAGTTGCGAAGCGCCACATTTTCAATATCACGTTTCCGGACAACTCGCGATTCGTATGGACGATGGAGCCGAGTTCATTGCGGGCCCCGGGGATATCACGTCGTTGCCCAGGGGGCACGATGCGTGGGTCGTAGGCGATGAACCCGTGGTCGTCGTCGACTGGTTCGGCGCAACCAACTACGCCAAGGCGCCATAAAGTCGGCACAAATCCTTGAATCGAGTCCCCAAGCGCTGATCCACGCACGACGCACTCGGATTTTGCGGTTTCCTATCCATCGCATTCATTCAATCAAAAGGAGAAAGCCATGGCACGACAGTATATTGACTGCCGAGCGTTTCCGAGCGAAATGAATTGCAGTGTCGCAATATCGGCGGACAGCGACGAGGAATTGATGGAGGTCGCCGTGCAACACGCAGTGAAAGTTCATGGCCACAAGGACACGCCGGAATTTCGACAGCAACTGAAAAAAGCTTTCAAAGTCGGAAATCCGCCCGCCTAAAGGCGTATCGCTTGGGCATTTTTGACCAAAGCGTTCAGGAGATCCAGCAGTGACCAAGCCCGCGCGCATTACGTACTGCGCTAAAAGGCGACGCGTCTTCGCCACCCGTGACGACGTGTTGCAGGCACCGGGGCGCGGGCAGACGATGCGGCCAAGAAATCGGAAACCGCCGCTTTGATCGGCTACCTTAAACCGGCGCTGATCGAGGATGATTGGAGTGCGCGCAATTATGTCGACCAAACCAAGACAATTGGCCGCCGACCGACCCGGTCCCGAGACTGGTTCGAGCACGGTTACCGTTTCGCGGCTCTTTCACGAAAGCCATCGGCAGCTTCAGCGCCAATTTGATACGGGGCGTCTTGCTGATCGAATCGAAGAACGATTGGTTCGCGACCATATCACGCCAGATGACCGCGCATTTATCGAACGAATGGACATGTTTTTTATCGCAACGGCCGATGCGGCCGGTCGGCCGAACTGTTCATACAAGGGGGGCGACCCCGGTTTCGTGCGAATACTCGATGAGTCCACACTCGTATTTCCAAACTACGACGGCAATGGCATGTATCTGTCGATGGGTAACACCCTGGAAAACTCCGCCGTGGGGCTACTGTTCATCGACTTTGAAAACCAAAAACGTCTGCGCGTCAACGGCACCGCGCGCATCAGTCCTGCCTCATCTGTCGCCCCAGCTTATCCCGAGGCGCAATTCGTCGTCAACGTGGCCGTACAGCAGGTGTTTCCGAATTGCCCGCGCTACATTCACAAGATGAAAAAAATCGAATCCTCAAAGTTTGTGCCGCGACCAGCGGTACGCACGCCTGTGCCAGCGTGGAAACGCATGGATTGGGCTTGCGACGTGCTTGCGGCGGGGGACCCGGCGCTCGCACGAGACGATCGGCCGGCGCAACGATAAGAAGCTAAATCGGGTTGTTGACGCAAGGCCACTGGCCGCACTGCTGGCAAGCACCGATTTGTATTCGCCAAATAGCGAAGGCAGCAAGAATGAAAGCGTCAAAGATTGCGCTAATTCAACGGCCTCCTACATACCTTCACCGTGATCGAACAATGCAAACCGCCACTGCGTCGATTGCAGAGGCAGCCCATGCTGGCGCAAGCCTGGTGATTTTCCCCGAGACGTTTTTGCCTGGCTACCCGGCTTGGATCTGGCGCTTGCGTCCCGGCACCGACAGTGCGATCAGCGGCAGGCTTCACGGGCTCTTGCTGGAAAATTCGGTCCGATTAAAAAAGGGAGATCTGTCCGCCTTGACCGATTCGGCCCGCAGACATGCAGTTACCGTGCTTTGTGGTATCGATGAACGAGACGACGAATGCGGCGGGGGCACCCTGTACAACACAGTAGTGGTGATCGGCCCCGAAGGAACGATTTTGAATCGGCATAGAAAGCTCATGCCGACAAATCCAGAGCGGATGGTTTGGGGCCTTGGCGATGGCTCCGGGCTAAAAGTTGTTGATACTCCTGTGGGTCGCATAGGATCGCTGATCTGCTGGGAGAACTTCATGCCGCTTGCGCGCTATGCGCTCTACGCCCAAGGGATCGAGGTGTATGTCGCGCCAACCTACGACAACGGCGATGGTTGGATCGGGACGCTGCAACACATTGCGCGGGAAGGCTGCTGCTGGGTGGTCGGATGCGGCTGTGCACTGAGAGCGAGCGACTTTGCCGAAGATTTTCCCGAGCGGACCGTGCTCTACCCCGATTCTGGCGAATGGGTAAATCCGGGTGATTCGGTGGTTATCGCGCCCGGCGGCAAGATCATCGCTGGGCCCCTGCGCAACGAAGTCGGAATACTGTACGCGCAGATCGATGTTGAGCGGGTCGGCATCGCGCGGCGCAGCCTCGATATCGTGGGTCATTACGCAAGGCCCGACGTGTTTCAGCTGCAGGTCAACAGCGTTGAGCGAAGACCCGTGCAGTTCGCTTAGCGTGCGAGGATCGGAGCGTCTTCCGAGCTACCAGAGTTCCGCAATAGCAAGAGAAAGCTCGCGGCGAATTGGCGACGTTCACACTGAACGTCTTGCGTCGACGCCCCGACCGACCACTACGTCCGGCCGATTGGCTCTAATCCGTCGTGGGGCGCATCGTGCCTCGCGTCGATTGTTGCAGCGCTTCGTATGGCAATGCGCACTCATTCTGGCGATCGGTTCTATGCATATGAGGCATTCTTTGTTCAAATCGCGTAAGAACGCAGCTAGCATAAGGCGTGCGGGTGAGCACAGAAAAGTAATACCGTGCCAATTTGCGCCAGTCGGTTTTTCACCCGGCAGGCGCCCGGTAATGATTCCGTCGGAGATGCATCCATATGGCACTTGTTTTGACCGAACAAGACATCTCGGCCGCAGAACCACCGTCCGTCTCCCGCCG
>CAZSOI010000358.1:0-2977 GCA_964608115.1 uncultured Burkholderiaceae bacterium | reverse complement strand
CTGATCGACAAGGCGGATGCGAACGCCGTTATTCAGAAACGACAGCTCGCGCAGACGCTTGCTCAAAATTTCATAGTGAAATTCAATCGGACCGAAAATCTCTTCGTCCGGCAAAAAATGCACTTCGGTGCCGCGCTTTTCGGTTTCGCCGATCACGCGCATCGGGGAAACCGAAACGCCCTCAACATGCTCGATGACTCGGTTCTGCACTTCGCCGCGCTTGAACTCCATCTGATGGGTCTGGCCGTCACGGCGAATCGTCAGGCGCAACCAGCGCGAGAGCGCGTTAACGCACGAGACGCCGACGCCGTGCAATCCGCCCGACACTTTGTAACTGCTCTGATTGAATTTACCGCCCGCGTGCAATTCGGTGAGCGCGATCTCGGCGGCCGAACGCCTGGGATCGTTGCGATCATCAAACTTGATTCCAGTAGGTATGCCGCGACCGTTATCGATCACTGAGATCGAGTTGTCCGTGTGGATCGTGACGACAATGTCATCGCAAAATCCGGCCAGCGCTTCGTCGATCGAGTTGTCGACGACTTCGAACACCATGTGATGAAGGCCGGTTCCATCTTGCGTATCGCCGATATACATGCCGGGGCGCTTGCGCACCGCCTCCAGACCTTCCAGAATCTGGATGCTCGCGGCCCCATAGTCGGCGTTTGCTTGCGTGCCATTGCCGCCCGCTGACGGGCGCTCGCCGAATTCCGTCACGCTGGTGGTTTGCGGTGCGGCGGCCGCATCTTGCTCGGCGTCCTCAACGGATGTCGGCAAATCACTCGGTACTACGGACATTGCAATTGACCCTCAGAAATTTCGTGCGCGTTGCATCGCCTCATATCCGCATCGGCATCACGACGTACTTGAACCGATCCGAATCAGGCAAGGTAATGAGCGCGCTACCCAGCGCGTCACCCAGGGAAATACGGATCTGCTCGGCCTTCAGATTGCTCAGCACGTCCAGCAGATACGTGACGTTAAATCCAATATCCAGACTCTCGCCCTCGTACGCGATCTCGATTTCCTCGAGCGCCTCCTCCTGGTCGGTGTTGGTCGAACTAACTTTCAGCGCTCCGGGCGCAAGGACCCAGCGCACTCCCTTGAACTTTTCCGTGGTGAGAATCGCCGCGCGCGAGAGCGCCTGCATCAATTCATTGCGCTCGATAAGGAAGGTCTTGGGATTGCTCTGGGGGATCACCTTGGCATAGTCGGGAAACTTCCCTTCCACAAGCTTTGACACAAGTTCGATTGAGCCAAAACTAAAGCGCACCTGGTTCGCAGCTAGCTGCAAACGAACCGGTTCATCGCCTTCGGGCAGTAGCCGACCCAATTCCAGCACCGTCTTACGCGGCACGATCACCTCGATCGAGCCAGCCGTATCGGAGCGCTCGAATTCGCACAGAGCAAGCCGATGACCGTCGGTGGCGACACCACGAACACGGTTTCCCTCGATCACGAACAGCATGCCATTGAGGTAATACCGAATGTCTTGTGCCGCCATCGCGTAATGCACCATCGACAAAAGATATTTGAGCGAGGAAGCCGGAATCGTGAAATCGACTGCCGCAGGCGCCTGAGCGACCGTCGGGTATTCCTCCGCCGGCAGGGTCTGAAGACTGAACTTACTGCGCCCTGCTTGGATCGAGAGCTTGCGATTCGCGTAGGAAAGCGCCACTTCGATATCAGGCAGCGCGCGCAAAATTTCCACCAGCTTGCGCGCGGACACCGTGGTCGCGCCGGTTTCCTTCGCGGCACCAAAGTCCGCGTTGGTCTGTATCTGGATCTCGAGGTCCGTTGCCGTAAAGCTAAGTCGATCTGCCTCGCGCCGCAAAAGCACGTTCGCAAGGATTGGCAGGGTCTGGCGCCGCTCGACGATTCCGCTTACCACCTGCAAGGGCCGGAGCACCGCGTCTCGAGGCGCTTTGACTAACTGCATCTTTTATATCCCTTTCATAGTAGTAACTAATAGAGCACCGGCGGGGCTGGGGATAAGCCCGATAAGCGTCGTTGCGCCAAGAACTTGGCGCAGCACAATGTCCGTGGACAAGCCTGTGCATGTGCGCTGCGGTGGCGTGGATAAGTAGGAATAACTTTCCGTTGCGAACGCAGGGCAGCGCGATTTTTCAACTTTTTCCCCAGGCCCATGGCACTTGCCCACAGGTTTTCCCGTGCGGCAAATAACGGCGGCGACGTGCATTGCCGACATGCTCTAGCCCTTTAGCGTCTGTTCCAGAACATGCAGTGCGTGGTTTAGCACCGCGTCTTTTGATCGCACTTCGGCGATCTTGCGCACGGCGTGAAGAACCGTCGTGTGGTCGCGTCCACCAAAGAGTTCACCGATCTCCGGCAGGCTCTTTTGCGTCATTTCCTTGGCTAAGTACATCGCAACCTGCCGCGGCGCGGCGATGTTGCTTGGCCGGCGCTTGCTGTACATGTCGGAGACCTTAATCTTGTAGTAATCGGCCACGGTCTTTTGAATCAACTCGACCGTGACCTGCCCAGTGCTAGCCGAGAGCAAATCCTTGAGTGCTTCGCGCGCCAGATCGACCGTGACGGGGCGCCCATGAAACTGAGCGAAAGCCAACACCTTGCGCAGCGCACCCTCGAGCTCGCGCACGTTGCTGCGCAGATTCTTGGCAATGAAAAACGCCACATCCTCGGCGAGCTCGGCGTTTTCGATCTCGGCTTTTTTGAGCAAGATCGCGACGCGCATTTCGAGTTCTGGAGGTTCGATCGCCACGGTCAGGCCCGAGGCAAAGCGCGAGACCAGCCGGTCCTCGATATCTCGCAGCTCTTTCAGATAGATGTCGCTGGTGATAATGATCTGCTTGTGGCCAGCCACCAGCGCCTCAAAGGCGTAGAAGAATTCCTCTTGCGTGCGGCTTTTGCCGGCAAAGAACTGAATGTCGTCGATGAGCAATAGGTCCAGCGAGTGGTAATAGCGCTTGAATTCGTCAAATGCCTTGCGCTGGTA
>CAZSOI010000357.1:0-1506 GCA_964608115.1 uncultured Burkholderiaceae bacterium | reverse complement strand
GACATCGCCTAATCCGCTTTCGACACTTCACCGATGGATCGCTTGCGCTCGCCTCTCTCAACCTTGCCTGACGGGATCAAGTCCCGACTTTTCCGCAACGCTCACCACCATGGCTTTTGACCACAGCAGCTTTCGGTGGCTTGAGATCCACACCTGATTGCCGACCTCGAAGGGCCTTCCTTCATCTCTCGTACAGTTACGCAGCGCCGTGTGGACCGGCGTTACTTCGTGACACAAGACCCAAAGCGGACATCAAGTGATGCTGAAAGGTGCGGCGACTTTTTGCCCGTTAATATGAATAATCGAGAATATCGCCGTTGCCGATCATCACGTCGATACCAGGATCGATCTCTTGAACAAGCGACCCGGCCACGGGTCCGCCGTCCGGCCCTGTCTGCATTGGGGGTGCAGAGGGCGGCGAAACGAGGGCCTGGTAATTTGTCATAGCCGCCTCATTGCCAACGAAAACACATACGCAGTAATCCGGATCAGCGTACAGATAGTAGCGTCTGCCATCCTTGCTGCGCGAGACAAACTTCCGCGGCGGTAATAGCCGCAAACGCTCGATCTGCTGTTCTGTAGTCGCCGACCGCATGATGAAGCCCATGTCCTCGAGCTTCATATCCGTGCCTTCCTGGCCGGCTTCTGCTCCAGCGGAGAAAAACCCAACAGCCAGAATAGCGGCAACGCTGGTGTAGCCGAAGCGCATTTAGGTTCGTGTCGATGTGCGGCGTTGTCTTCGCGATTATATTTGGGCGGGACGCAACTTTAACTGAGACAAGCCGCCGACCACGTTGAGCCCGACCGATCCTTCCAGCGAAAGCGGCTGCAAGGTAACACTTCGCCCACTGCCGCCGACCAGTACGTTGGCACCGGCGCCAAGCCCAAAACTGGCGTCCGCTGAGGCGCCGACATATTCTCCCGCCAGCGCGCCCATCGGCAGTCCCGTTGCCGGTCCGAAAACCGCCCACGCGAATCCACCTCCAGCGGTGGCGCCGAGATCGATACCGACAGTGTTGATCGCTCCATCATAACCCTGCACCGGTCCCGAGACGGGTTGGAATTTGCACTCCATCGATTGGTGGCCGAAGAGGACAAAGCCGATGCTTGGATTGAGTCTGCACGTCAGCGTGCCCGCTTGAGCCCACGTGTTGGGCGACTGAGCGAACGTCGGCGTTATCGCTGCAACCAGGCAAGCCAAGCCAGCTATTAACGAATGTCGCCATTTATTGAGTCTGAACATAATACCCCCCCTTTCGCCACTACTTTGACCAGCACGAGCGCTGGCGCCCTTCGAGCTAATGATAGCGGTTAGAGATCGGCGCAAAAAGAACTAAGTTGGGCGGCGAGCGCGTTATCGGTTGCGGGCGACAACAATTTAGGACCGGACGCAGTTACGCACTTTTTTATCTATTCAGGCGACGGTGGGCACCTTTCTCCGCGGAATTGCAGTTTAATTTGCACTAGCGACGGCTTCTAATCCGCGTCATAATCTGGGCAGTAATC
>CAZSOI010000356.1:0-11194 GCA_964608115.1 uncultured Burkholderiaceae bacterium | reverse complement strand
GCGGCGTGATCTTCGGTGGGTTGCCCTGGCTATCGACGGGTTATGCGCACACCGACGGGCCGATCGCCGGCTTTGCCCCCGTGATCGGCGTGTACGGCGTGGGCTTGGTCGCAGCGCTGGTGGTGGCTATGCCAATATGGGCGCTGCTTCAGCAGCCTCGGCGGCCCTGGATTTTGCTCGTTAGCCCACTTGCATCCCTGGCGCTGCTCGCAGCCGGCGCCGGTCTGCGCGCGCATTCTTGGTCTGAGCCGCATGGTCCCCCTATCCGCGTTCGACTTGTCCAGGGCAACATCGCCCAGGACGTCAAATTTGCCGAAAGCGGCCTAGACGAGGCGCTCGCTCGTTATTTGCCAGCTTTGCAAAACGATCCCAAAGCTCTCCCCAATGAAGCAGTGTCGCACGTAGACCTCATCGTATTTCCCGAGTCGGCCTTTCCCGTGCCCACAAACAATTTACCCGAGGAAGTGCTGGACGCTTTGACCGACGTGCGACTGCGCGCTGGTGCGGCCCTCGTGTTTGGCGCTTTCATTGTTGAACCCGAGGATCGATACTTTAACAGCGCGATCGGATTAAATGGCGATCTGACTAAACACCAGCGTTACAGCAAACGGCACTTGGTTCCGTTTGGCGAGTTCATCCCGTTTGGCTTTCGCTGGTTCGTCGATCTGATGCGTATCCCAATTGGCGATCAGCAAAAGGGCGAGCGGTTCCAGCCGCCGTTAGCACTGGCGGGCCAACAAATCGCAGTAACGATCTGCTTTGAAGACCTCTTCGGCGGCGAGATGCTCGACGCTTGGCACGATGCGCAACGCGAGCCAACCATGCTTTTGAATTTGTCCAACCTCGCTTGGTTTGACGATTCCATGGCACTTCCCCAACATCTGCAGATCTCCCGCATGCGGGCCCTGGAGACCGCTAGACCGCTACTGGCTGCGACCAACACAGGAATAACGGCGATCATCGACGCGCGCGGGCGAGTTACAGCGCAACTTGCGGTGCAAACGCAGGGCAAATTGGAGGGCACCGTTCAAGCGACGCAGGGAGCGACGCCCTTCCTTCGCCTGGGCAATCGGCCGATAGTGGCTGTGTCGGTGCTTGTCTTGCTTGTGTGCAGTTTTCTGCGGCCCCGCACGGCGCACTTGCATCTGATGTCGCGACTTTAAACTTGAGCGAAAGAAGCACCGGCTTTGCGCCCGCAAATCGCCGCATAACGGCCTCGCGCAGCCGCTACGCTTGCCCGGAGTTACCGGTGGCCAGTGGGCTTGGGCCAAGCGAAGTGGAGACATGGGCAAAATGGGTGGCATCGAACGGTTTTTCCTCGGGGGCCACTCGCTGCCCGCAATGCCCGAGGTGGCCCGTCAGCTCATCGCCAGTTTCGACGACGAAAACGTCAACTTGCACACCATCGTCGACCTGACCGAGCACGATCAATCGCTTTCGCTCAAGGTGTTGCGCCTGGCCAACTCGGCCCGTTACGCGCGTCCGCAAGGAGTTAGCAGCCTCACTGACGCTGCCACCTTGCTGGGGATGGAGCGTCTGCGCAACCTCGTGCTTGCGGCATCGATTGCGGAGGCTTTTCCGCGCGTTGCCGGCTTCGACCGCGTCCGCTTTTGGAAGCATGCAATTGCCACCGGCGGCTACGCGCGTTGGCTGGGCATCATCCTGGGCGTCGATGCCGACAGCGGCTATCTGGCGGGTTTTATGCTGCGCAGCGGTCAGCTGCTGATGGCGCGAGTTCTTCCTGATGCTGTGGCGGCCGTCGAAGCAAGCTGCAGCGCGCCGGGACTTCGCCTGGCGCTAGAAGGGCGCCTGATCGGCTGCACGCACGCCCAAGTTACCGCCGAGCTTGCGCGGCGCTGGCAATTGCCCCAGCGTCTCGTCGATGGTTTTTCCAATACGCCGCAACCGCTCGATGCTCACCCCTTCTCTCTCTTGGCCGCGGTTTTAAACATGGCCTCGGTCATGGCCGATGCGGGTGCGATGGCCATTGCAGCGGGCGAAGCACTTGAACAGGCCAACCGCCCGTTGCTCGATCACCTGCGGATGGACGTGCCTTGGCTGCAAGCCAAAGCGCCGCCCTTCGAAGAGCTAACCGCGCCCATCGACGAGTTGCTCGGCTAAATCTGCGTAGTTTGCCAAGCGAGCGCTTGATCATGCAAAGCACGCGCCGGCACGGAGCCATTGTTTCGGACAAGTAGAATCCGCCCTTAGCCGCCATACCAACAAAGCGGCCTCAGGCGATGATCACCTTCCAAGAAGTTATTTTGCGACTCCAGGCGTACTGGAACGAACAAGGTTGTGCGCTGTTGCAACCAATCGACATCGAAGTCGGTGCCGGCACGTCGCACACTGCCACGTTCTTGCGCGCCGTGGGGCCGGAGCCCTGGCGCGCCGCCTATGTGCAGCCTTCGCGTCGACCAAAAGACGCGCGCTACGGGGAAAATCCCAATCGCCTTCATCAGCACCACCAGTACCAAGTCGTCCTTAAGCCATCGCCGACCGACATTTTGGAGCGTTACTTGGGCTCGCTTGCGGCCCTGGGCATCGACACGCTGCGCAACGACATTCGATTTGTCGAAGATAACTGGGAAAATCCGACGCTCGGCGCCTGGGGGTTGGGCTGGGAAGTATGGATGAACGGCATGGAGATCACCCAGTTCACCTATTTCCAACAAGTCGGAGGACTCGAGTGCAAACCCATCACGGGCGAAATCACCTACGGCCTTGAGCGCCTGACGATGTACCTGCAGGACGTCGACAACGTCTTTGATTTGGCTTACACGCGCTGGCGCGACAATGGTCAAGAACGCGTTTTGCGCTACGGTGATGTGTTTCACCAAAACGAGGTAGAGCAGTCCAAGTTCAACTTCGAGCACTCTGATCCGAAGATCTTGCTCGAGCAATTTGTCCTCTTTGAAGCCGAGTCGGCGCGCCTGATGGCCGCGGACTTGGCGATTCCGGCCTATGAGTCGCTGCTCAAGGCGGCCCATACGTTTAATCTTTTGGACGCGCGGGGGGCAATTAGCGTGACAGAACGCGCAGGCTACATCGCACGCATCCGCAAACTTGCCCGTGCGGTAGCGCAGAGCTATTTGGACTCACGCGAGCGACTCGGTTTTCCGATGGCATCGAGCATCGGAGGTGCGCCGTGAGCGGCGCGGCCGCAGCCAGTGAGGCGCTGCTCGTCGAATTGCTCACCGAGGAGCTTCCCCCCACAGCGCTTTGCGCGCTCGGTCAGGCATTTGCGGGGGCGATCCATCAGGCACTGGTCGCCCGTGAACTCGCGCCACCCGACCGGCAGCCGCTGGGGATCTTCGCCACACCTCGGCGACTCGGCGTGCTCCTGGAGAACGTGCGGTCCATGGGACCAGAACGCGCCTTTGAACAGCGGCTCGTTCCCGCCAATGTCGGGCTGGACGAACGCGGAGAGCCGACCCCCGCGCTGCGAAAGAAACTGGACGCGCTGGGGTTAGTGCACGATCCACATCGCATATTGCGTGAATTCGATGGTCGTCAGCACATCCTCGTATACCGCGGAATACGTCCGGGCGTGCCATTGGCCGAGGCGCTCCAAGCAGCATTACAGCAGGCCATCGAGCGATTGCCGATTCCAAAGGTAATGAGCTATCAGCTCGCCGACGGCCTAACGACCGTGCAATTTGCGCGCCCTGCGCACGCGTTGCTGGCGCTGCACGGTGAGCAAGTCGTCCCCGTGCATGCGCTCGGACTGCAGGCCGGGCGCCAAACTGCCGGCCACCGCTTTCATGCGCCCGGTCTTTTACGAATCGATCATGCCCTGAGCTACGAAAACCAGCTACAGCAGCAAGGCAAGGTGATGGCGTCCTTTGCTGCTCGCCGCGCTCGCATTGTCCAAGACCTGCAAGGAGCGGCCAAACGATTGGGCGCACGCGTCGTGATGCCCGACGCACTGGTCGACGAGGTCACTGCGCTGGTCGAATGGCCCGTCATATACGAGTCGCAATTTGATCCGGAATTTTTGCAGGTACCGCAAAGCTGCTTGATCCTGACGATGCAACGCAATCAGAAATACTTTGCGCTGCAAGACGAGCGCGGCATGCTGCGCAATCGATTCTTACTGGTAAGCAATATCGAAACAACGGACCCCTCGGCGATCATCGCCGGCAACGCGCGTGTGCTGCGTGCCCGCCTGGCCGACGCCCGTTTTTTCTTCGAACAGGATCGTCTGCACCGTCTTGAAACGCGCCTGGGCGGCGCAGCCAATGTCGTGTATCACCACGCCTTGGGTTCGCAACTGCAGCGCATCGAGCGCCTGGTTGCGATCGCCAGAAGCATTGCCGCCGAGCTATCGGCTTTGCACCCCGTCGATCAAAACGCGGTCGCGCGCGCGGCCTTACTTGCCAAGGCCGACTTAGGGACCTCAATGGTAGGAGAGTTTCCTGAATTGCAAGGCGAAATGGGCGCAATTTATGCACGCGCGGAAGGCGAGGACGAAGAGGTCACCAGTGCCATCGAAGAGCACTACCGCCCGCGCTTTTCTGGCGATGCCGTGCCCTCGACAATCGTCGGCGCGTGCGTGGCGCTTGCCGATAAGATAGAAACGCTCGCGGGGCTGTTTGGAGTGGGAGAGCGTCCCAGCGGAGATCGCGACCCGTATGCGTTGCGGCGCAATGCGCTTGGTGTGCTGCGGATTTTGGAGGAAAAGGCCTTGCCCCTTACGCTCCAGCGGCTGATCGCGCTGGCGCTCGATGCCTTTACTCCCAAGGATCTTCCAAAAGGCTTTAAGCCCAGCGGCGAGGAAATCGAAGATTTCCTTTATGAGCGGCTGCGTGGGATGCTGCTGGAGCAAGGTTACAGCGCACGCGAAGTCGATGCGGTGCTTTCGCTGCGGCCGGGCCGTCTCGATCGCATCGGCGCGCGTATGGCCGCAGTGCGCGCCTTTATGCAATTACCGCAGGCCGAGAACCTCGCCGCAGCCAACAAGCGCATCGGCAACATAATAAAGAAGGCCCAGATGATGAGTGGCGCGACGACACTCGAGACAAAACTGTTGATCGAACCCGCGGAGCGAGAGTTGGCCGCGGCCTATGAAACGGTCACGCCTCTGGTTGACGCGGCGTTGGCCGCTGGCGACGATACGGCTGTGCTGCGCGCGCTCGTACCCCTTAAACCGCCCGTCGACCGTTTTTTCGATGAGGTGATGGTAATGGTCGAGGAATCGCAGCTGCGCGACAACCGGCTTGCGCTGCTCGCTCGATTGCACGCGTTGATGAATCGCATTGCCGACATCTCGCTGTTGGCCGCCGGATGAGACGTTTCGTCGAGACGCTGGGCATTGCACTGCGGTCGGCACTGTATCTAAGCGTGCTCGTGGTCACGGTAGCGCCCTACTCGATTGGCACGTTGCTTTGGGCTTGGCTGCCCGCCGAGCGGCGCTACTGGATGGCAACGGGATGGACCCGGTTTGCTATCTTTTGCGCCAAAGCGATATGCGGAATCCGCTACGAGGTTCTTGGTCGGGAGAACCTGCCCGATTGTGCAGCGATCATCCAGCCCAAGCATCAGTCAGCATGGGAGACGTTGTGGCTAACGACCGCAATGCCGCGCCCGTTGACATTTGTATACAAACGCGAGCTCAATTACTTACCGTTTCTTGGCTGGGGCCTAGCGACCCTCGGAATGATCAACATCGACCGCTCTCACGGCAGCAACGCCTTTGAGCACGTTGTTTGGCGCGGTAGTGAGCATCTGGCGCGCGGTTGGTGGATCGTGATCTTTCCGGAGGGCACCCGCACCGCCCCGGGCGCCCCTCCGCGGTATAAGTCCGGCGGAGCGCGCTTAGCAGTGCGCACCGGCGCTAAGGTCGTCCCTATTGCCTTAAATTCGGGTGAAGTCTGGCCGCGACGTGCATTTCTGAAGACTCCGGGTACCATTACCGTATCGATTGGCCCACCGATTGACCCGACTGGGCACACCGCCGAGGAGGTTGCACGTTTAGTGGAAATTTGGATCGAAACCGAAATGCATCGACTCGCACCGCATCGATACGCCAGTGGGGTCGAACAGGAGGACGCGGGCATCACGCACCAGGCTGCCTCGCATGGCTAAACCAAACTCATCGGGCCGTGTTGCCGGTCATGCGGGCGGACGTCTCGCACCCCTGCAAATCCTCTACAGCACGCAGTTGACCCTTGCTTTTGACGCACCGGCGGCGAGTGTGGCAACTTCACCGCGCCTACGCGGCGGTCCGGATCGGCGCATTTTGCTCTCTGGCGATCCCTGCGAGTATCGGCTACGACGAGCACGCCGACGCACGATTGGCTTTCAAATCGACGATCGTGGCCTAACTGTCAGTGCGCCGCGCTGGGTTTCTTTGCGCGATATCGAAGCGGCCATAATGGAAAAAGAGCGTTGGATACGCTCGCGGCTGGAACAATGGCGCCAGTGGCGCGCCAAGCGCCATCTGCCGCAGGTGCACTTTGCGGACGGTGGCAAGTTACCGTTTCTTGGCTCTGAAATCACCTTGCGGCTACGCGCCGACTTGCGCTTTTCGGTGCTTACCAAAGGCTCGCAGGGTGATGAGTTGTGTCTTTGCTTGCCCGAGCAAGCTGCGGAAGCCCAGGTTCGTGACGCCGTACAGACCTGGCTCAAAGAGCAGGCGCAACGGATTCTCGATGAGCGATTGCAAGAGCTAAGTGCACGCAACGGTGCGCGCTATTCCTCCTGGGCGCTTTCTTCCGCGCGGTCACAGTGGGGATCGTGTGCTGCAGATGGCCGCATCCGCTTGAACTGGCGCCTCGTGCACTTTGCGCTACCCGTTATCGATTACGTCGTAGCACATGAACTGGCGCATTTGAAGGAGCTCAATCACGGCCCCGAGTTCTGGCGGCAAGTCGGTCGCCTGCTGCCGGGGTTCGAAGCGGCCCGGGACCATATCCGCAATGAGGACCTTTCGACACTACCACTATAGGTAAGAAGTCAATGGGTGCGATGGCGTGTGTTCGGAGTTCTGGTGTGCGCAAGGTCTTTTGCCGAAAAACCGTATGCTTGCTGGTCCCTGGCGCCCGCCGCTTCGGTAAGCCGCCCATCAATGCAGTTGGCGAGCCGCACGAAAGCGGCAACATCGAGTGTTTCTGCGCGCACGCCCGGGTCGACCTGTGCCTGCGCGATTTGTGATTCGCTGAGCAATCGCGCCAGCGCATTGCGCAAGATCTTTCTGCGTTGGGAGAAAGCGGCGGTGACAACCGCCGCAAACACCGACATACCAACCGACGCGAGCTCTTGCTTGGCAATTGGCGTCATGCGCACGACGCTGGAGCACACTTTTGGCGCGGGGCGAAAAGACCCCGAGGGAACATTAAAAAGACGCTCGATGCGATAGCGAAACTGCAGCATGACGGACAGGCGGCCGTAGTCCTTTCCGCCCGGCGCAGCTGCCATGCGCTCCACAACTTCCCGCTGCAACATGAAATGCTGGTCCGTCACTTGGTCGGCGATCGGCAACAGACAAAACAACAGTGGCGTTGATACGTGATAAGGCAAATTGCCGACGATGCGCAGTGCGCCGCCCAGGCGCTGCGCGAGTTGCAGCCAGTCGAGCTTCAGCGCATCAGTATTGATCAGTTCAAGCGCCTGCGAACCGAAGCGTTCGCGAAGATGCGCAACAAGGTCGCGATCGATCTCGATCGCGCTGATATGACCGGCCCGCGCGATGAGCTGTGCGGTCAGAGCGCCCGTACCGGGGCCGATTTCAACCAGGTGTTGTCCTGGGTGCGGATCGATAGCGCTAAGAATGCGATCGATAATTCCCGCGTCGTGAAGAAAATTTTGGCTAAAGCGCTTGCGCGCCCTGTGACCCTCCATGCAGCATTCCTCACCTTGCTCCGGCCGCCACAGAGCGTTGCGCCAGCTCGGCGGCCAGTCTCACCGCTTCCTTCATGCTGCCCGCATCCGCCTGTGCCTTACCAGCGAGGTCCAGCGCCGTACCGTGATCAGCGGACGTACGCACCAACGGCAACCCCAACGTCACGTTCACGCCCTTTCCAAAGCTGGCATATTTGAGCGTTGCTAGTCCCTGATCGTGATACATCACCAAAATCGCGTCAGCGCGCATCGCGTTGCGCGCCACGAAGATCGTATCCGCAGGCCACGGACCGGATGCTTCGATGCCACGCTGACGCGCCGCGATGATCGCCGGCGCAATGACATCGATCTCTTCACGGCCTAGGTGGCCGCCTTCCCCGGCATGGGGGTTCAGACCCACGACGGCAATACGCGGTTCGGGTATTGCGAAGCGTTGCACAAGGTCGCGCTGCAAGATGTTCAGGCACGCATCGAGGCGCTCGCGCGTGATTGCGCGCGGCACCGCAGCCAATGGCAGGTGCGTCGTTGCCAGCGCGACCCGCAGGCCACCGCCAACGAGCATCATCACGACGTCCTTGGTTCCAGTCGCGGCCGCCAAATATTCGGTATGCCCGCGAAACTCAATGCCCGCGTCGTTGATCACTGCCTTATGGACCGGCGCAGTGCACAGTGCCGCATATCGGCCAGCGCGCCAACCGTCTAGAGCGCAATCAAGCAAGCGCAGCACATAGGGCGCGTTGCGAACGTCGAGTTCTCCTGCTCGGACGGGAACAAGCAGCGGTTCGTGGACAATGCGCACCGGCGATGGAAGCGGCCAGGCCAATCCCAGGCTGCGCGCCGTCGTTTGCAGCAGTTGCGCGTCGCCTAGCAGGTCGCAGGGCAAGCTCGCTTCGACAGCGGCACGCAGCGCAACCTCCGGACCGATGCCCGCCGGTTCTCCAGTGGTAATTGCAATTCGCACGAGATTCAATCCGATTTGGCGCAAAGGCCGGTTGGCCCTTACCGGTTGTCCTCGAGACGATATTCCACATAGGTACGGTCGCGCAGCTGGCGCAACCATTCTTGCAGCGCCTCCTCGGACTTGCGATCCTTCAATGCCTGCCGCGCCTCCAAGCGCTTGCGCTCGATCGATGATTCCTCGGTGCGGCGCTCGAGCACCTGGATCAGGTGCCAGCCAAACGGGGACTGCACCGGCTCGCTGACCTCGTTGACTTTCAACGCATTCATTGCGGCTTCAAATGCCGGCACCGTGTCGTTAGGATAGAGCCATCCCAGGTCGCCGCCGCGCGTACTGCTCGGATCGACCGAATACAACCGCGCGAGCTGACCAAAATCCTGTCCGCCCTTCACAATCCGGTCGCGCAAGTCTTGCAGGCGATGCCGGACCTCGGCCTCGGGCAATGCGTCCGTGACACGCAGCAAAATGTGTCGCGCATGCGTTTGTGCCACCGGCTGGTTGGAGATGCGTGCGTTGGACGCATCGCGTCGGCCTAAGAGTTTGAGAATGTGAAAACCGACCGGACTGCGCACCACCGCCATTTCGCCCGGATTGATTTTTCGAATCGCATCGGCAAACAGGGTTGGCAGCCGATCGATACTGCGCCAACCCAAATCACCGCCCTGTAGAGCCTCGGGCGCCGCTGAGTACCCGGCAGCCAATCGCGCGAAATCGGCGCCCGCCCGTAGCTGCCCGTACAGATCCTCTGTGCGGCGGCGGGCGCGCTCAACGAATTCCGGGCTGGCGATTTCGGGCACGCCGATAAGAATCTGTGCCACGTCATACTCGATGGTGTTGGCAGCGATCGAGCTTTGCTCCTGAAGAAAGTTGTCGATCTCGCCTTCGGAGATCTGGATCTTCGCGTCGACCTCGCGATCGCGCAACCGCATCATGGTGATCTCATCGCGCATATCTTCGCGAAATTGGTTAAAGGAAACGCCATCAGCCTCCACCTTGGCTCGCATCGCCTGGATATTCATGCTGTTTTGCTCCGCCATCCGTCCTACGGCGGCGTTGACCGCGCCATCGTCGACGCGTACACCGGTCTCCTTGGCCAGCTGCAGCTGTGCGCGATCCAAAATGAGACGCTCGAGAATTTGCTTGCGCAGCACGTCGGCCGGCGGCATTGCGATGCGCTGGCGGGCTAATTGCGTTTCGGCAAGATGAACGCGGTACTCGAGTTCCCCGTTGGTGACCACTTCTTCGTTGACGACCGCAATGATGCGATCGAGCAGCCGGGACGATTGGGTGACAGAGGCCGCCGATGCGGCTGAAGAAGGTGCAAGCGCCGTCGTCGAAGGTGCTGCGCTTGCCGGCGCAGCAGGCGTGGCTTGGTTGCCTGCTGGCGCCGTATCTGCTGGAGCTGGCGCGGGTGCAGGGACGGACGCCGCATCGCTTGATGGCGCTGGCGGCGCAACCGGGGCGGAGGTATCGGATGATCGCGCTGGTGCAGCCGCAGAGTCTTGCACCGTGGCGGAGGCATCTTGACTCCTCGCCATCGGGGCCAAACTCAGCATCAGGGCAGCCGCCAGTGATGCATAGCTCGCACGCACCCCTAGACGATTGCGGGGCGGTTTTGCTCGACGACGGAACATGAAATTACTCATAGTGATCAAATGGACCAACGGGACTGGCTAGAGGATTAATACGCTGAAAGCCCGTGATACTACGCTGCAATTGGTCCAGAGGACTTGTACCCACGCTGGTCATGCCGTTGAGCTCGATCTGCAAAAACCATGTCGTGGTATAGCTGTTGCTAACGGCAACAGTGTTTGGCAAAGTCACCGCATAGCGCGAAAGCACAAGGCGCCCAACCCAACAACCGGCCTTGTACTCAAATCCAGCGACACTCTGGACCCAGGCGCCCTGCGCGACGGAGTAATCCAGCGCGCCCACGCCATACCAGCGCGCACTGAGCGGCCACTGCCCCGAGAGGCGAAAATCGTCGATGAGCACTCCCTCCAATGCGGCAGTCTCATAGCGGTAGCTAAAGTTCAACACCGAAGCCGGACGCGGCTGCCAATGGAAACCGAACGTGGCCAAGACGAGTTGGCTTGCGAAAGTCGAGTAGTCCAGTCCGATATCCGCAGACCACTTCTTGCCAAGGGACGCGTTGGCCACGAGAAGCGTATCGGAGGCCTTATTCGTTCGAGGCATGTCCCCGGGCAGGGTGACCAGCTGCGGTCCGAAATAAAACCGTTGGCCTAGCGCCATGCGGAGCCGCTCCGCGCCGGTTTCGTCGTTAACGGTGCGCGTTACGAGGGCGGCAGTCAGCTGGTTGTCTTCCGAAATTCGATCGCTACCGGTGAAACTGTTCTCGGTGAACAGCTGTGCGAAGTTAAAGTCTGAATCGGC
>CAZSOI010000355.1:0-2534 GCA_964608115.1 uncultured Burkholderiaceae bacterium | reverse complement strand
TGTGGGCATTGCGCTCCAAGGATCGATGGTACCAGCAAAAGCCGACGATACGACCGAGCAGAAAATTTTTCAGCGGCTCGATTCACTGGAAAAGGAAAACGCGGCGCTCAAGGAGCGGCTCAAGCGCGTCGAGGGCAAGGGTACGGCTGCGCAAACTACGCCTGCTGCCTCCGTGCCGAAAGGCGCTACCGCGTCGGCAGCAGTGCAGGATGCCATTGCGCAGTCACCACCGCCGCTGGTCGCCCAGAAGGTGCCCGTCCAATACGTCAAAGCCTGCGGCATTTACGGCGAAGGCTTCCTTTACGTTCCGGGAACGCAGGCTTGCATCAAGATCGGCGGCTATCTGCGGTTTCAAGGTGGCGTCGGCGCGAGTGGCGACGGCACCGTTGTTGGCGCCGATAATATGGTCACGCAGGGGCTGAACAACCGAACCAACAGCAGCCAATTTAACTACGATGCGCGGGCTGTGATGTCGCTCGACCTGCGCGTGCCAACAGCGCTCGGCCCAGTGCGCGCTTATGCCCGCTTGGGCGCTGAAATGGATACCCCGATCGGCAACGCGTACATGACTCCGCTGGCGTCGGGGCCGGCGCCGTCGCCCAATGCTCCATTCCTGCTCTGGGATCGCGGCTACGTCGAATTTGTCGGAGCCACTGTGGGCAAGGCGCGCTCGTTCTTCGACATTTGGGCAGCAAGCGACGGTGACCTGACTTATGGCAATCTGCGCACCACCGGAGATACCGATCTGACAGGTGTGCTGCTTGCCGCTTACACCTACAGGTGGGGCAACGGTTTTTCAACGTCGATATCGGTCGAGGATCCCAATGGCCACTACAAGGTCGGCGTCAGTAATTTAGGACTTGTCGAGTGGGTACTGGGCGGGCTTGCGACCGACAACGCATTCACTGGAGCGACCAGCTTAGGCAGCGGAATACCCGACGTTATCGGGAACCTGCGCGTCGATCAGTCCTGGGGCTATGCAGGCCTTTCGGTCGCCCTTCATCAGGTCGCGGCCGGTTATTACACCGCGTCCACGGTGGCGGTGTCTGGCTGCACGGCTGGGACGTTTTGCACCGGATTCGGGCATCCCAGCGATGCCTATGGTTATGCCGTTTCCGTCGGTGGCGATGTGTTTGTGCCAACGGGCAAGGGCGACACCTTAGGCGCGGACGTGGTCTACAGCCGCGGCGCCGTCGATTACGCGGGCAAGGGTAACAGATGGCAGCTCTACCATGGCAATACCGCCGCTTTTGCCTGGGGGGTCGACGGGGTCTTCGACAATCCCGGCTCCGGAAATACGGCCTCGATTGAGTTGACAGAGGCTTGGAGCTTCAACGCCGGTTATGAGCACCACTGGAACGACCAGTGGAAAACCAGCGTCTACGGAGGCTACGCAGCCGTCAATTACGACCAGACCGCCAAGAACTTGATCAACTCGCATCTACCCGGCGCGACTGGCACTGTGATTTGTGGCGTACCGGTTGCTGGCTCGGTTCAGCCGCCTCTTGGCATTACTGCGGGCAGCGGCAATAGCTGCACGCCGGATTACAGCTTCTGGCAGGTGGGCACGCGTACCCAATATAGTCCGGCGGCGTGGCTGGATCTCGGCATCGACACCACGTTCACCCGGCTCGACGCGCCTTATACCGGCTCGGGCGTGACGCTCGCCGCGAACGGCGCAAACCCGAGCGGCACGTATAACATCACCGACCAGAATGTTTGGACGGTGCTGGGCCGCGTGCAGGTCAACTTCCTGCCTGGGAAGTAGTCTAACCGTTCGCCCGTTGTGAAAGGCGCGCTTTAGCTCTCAACCCTCGGAGGCGGGGACGGTTGATATCCGGCCCGTCGCGACCGCACGGCGGCGGAGCCTTTAAGCGCGTTGGCCCATAAGTCGGTCGCCATGATGCGCGAAGAGGCGATGAGTTGCGGCGCCGGATATGAAATTGAATCAGTGCGATTTTGACAAAGATCAATGCGGCCTATCCGGTTGGCGAGAAACTATAATTTCGCGACGAAGTATAATTTTTTGATGCGGGGGTGCGCATGAGTCCTCCGGGTCAAAAGACCGCGAGGGTTGCAGCGTTTCCCGTTCGGGCCTCAGCGAAGCAATAAAGCACACGGACGGCTCGCCGGGAGCGGCCTTTGCGGGTCGCATGAGTAAGGCAAGACCCCGATTGGGTCGCCCCGGCGTACGTTTGTCACCCCGGGGCACCGACGGCGAACTCTCATCTCATGCCGCTGTGGCCTAACGCATGGAGAATGCCATCATGGATGTGCAAACCGACGCCAACATCAAATCCGGCAAACTGACACTGGGCGACAAGAACTGGTCATTCCCGCTTCACAAGGGGACGATCGGTCCCCAGGTCCTAGACGTAGGCAAGCTCTACGCCGAAACCGGCATGTTCACCTACGACCCCGGTTTCACCTCGACGGGAAGCTGCGAGTCCAAGATCACCTATATCGACGGCGACGAGGGCGTCCTGCTCTATCGCGGCTATCCGATCGACCAGCTCGCCGAGCACGGCGACTTT
>CAZSOI010000354.1:0-9099 GCA_964608115.1 uncultured Burkholderiaceae bacterium | reverse complement strand
ACCCGGCGGCAATATTGGCAAGTGGCGGCGAGGTGAAGCTGCCGATGGTGGCCAAAATGAACAGCACACGCGCCAGGTTCAGCCCGCGCGTGGCCGAACTCCGCGCCGTTATGGCTTTCGCGACTATCGCCATCGATTCGCCCCAGCGCGCACGCAGCGCAAGACCCTTCTCCACGGGCAAAGCACCGCCTCCGACCGTGCGGTGAAGTCGTTGGCTCGAGGCAAACCGCATCCAGGCATGCGGACACCTGTGCTCGCGCGCTTGTCGCAGAGCGGATTTGTGAACCTGCCCTTTATGTCTTCTTCTACCACCATAGGCGCCTATGAAAATAGCTCATCGCGAGCTAAGGCTACCAAAGTCGATCTTGTTGATCGGCGTGCGACGAGGCAATTGGCCGCGTTCGCCGACCGCTCTTGGCAGCTTTCCGGGCATGGGTGCTGCATTGTGCAACGAAAGACGGCATCCTGGCTTAGCCCGGGCTATTCACCGCGTTGCTCGCCTCCGGCCTCAGAGGGGCCAGCGGCGACGCCGTGGATAACCCTGCGATCTTCAACATTCGGGCGCCGCAGGCCAATATCGGAATTCAACATTCCTGAAGCGAGGTCGACCGGTGCAAGTCACATCGCATCCCACACTAGATTCGGGAGACCCTTCTTTCTGCTGCGCAGACACGCAAGTGGCCCTCTTGCCCCGTCCGCCTTGCAATGTTTGCCAGAGCAGTCTCACAGCTGCTTAGCGGGGTTTGAGATTAGCCAACGGCAAAGGCCTGCGGCTAGCGGTCAGCAGCGAGAATCGTCAATTTCCGTACCACTATTCTGGCAATCGGAAAGTGCCGTGCGCCGATATGGTTACGCCGTGAACCGGCGGATCGGCCCGTTCGCGCTGCGCGCTATCACGATCGACGACGAGCTCGCTATGCCATTCCGGCGCCTTTCAATTGCCCTTATAGCAGCGGCCCTGACCGTTGGTGCGTCTGCCGGCGAGCATGCTGGCAAGGACGAGGCCGTTGCGATGGTCAAAAGAGGCGCCGCCTTCTGGAAAAGCAACGGCGATGAGAAGACGTTTGCTGCAGTTACCGACAAGCAGGGACCATTTCACGACCGCGATCTTTATCTCGTGGTTTACGCACTGGATGGGACAGTGCGAGCGCACGGCGCCAACGAAAAGATGGTCGGTCGCAACCTAATCGACCTCAAGGACGTAGACGGCAAGGCTTTCGTACGGGAGCGAGTCGAAATGGCCCAGAAGCAAAGCTCCTTTTGGCAGGACTACAAGTTCACCGATCCCTTGACAAAGAAGATCGAATCCAAGCAAATGTACTGCGAGCGCGTTGGCGAATACGTGCTATGTGGTGGTGTCTATAGAAAATAGCCGAGAAGAAGCGCTCGCGGCACGAACGCCGAGGCAGATAATGAAGCAAACGAGAAGTCCGGCATGAGACTCAGAGCCCGCATTCTGGTACCGGCGGGTATCTCACTTGCTGCGACGGTTGTCATTGGCGCCACTGCCGCTTGGGCGATGCACCACATCGGCTCGATGCTCGAAGCCAGTACTCATCACGAACTGGAAACCTACAACCGCACCTTGCGATTAAAGGCGTCCCTCGGCGAGCTGCAGGCATTTGCCTACCGACAGGTGACGCTCGCCGGTAGCCTAAGCGGCGAGCAGCTCAAAAAGGCGCGCACTAGCATCGCAACCGAGCTTTCGACTCAACGCCAGGAGCTACAGTACCTGCAGCCGGCCGGATACGGCGAGCCGGAGGTTACGGGCGCGCTTTCGACAGCCCTCGTCGACCTGGACAAGTACGCCAAAACGGTCGACCAGGCCATCGACATGGCAAGCGTGGATCCGAATACCGGCATTGCGTCGATGCAGACGGCCGATGAGCTCTTTCACCGCAATGCTGAGCGCCTGGACAAGATTGTGGAGAATCGCAACAGTGCCCTGCAGGCGGCCTTGACCTCGATTGGTGCAACCCGCACGCAGATGGCATTGGTCGACTTAGTGGTTGCGCTGGCCGCTATCGCCGCGACAATTAGTTTGTCGCTGATCGCAATGCGCCGAATCATGGCCGACATCGCAAAATGTTCCGAGGTCGCCGACAGCGTGGCGCGCGGCGAACTCTCCGCTTCGCAGGTTAAATCCCATACGCAAGAAATCGGTGCGCTCTTGGACAACCTCGAGCAAATGAAGGCATCTTTGCGCGATGTTGTTGGTCAGGTCCGCTCTGGCGTTCAATCAATGGCAAGTGCTACACGCGAAATCGCGGAAGGCAATGAGGAGTTAAGCCGCCGAACAGAGCAACAAGCCAGCAATTTGGATACGACCTCGGCGTCGATGGATAAGATGGTCAACGCGATCGAGCGCAGCGCCGACTTCGCTAAGCAAGCAGAATCTCTTGCACAATCAGCCACAGCAGTGGCGACGCGAGGCGGTGAAGTCGTTGGTGAGGTCGTCCAGCAGATGACAGAAATCGAATCGTCCAGCCAGAAAATTGCCGAAATTATTACCGTAATAGATGGCATCGCGTTTCAAACCAATATTCTCGCATTGAACGCTTCCGTAGAGGCTGCTCGCGCGGGCGCACAAGGCCGCGGCTTTGCGGTCGTCGCCGGAGAGGTGCGTGAGTTGGCACAGCGCAGCGCGCTGGCCGCCCGACAAATTAAGGAGCTCATCTCGCGCTCTGTCGAAAAAGTGGAATCCGGTAGTCGCCTCGTCCACAGTGCCGGCATGACGATGACGGACATCGTGAGTCAGGTCCTCAAGGTTAGCGGACTGATTGCCGAAATTACGGCCGCCGCGCACGTGCAAAATACCGATGCCGAGGCCGCAAACCGAGCCGTTGAGCAAATCGAATCGATGACACAGCAAAACGCGCACTTGGCACAGCAATCGGCCGCAGCAGCACAGACCCTGCGTCAGCACTCCGCTAAACTGGCCGCGGCCGTCTCCCTTTTTAAGATGCCCTCCGCACTAGAAGACCTGACAAGTGCCTGAGTAACTTCAATGCCTGGGCAGTGCGATTAAGCGCTTGTCCCAACAGGAGGGTGCGCGGCGATACAAGCGGACCCCGAATACCATAACCTCACAGCAAACGGACAATTGCGATTGACAGCAACGATCGCGACCGTCATCAGCGTGTGACCCGAGACGTTTCCGATCTGTCCGGTCCGTGCAACGGATTTTGGAGCGGGCGAAGGGAGTCGAACCCTCGTCACGAGCTTGGGAAGCTCGGGTAATGCCGTTATACGACGCCCGCAGACGAATGCATTTTACCGTGTCGCGACGATCTAGGGATGATGCTCGAGGGTCGCCCAGACGATTGATGGCACAACGAAAATGAATGAACTGCCACGGCGGCTGTCGTTGGAACGGAGAGCGGCCTGATAAGTTCTCGCGGACTGTTCATTGAACCGTCTTAGTTGATAAGCCAATGGCTGCAGACCGACCACACTTAATGCGTCCGCATTGCTTTCTGGCTGCTCGTTTGTCCAGCGAACTATCACCTGCTCCCGAGAAAGTCGAGTGCCATTCACCTGCGCTGGTCGAACGCCTTCCGGTGACAGATGCGCAGTCCACTCTTATGAATGTCGAAATAGATTGCCGCGCCGACAGCGCAATCGACCACACATCTGTTCCCTGCGCGATTGCGCCCATCAGCTCAACTACTTTGTGAGGTGCGGTGCCTCTAGAAAATCTGACAAAATCCAGCATCGCGCTTCTTTGCGGCCAACCCATCAATTCCTAGCGCTAAGTGGCTGACACGCGGATGCGCCCATCGACGATTTCGATGCACCGATCCGCTACCGCCGCGAACGCGGCGTCATGTGTCACCGCAACGACGCTCTTTTGCATCGCGTGCGTGAGATCTCGCAAGATCTGGCGCACGTTGGCGCTGGACGCCGAATCAAGATTGCCGGTTGGTTCGTCGGCCAAAATCAGCAGCGGATCGTTGGCAAGCGCACGCGCTATGGCCACGCGCTGACGTTGCCCGCCGGAGAGCTGGTGCGGCCGCTTTGCCGCCTGGTCTGCTACGCCAAGCTGATCGAGCAGACTGTCGGCCCGGTCAACGCATTGCGCCGCACTCAGGCGCCCAAGCCGGCGCATTGGAAGCGCCACATTCTCGCGGACCGAGAATTCGGCCAGTAAAAAGTGATATTGAAATACGTAACCCAGGCGCTCCAACCGGCGTGCGGCCAGCTCTTTTTCTCCAAATCGAGAGGTATCCTCTTCGCCCAGCAGTACGCGGCCTTCATCAGGCATGTCAAGAAGACCCAACAGATATAGCAAGGACGACTTGCCCGAGCCGGACGGGCCCATGATGCAGACAAATTCGCCGCTTTCGACCTGCATGCTTACATCTTCAACCAGCGTGACCGGAACATCTCCGCTCAAGCGCCGGGTGACATGCTGCGCGCGTAAAACAGTGCTCATGTGGCACCGCGAAGTATGTCGACCGGATGAACTCGACTAGCGCGTTGTGCCGGCAAATACGCGGCCGCAAGACACGAGCAAAGCGCGAATGCCGCCGCCAGCGCGAACTGCTCGGGTCCCCACCACACAGGCAGGTGAACGATCTCGGTCACACCCGGGGGCCGCAGCGCGACGTTGGCCAGCAGGCGCATTAGGACTGCGCCTACGGCCAAGCCCGCAGCGCTTCCCATGCAGCCAATGATCAGACCTTCAAGCAAAAAAATGGTACGCACGTCCCGAGCCTGGAACCCCATGGATTTGAGTATTGCGATGTCGCGCGTCTTTTCGATTACGATGGTCGAGAGTGTGTTGTAGATCCCAAACGAGGCCACGACCAAGATCGCAGACACGACGCTGTACATAATAATGTTGCGCACCAGTAGCAAGCTCAGTATGTCTTCCGAGGCTTCGATCCACGAAACCGACTTGTAGCCGATTGCCGACTCAATTTGAGCAGCGACGTTTCGCGCGCTGGTGGCGTCGTCGAGCTGAATCACGAAGCGATTGACTCGATTAGGATGCTCGAGCAATGCCTGTGCCCGCTTGAGCAGCACGAAAGTCTGTTCTTCGTCGTACGAGGCATTGCCCGTGCGAAACAACCCGACGACGCGAAGCGCGTGGTTGGTGCCAGCGCCCGTAACTATGCTGACCGTGCTACCCAAATGCAGATGAAACGTCTGCGCCAGACCGACGCCCAGGACGATGCCATTGGAGTCGGCCGCAAGAGCGTCCAGCGAACCCTCGACAATTTTTTCTTCGAGGGTCGTTACCGTTTTCATCTTGGCCGGCACTATGCCCGAGACGCTCACCGCCTGCTGATGCCCAGCAAAAAGCAGCACGGCCGAATCGGTCAATACGGGCGCTACGCGGATACCGCGAAATGATTCGATGAACGCTAGCTTCTCGGGATACGCCCGGATGCCACGGGGTTCGGCACGCGGTTTCACATGGCTGACGTGAACAGCACCGTCGGACCAGCGCAACTGTGCCGGTTGCGGCTCCGGTAGGCGATATTCGTCGTAGACCGTGATATGCGGATTGTTGTCGATCAGACGCTTGAGAAAGTCCCTTTCGGAACCGCGCATGAGCGAGGAGACCGCCAGGAAGAACGCCACTCCGAGAATCACTCCGCCAAGAGAAACTAGGGTTGCGCGCAGACGGCTCCGCAAGTGCGTAGTGGCAACGGCAAGGGACACTTGCATCAGCGAGGATCGGCGAGCGCACCGTCACGGTTCGAAGTTGACACCGCGGAGATCACATGCTCGAACGCGCGCTCCTGCTCGACCAAACCCTCGCTCGGGGCTACCACGATGTAGTCGCTCGGACCCAGACCCTCGAGAATTTCCGTGCGCTCGGCGCCGACGACACCGGTGCGCACGGCCTGGCGGTGCAGTCGGCCCTCACGAACCAACCAAACGTGGTTATCGAGCACAGCGGCCGTGGGCACTAGCATCGCGTCGGCGTGCTCGGCCACGATGAGGTTGGCGTCAACCGTCATCCCTACTTGCAGCGGCGTGGGATCGGCCAAGCGAATTCGTACGCGGTAGCTGCGCGCAACGGGATCGCCCTTCGGTGTGATCTGGGAGACCTCGCCGTCCAAAGTGCGCCCTGCAAGTGCATCGGTGCGCAAGATCACCTTCTGCCCGATATGCACACGCACGATATCCTCTTCATCGACCTCCACGCTGACTCGCAGCGGTGCGCAGCAAGACAAGTAAAACAGTGCCTGTCCAGCGGCAAAGTACTGACCGACTTCGCCATCACGCCGTATGATTACGCCGTCGGCCGGTGCTCGAAGCGCGGTGAAATCGCGCTGTGTTTGCGCTCGCATAAGCGACGCGTTTGCAGCGTCCAGTTCCGATCTCGTGCGATCCAATTCAGTTGGCGAGACAAAGCCACGATGCACTAGATCCTCGGTGCGATCGAATTGCTCCTTTGCGTAGCGCGCGCGCGCTGTGAGTTCATCGACCGTGCTTTTTAGGTCGGTGTCCTCAAGCCGGGCGAGGACTTGCCCTTTGCGCACACTACTGCCTTCGTCGGTTTGTATCTTCGCAACAGTGCCCGCAACCCGAGGAGCAATTGGCAGCATAACCGTCGGCTCAACGGAGCCGGTCGCATAAATCGCCTCAACTGCGCTCGCGCGAGTCGGCAGCACGACTTGCACGCGAGTCGGCCCAAGCCGCCATGCCAAGACCGCGATCGTCGCGCAGACGCCGCCGGCAATCGCCATCCATTTCCATCGCATTGTTAGCGCCCTATTTTGCCTGCGCCTCGGATTGTGCCGGGGATTGGCAAAGCTCGCGGAACTCGAGCGCAGCGAGCTTGCAGTCACTGCAAACCTTGTCGATTTCACGATGAAAAGAACAAAGCCGAGGGACACACCGTGCGCAACCATTGTGGGCATCCAGCCGGCGACCTAGGAGGCGCTGCGGACTGTGGCCACGGAGTGCTGTTAGCTCACAAACGCAAAGGCGGTTTGGTATAGCTAAATGCCGTATCCCGCAGTCTTTACCGTGTTTATGTAGGGGACTTTTTGTCAAGTCCTTACGCCAAACCTCCGTTCAGCTCCGGCCAATGCAATTGCGCTCGCCGCTATACATCAGTGAAATGTAATAAAGTCTTTCATTTTCAAATAGTTACAAAACAAGATCAAACGCTCCTCAATCGTCCGATTTTTGCCGCAGAGCCACTGGCGACCACGGAAAAAAGCTTGATTCTCCTCGAGCTTCCATATACCCTATTTGCGTCAGACGGGCGTGTGAATTCTCGATACTAAAAAGAACGCCTCATCCGTTTTCATGGGGCGTACTCCTTTCTTTAGCTTGAGGTTGGCGGCGGATGTTCCTGCAGGTCGCAAAGCGGACGGTCGCTAAGAGCAACTGGATGGCTCTGCAGGCTGACGGGCTGCTGTTCCTCGCAGCGCTGTTGCTGGCGCTTGCGGCCTCCAAGTCCATTGGCGGAACGTTGCCGCCGAACTGGGCAAACTCGCTCGACTTGCTGTTACTCGCTTCCTTTTCGCTTTCGCTCATTGCGGTGAACTCCGCTATCGGGCTATACCGCCGCGATAATGGCCCGCGCGAAGGGGTCTGGATCCGCGCTTCGGGAGCGGCCGCGATCGGCACAACGATTTTGTACATCGCAGTACGCGCTCTAGCCCCGCCGCTTTCTTGGCATGTCAATACGCCGTTCGCGCTGCTTCCGTACGCGTTTGTCGTCGCGTCGTTGCGCCCTTTGCTGTACGCCTTGCGCAATTCCGGCGTCGGATTGCGTCGAGTCTTGATCCTCGGTAGTAGCGATGATGCGCTGGCCTTTCAGGAACGTTTATCGAAGAGCTGGGACCAGATCATCGAAATTGTCGGCGTCCTGCCGGTTGGTGAGCAACCGCCCGAGGGATTGGCGGGATTGCGGATCTTTGACCGCAACGCAAATTTGTGGGCCTTGGTGTCGGAACAAAAGATCAATGAGGTCATTGTTGCCGCGCGCGAACAGCGGGGCGGAGTGCTGCCGCTGCGCGAACTGCTCGAGTGTCGCATTCGTGGCGTCAACATCCTCGATCAGACAGCTTTTTTCGAGCGCGTGCATGGCGAATTTCCCATCGAATCGCTCAAGGCTAGCTGGCTCATTTATGGACGCGGATTTGAGCAAGGTCTTGGCCGGCGTATTGCCAAGCGTACGACCGACATTGTGGTTTCCAGCGTACTTCTGCTATTGGCCTTGCCGGTCATGCTGCTCGCAGCCATCGCAATCAGACTCGAATCACCGGGCCCCATAATTTATCGCCAGGAGCGCGTTGGCCAAGGTGGCCGCACTTTTAGGGTGCTGAAATTTCGCAGCATGCGTATCGACGCCGAGCGCGATGGCGTCGCGCAATGGGCGGACGCGAACGACCCACGTATTACTCGTGTCGGTCGGGTCATTCGCAAGATGCGCATCGACGAGCTTCCCCAGCTGGTCAACGTTCTGCGTGGCCAGATGAGTATCGTTGGCCCGCGTCCCGAGCGGCCGGCGTTCGTGGATCGGCTAAAGCGTGAACTACGCTTTTACGATGTGCGCCATAGCATCAAACCGGGACTTACTGGATGGGCACAAGTCCGGTTTAACTATGCTGCCTCCCTTGAGGACTCCCAGCGAAAACTTCAGTTCGACCTGTACTACGTAAAGAACCACTCGCTGGCACTGGATGTACGCATTTTGTTCGAAACCGTACGCGTCGTTCTTCGCGGCGACGGAGCACGATAAGGGTCGGCGCCCTGCGGGGTTTAGCGTGAAGTTGTCCTGACCACCGCTGACAAGCCCACTAAATCGGTGCTCTTTAGTCGGATGCAACTCCCGCGCTACGTAACGGATTTGCTCGCAGCCTTGCTCAAGCACCCAGCGCCCGGTGGCGGCGTGCCGAGGTGCGCGTATAGCAGCACCATGGGCTAGCGACGACGAATGACTTTGAAAGCGATACGGCCCGCTCCAGCAAACCAATTTCCCTGTCGTTGCGCACTGATCTGGCGCTACGAGACCACGAAGTGTTGACCTGCCCCCGAGCACTCACCGCACCACGTCTAGCCTTTGCGCGCGAAATTCGTTAGCTGACCGGGCGACGCCTCTTGAACTAGCGATCGACACGTCGCCGG
>CAZSOI010000353.1:0-5372 GCA_964608115.1 uncultured Burkholderiaceae bacterium | reverse complement strand
AATGGATTATGCGTCGGCTGCGCTTTTGAGCACAATTGCCATTATTCGGCGAAAAGTTCTTGCAGTATCGCAAGGCTTGCGGCGAGAGTCTTTGCCGATATTGCGCCCAAACGTCTTGCCAAGCGCCGCTTGTCGACCGTTCGAATCTGATCCAACAAAATCAGCCCCTTCGTACCCGCATGCGTGACCGGCACGCGAAAAGGCGCAATGAAGCCCTGAGTGGTCATCGGCGCGACAATGACAGCACGCAGATTGTCATTTAGTTCAGCGGGCGACACGATGGTGCAGGGCTTGGAATTCTTGATCTCGCTGCCGATCGTTGGATCCAAATTCACGAGCCAAACTTCGCCACGCTTCACCAGACGAGCTCCGAATCCCCTTCATTGCCGAACTCGCCCAGCACGAGTTCGTCACCTCCACATGCGGCGACCGCCCGAGCGGCATCCGCCCATCCACTGCGGGTCGACTTCGACGGTTTGCGAAGAACGATCGCACCACGCTCGACTGTCATTTCGGCCTCAGCGACGAGGCCCACCTGAGCGAGCAGAGGCTTTGGAATAACGACTCCCTGGGAATTGCCGATTTGACGGATCGTAATATGCAAGGCTTTCATTGTATTAACAATGTTATTACGACACGTTGTTGCAGTCAAGCAAAATACAAGAGCGCGAACCCGTCAGCTGCTGTCCCTTTCGTCGTCGCTCGGTCACAACTCGGCTTGCGGTTTTGGTTGTTCCAAACCAACCAAGAGTGCGCAAGCGGCGTCCAAGCAGAAAAATTTCCGCTACTACCGGGCCTTTGGCCATGACCGGCTTGATTCAGAAGAGTTTTGTTTGGCGGGCCTGCCTGGAGTCGAACCAGGCACCAACCGATTATGAGAAAAAACCCGTCTTGCTCTTTGAACTCAACGAGTTACAACGCATCTCCAAAGGTGTGTGAAGAAATGTGCAAGCGAATTCGACATTCCGAGTATCTGGCTTCTATTCGCGCATCCGAGTTGCCCGCGCGGTTGGTTCGATTGTCCCTGTTACCCTTTAGACTCTTGCACGGTACCCGGCTCTCCCCGCGGCCACTATCGCAGATACGCGAGCCAATCGTCATCGCGAGGCCGAGGGCGAAGACCCGGGCGTAAGCGCTCAGGAGTTGCGTTGGCTAGTGATCGTGTCGGCCGATCGCAGGTGAGGACCCAGGTCGACCCGAGCGATATGAACCTGGCGGACATGGAGGGCGTGCATCCAGGGCTTCGCAGCGCTCGGCCACCCCGGGTTAATATGTGCTGTATTTCCTTCCCACGCTGTCGATTCCAAGACAACGCTTCGCCACGGAGGCTTGGCCGTGATCAAAGCAGCTGCGCATTGGATACTCGCCACGGTGCTGACGCTGTTGGTCGCGAGCCCGGTTCCCGCTCAGCAAGGCGGCGGAGACCACCCCATGATCAAGCGCTATCCGGGCTCCGAGGTCTTCGGCGGCGAAAATGAGATCACCATTGCCCAGTTCGACGAATTTGAAATGGTCACCGGCCCCATCAAGAGCGGGAAGCCGACCAAGTCGATGCATCTCGAAGGCATGGTGTTCTACGCGCCATATCGGAATCCAGATGATCGGTCGGTTCTCGAGATCTACCGAAACTATGAGCAAAACCTGAAGAAAGCCGGCTTCGAGACGCTGTTTGCCTGCAACGGTGCGGAATGCGGTGAAGACTCCGATAGCGACAGTGTCAAACCTCGCTTTTACGCCATCCAGGATGCCGGCTGGTCGAATCGCTATCTCGCAGCGCGCCTGACACGCGCGCAGGGCGATGTCTACGTGAGTCTGCTCGTGCATGCGCAGGGACGGACCGGTGGCGGCACCGATTTATACGTTGTCGAGGCCAAGCCGATGCAGAGCAAGGACCTTGTTGACGCCGCGGGACTGGCGAGCAGCCTCTCCGCGACCGGACACGTCGCCATTTACGGCATCTACTTTGACACCGCCAAGGCAGATCTCAAGCCCGAATCGGCGGCTACACTCAAGGAAATCGCAAAGTTGCTGCAAGAGCACCGTGATGTGAAGCTGTACGTCGTCGGTCACACCGACAACCAGGGTACTCTTGCCTCCAACATGGACCTATCGAAGCGCCGTGCGGAGTCGGTGGTTGCGGCACTGACGTCCAAGTACGACGTGCCCGGAGCGCGGCTGCAGCCATTCGGCAGCGGCCCGTACTCGCCGGTCGCGTCGAACGACAGCGATGCCGGGCGGGCCAAGAACCGGCGCGTCGAGCTCGTAAAGCAATGAAATGGGCGCGCCGACTGTTCGCACTCCGTTGGAGGACGGCCGACACGCGAGTGGAATGAGGGCTTTTTGCAAGTGATCGGTCGAATGCGCCAATCGCAAATGCAAGACAGTCTCGCCTCAGACCGGATGGAAAGGTGATTTTTTTCGAAAATTGCCAGTCGACCAGACTCATTCAGCAAAAGGGGGAAAAATATGAAACGCGGTCTGCTGCTGACGACATCGGTGCTCGCGGTCCTGGTAGCCGCGGTCGCACGCGGTGAAGACCGGTTTGGAATGCCGGTTTATCCGGGCGCAAACTACGATGCGGCTACCACTGACTTCATGGTCAACAACTTCCACATGAAGGCCGCATGCTTTCGCACGAAGGACTCGATCGCAAAAGTGCTCGAGTTCTATAAATCACAGAAACAGGTGATCAGCGTTTCCATGCCCGACAAGGAGAACGGCCTGGCCCAGTTCCCGCACGGGAACCATGTGGCACTCCAGTCCCCGTGGCGCAACATGAGCACCGGAGCGATGATGAACGACACCCTGATTTCGATTGTCGAGAGCACGAACCGGTAAGGTGGGGTCTGAGCGGCCCACGCGCTGAGGCGCCACTGATCGAGAGTACGGACGACCTCGTGCGAACGAATGACCATTCATCCGTGGCAGCACATCGCTGGCTCCGCGGCTGGCTGGCCCTTTGCATCGCGATTGGGATGCTCGGCGAGGAAGATACGATCAGCACGTGGGTCAACGCGAGCATGGCCGTTGTGGCCAACCCGACTTCAATCGGAGCAAGGGTCGTTCTCGGCCATGCGCTGGCGACGCGTTCAGGAAGGAGTGGTCAAGGTCGACCGCAGTGACTTGAGCACGTAACCGGGCGCCACGCGTTGGAACCGGTCATGACAGCGAGGCAACGTACGGGGAGGAACGCCTTGCATGCACCGCGATCGATACGGATACTGGTCAGCGCTATCGCCATTGCGATGCTGGTGGCTGCAAAGACATTGAGCATCTACCCCGGCGCGACCAAGCTCCCACCGCCTGATCCCAAGGACCTCATCCCGGGGGAGCATTTCGACTCGTATCTGACCAGCGACCCGTTCGAGAAGGTTGTCGCCTACTACAAGACCCTGGGCAAGGAATCTGTGCCGTCCTTCCTGAAGAAAACTCAGAAACTGCCGAACGGCCTGGAGCTGAGGAATACTTGAATCATTTTCGACGCCGCCGCCGACATCACACAGTCGCGCAGCCAGGCCCTAATCCAGCATCCGTACATCGGATCAGTCGAGATGAAGGGGACGACGCCGGTGTACAGTGACATTCGGAATGTGACGGCCATCGTCTACACGCGGGTCGACACCGGCAAATAGGCAGGCCCATCGCCGGATGCGATCCCTGATCTGTCTAGTTGGTGGGCCTCCCTGGATTCGAACCCGGCACCAACGGATTATGAGAGGAAACACGACAGCTTCTTCTTTTCTCTTCAATGACTTATAAGGCCTGGCGCGCGGTGTGTAGCAAAGTGTGTAAGCCGTCTTCTGATGCGACGCGACTCAACAGCGCGGCGCGCAGCGTCTTGCTATCGCCCTAAAGGAACGGATTCAGGACTTGGAGTCCACCCTCGAAGACTTGGCCATGCTGTAGATCTTCGGAGACCAGCGTCTTGCACCCAAAAAGCACAGCAGCAGCGACAATCATCGCGTCGTAGAGCGACAATCGATACTTCTCGAGAAGCTGCAAACCGAGTTCGTGGACCTCCAGGTTGAGCGGTACAACCGCACAGACGCCCCGAACTGCCGCAAGTACCTCTCGGACTTCGTCCACCGACATCCCGAGCTTGCGCAGGGATATCGACGCGAATTCGTTCAGCACCTGCACACTGATGGCGCCACCAAGGCTCAAGATTTGCTCCGTGCGATCTGCCTTGGTGGCGTCGCCCGATAGCAAATACAAGAGTACGTTGGTGTCGAAGAACCGCTCAACCGCGCTCATGCGATTCCAGCCGGTCGAATTTGAAATCGGCCGGTAGCCGCCCACGGAGTCTCCGCAACCTCTTGAGTAGCTCAATGCCTTGTGGACGTTTGGCTATTTCGAAAACACGCGCACCAGCGACGTGAATCTCGATATCGTCACCCTCTTTGAGCGTCAATGCCTCGACGACAGCCGCGGGGAGGCGCACCGCGAGGCTGTTGCCCCATTTTGCAACTTGCATCCTTCTCTCCACTCTGGATTGATATACATTTCGCATTGTATATCCATTAGCGCGAATTGCAAGTCCGCCATCCCGATCGGAGCACCGACCTGCCGGCGTCAAGGTCATGCGAGGCGAGGAGACAATTAGGAAGTGCGCAACGCTGAATGGGGCACGCTAATCGCATGTACGGGTCACCGGTGTGACAAGTTTGGCCCGAGGCGTTGATCGTTTTTTACGTCAATTGCACGGCCCGCACACGGTGCAAAAAGGATGGCAGAACATTTTGGTGGGCCTCCCTGGAGTCGAACCAGGCACCAACGGATTATGAGTAAAACTATCTTCTCTTTTTCGTTTTGTTTCAATGGCTTGTAGCGCAAGGAGCGCGGTGTGCAGCAAAGTGTGTAAGCAATGCCTGTATCTGAGCAGGAAATCAAATTGCTCAAGCAATAATTACAGTGAGTGGTTTCTGCCGCGCTCCCGTAGGCGCTTACGGTATGGGAAGGGGCTGCGACTTGGGATGCCACAGGGCAAGGCGCAGATATTTCGTATACCAGCGGGCGCGTGGGTAGTTGCGGTGGTCGTCTGCCGCAAATAGCTTGATGAGGTCGAAGTGATTCACCTTTTCTTGCCGCGGCGGCTGCCTGAAGCAATCCGGCCCTTCGATGTGGGACATGATGGACCTTGCCGCGTGTGCGTACGCCCAAGGTGTCGACGTGCTGGTCTCCAGCACCGCGGGTGCCAGGAGAAACAGGTTGGGTGCGTCGATGAATCGGAACCCCGAGCAGCAGCGGCCGCTCAATTCGCCTAGGCGTGGGATGCTGGAGAACCCCGCCAAGTTGAGGTACGAAAGGTCCGCGGCGTAGCCGGTTCCCCACAGCAAGACGTCGCTCTCGAGCGCATCGCCGTTCGAGAGGCC
>CAZSOI010000352.1:0-2481 GCA_964608115.1 uncultured Burkholderiaceae bacterium | reverse complement strand
CCCGTTCGCCGGTGCGTCGGAAGACCTCGGCTACCGCGCGCCGCGCCTCAGGGTAGCTCCTTAACGTGTTCAACAGGTCGGACCGCAGCTGCTGGTATTCCGGCAGCAGCACGACGTTGGTGATCGATACGTTTGCGCTTGGCAGCAGCTCGCCGGTCAATTTGGCCGTCATCTGCAAGCCTTCATGGAGCCGCCCGGCGAGGCTTGCGGCAGACCTGTCGTCCCCAATGTCGACAGCGGCAAGAAACCGACCGTACAACGGCGCCCGGATCGCTTTGAGCGCCTCGGCGACCGACGCGCCTTCCTCCAGCAGCACGCCGCGCACATCGCCCTCGCGCTGGATCACTTTGAGCGCCAGGGCCGCGCGCAATTCGCTTGGCAGATGATCTCGCTGATGGCGGTGGATCGCGTGGTGGCTAATGCCAACGCGTTGCGCGATCGTACGCTGGCTGAGCCCCTGGGCGATCCACAAGTTGATCTCAGGCAGCCGATCGCTGCGGCAGACTCGGCATTGTGGGGCGCGCGTCGGCATGCCGCGATTCTCTGCCGCGGCGAGGGTCGTGGCAATGGGTCGAGGGATGGTTCATCGGTTCTGCCTAGGACAACAAATTATCTAAATCAATATGTTAGGGGGATTTGTCAGCAGAGGGGCGCTCCGCCGCCCGCATTCGCGGTCGTCTGTCTTCCGTCGCCGTTCACCGCAACGAAAAAAATTGAATTTCCGTGCTCGCTTAGCCCGTTCCGGCGCTGTTACGACGCATGCGCGTCGCGAATCGGCCGAGCCCACCGCAATTTGCTCTCGCGCTTGCCGCGGAAGAACGAAGTCAATGTGAGTTGATCTACTGCTCGACGAACCGTTGGGCGCTGATATTCGCTCCGATATCGTTATATGGCCTTCCGCAAGAAAATAAAATCGTCGGAAAACATATGTCGGGATACATCTCGCTCGATGGGTCGTTCAGGTATTACAAATTGACTCGGCATCCGAAGTGTGAGAAAGAGAACATGTCGCGGAAGCGTCGATAACGGTCTCGGAAGAGATATTTCAGGAGATAAACGTGAGTAAAGACCAGCTTTACGTCGAACGCCGTAGTCAGGGCGACTACGCGGTGCGCAGAGCAAACTCGCAGCGGGCGAGCGCGGTTCTGCCGACGCAGGCCCAGGCCATCGAGCGAGCTAAAGAGTTGAACCCGAACGGACGCCCGGTCGTGGAGCGCGTGCGCAACACCACCGCGGGTGGTCGAGATAAGTGGCGGCGCGCTTAAAGCCGGTCATTCTTTTTTGCAGGGACCCCGAAAGGCGCGATGAGCAGCCTTCGTGCGATCGACCTGACCACCGTAGATGACCTCGTAGATTTCGTCCGCGGTCGAGGCTACGTGCTGCACTTCTCAGACAGCACGTTCTCGCAATTTTCCCACTGAACTGGACGTGGATATCTACGATTCGGCCTATGCCGATTACGGCGGGTCGAAGGGTAAGCGACTGCGGTGCTTCCTCCAGAAAGTGGACGATCGAACGGCACTTCGAACGCTCAAAGCACTATGGGAACACCGCGTCCACCACCTATCGAGGGGAGGTCAGGCCGACCCGGTGAGCAACGCCGAGGCGCGTTACCTCACCCTTATCAACCGGCTCGGCGGAAGCCCGGACAAGGCCCAAGGCCCGCAAGAAGCACCGAAGGTCGCATTCGACCAAGCAAGAATTGCGAAGGTACGTGAGGAAGTGCTCGCGCTTTCAAGCATGGAACCGCATCCTCGCGGCTACGCGTTCGAGGCGTTCCTAACTTCGCTATTTGACGTCTATGGGTTAAAGCCGCGTGAGCCGTTTCGGAACCGCGGCGAGCAGATCGATGGCAGCTTCGTTCTCGCCAGCGAAACCTATCTGCTTGAAGCCAAGTGGCAGAGCACCCCAAGCGGCGCGGCAGATCTTCATGGATTTCAGGGCAAGCTCGATCAAAAAGCCACCTGGGCGCGCGGCCTTTTTATCAGCTATTCCGGCTTTACCGACGATGGCCTATTTGCGTTTGGTCGCGGCAAGAGCGTCATCTGCATGGACGGTTTAGACCTTCACGAGATGCTAAATCGAGGTCTGCCGCTCGATCATGTCCTCGACCGCAAGGTCCGCCGCGCTGCCGAGACCGGGTTGCCGTTCGCGCGCCTACGCGACCTTTTCCGACCCACCAATTGCTCGGTCGAATGCCGCCAGGACCGGTCTCCTGGGCGTCGTTGAACTGCCAGACAGTCTCAACGCCCATGGCATCGCAATGCCGTCGAACGGCAGGGTGGTGATAATCTGCCCCTGCCGCGATCAGCAAGCAGGAAGGCGAACCTCATAGCGTCCTCAACCCATTGAAAAGGTACCGAAATGGGTTGAGGGGCTATGCTTTCAACTCTTGATTTGGGGCAACCTCAGAATCACGCGCATGGCAGAAACCTTAGTGTTTGCGCCAATTTCCCAAATCCGCTGGCCGGACTTGATCCG
>CAZSOI010000351.1:0-13490 GCA_964608115.1 uncultured Burkholderiaceae bacterium | reverse complement strand
GCGGGCGGCGGCACGCGTTCTTCAAGGCCGACACGTCGCTAGCAACGTGAAGCTGGCGATGGTGGTACCCGGTTCCGGTCTGGTTAGGGCGCAGGCACAGACCGAAGGGCTTGACCGAATCTTCACCGCCGCGGGCTTCGAGTGGCGTCAGCCGGGCTGCTCGATGTGCCTGGGAATGAACGAGGACCACCTGGAGCCTGGGGAACGCTGTGCCTCGACCTCGAACCGCAATTTTGAGGGGCGCCAAGGACCCGGAGGGCGCACACATCTGGTCAGTCCGGTGATGGCGGCTGCTGCTGCCATCGCGGGTCGCTTTGTCGACGTGCGCCAACTCTTGAGCTAGGTGAAGGCGGCCATGATGAAGGCATTTACGCGTCACCAGGGGCTGGTTGCACCGCTTGATCGGCCGAATGTGGACACCGACCAAATCATCCCTAAGCAGTTTCTCAAGTCGATACGGCGCACGGGCTTTGGTGCCAATTTGTTTGATGAGTGGCGTTACATTGACCGTGGCGAACCCGGCCAAGACCCGGCACAGCGTCGGCCCAATCCGGAATTTGTGTTGAACTTGCCACGCTATCGCGGCGCCTCGATTCTGCTTGCGCGGCGCAACTTCGGCTGTGGGTCAAGTCGCGAGCATGCGCCATGGGCGATTGCTGAATTTGGCTTTCGCGCCATCATCGCCCCGAGCTTTGCGGACATCTTTTACAACAATTGTTTCAAGAACGGCATCTTGCCGATCGTTTTGGACGAACGTGTCGTCGACGGGTTGTTTCAGTCGGTGGTGGCCCAACCTGGCTATGAACTGGTCATTGAATTGCCCGAGCAGTTGGTGCGTACTGCCGAGGGCTCAGCGCTGCCGTTTGAAGTCGATGCTTTTCGCAAACAGTGCCTTCTGAACGGGTGGGACGACATCGGGCTGACGCTGCGTCATGCCGACCAAATACGCGAGTTCGAGAAACGGCGCTTGCAAAGCTTCCCCTGGCTGGCCAGGGAACTTGCGCATTGAGGATAAAACATGCGCATCGCGGTTTTGCCAGGAGACGGAATCGGCCCTGAAGTCGTTGCCGAAGCGCTCAAGGTGCTGCGCGCACTGGCATCCGATGGGCTGCAACTGCAATTTACCGAGGCCGATGTCGGTGGAATTGCAGTGGATCGTTACGGTGATCCCTTGCCGCCTCAGACCCTGGCGCTAGCACGGAGCAGTGACGCCGTGCTCTTTGGCGCAGTCGGTGCGCCACGCTATGACAATTTGCCGCGGGCGCAACGTCCCGAACAAGGGCTGCTGCGACTGCGCAAGGAACTGGGCTTGTTTGCCAACTTGCGTCCTGCGAGAGTCTTTCCTGGACTTGGCGAGGCATCGGCGCTCAAAGCAGCTGTTGTCGAAGGCCTGGACATTCTCATCATCCGCGAACTGACCGGCGATATTTATTTCGGTCAGCCGCGCGGCATCCACAACGTCGAGACGGGCGAGCGCGAGGGCTTTGACACGATGCGGTATCGCGAAAGCGAGATCCGACGCATCGCCCACGTGGCTTTTCAGTCGGCGCGCGGCCGCTCGCGGCGCGTGTGCTCGGTGGACAAAGCAAATGTCCTGGAGACGATGCAGTTATGGCGTGAGGTCGTGACCGATGTGGCACGGGAGTATCCGGAGGTTGCGCTAAACCATATGCTAGTTGACAACGCCGCGATGCAGCTCGTGCGCTCGCCTAGGCAGTTTGACGTGATTGTTACCGGAAACATGTTCGGGGACATTCTCTCGGATGAGGCGTCTGCCGTTACGGGTTCGATCGGCATGCTGCCATCGGCATCCCTTGACGAGCGGCACAAAGGCCTGTACGAGCCAATTCACGGTTCGGCTCCCGATATCGCCGGCAAGGGGATCGCCAATCCACTGGCTACCATCTTGTCGGCTGCGATGATGCTGCGCTTTTCCCTGCGTCAGGAAGCCTTCGCGCAGCGCGTGGAGCATGCCGTGGAAGCCGTACTGCGGGCTGGCCTACGTACGGCCGATCTGGCGCGCGCCGGCGAGGCTGCGATCAGCACTGCCGCGATGGGCGATGCGGTGGTAACGCAGCTCTGAAGGCGAGACGGCAGCAGACAGGCAACGGAAAATGAAAGTCGGATTTGTTGGTTGGCGTGGAATGGTGGGCTCGGTGCTGCGTGAGCGCATGCAGGCGGAGAACGATTTTTCGCTTTTTGAAAGCGTATTTTTCACCTCATCGCAGATCGGCGCATCCGCGCCGCGTGTCAGCGGTGCACAGGCGACGTTGCTCGACGCGAACGATATCGAGGCCCTGGGCCGCTGTGACGCTATCGTCTCGTGCCAGGGCGGCGATTACACGCTCGAGGTGCATCCGCGCTTGCGCTCGGCGGGCTGGCGTGGCTACTGGATCGACGCGGCCTCGGCACTGCGCATGCGCCCGGACGCAATCATCATTCTCGACCCGGTCAACCTGCCGGTGATCCGAGGCGGGATGGAAAAGGGCGTGCGCGACTTCATCGGCGGCAACTGTACGGTGAGCCTGATGCTGATGGCGCTCGATGGGCTGCTCAAAGACGATCTGGTCGAGTGGGTGGCCGCTATGACGTACCAGGCAGCCTCCGGAGCCGGGGCACAAAACATGCGGGAACTACTCACCCAGATGGGCCAGTTGCATGCGAGCGTGCGTCGCGATTTGGACGATCCCAATTCGTCAATTTTGGACATTGACCGCTCGGTAAGCGCCACGATGCGGGGCGAAGGCTTTGCCAGGCAGCACTTCGGCACCGCACTGGCGGGGAGCCTGATTCCTTGGATCGACAAGGACATGGGTAACGGTGTAAGCCGCGAAGAATGGAAAGGCGGCGCCGAGGCAAACAAGATTTTGGGACGCCCGCCTATGGGAGAGCGCGGTTGCTTGCTGGTAGAGGGTTTGTGCGTTCGCGTCGGTGCCATGCGCTGCCACAGCCAGGCATTGACGATCAAGCTCAAACGCGATGTTCCGCTAAAAAAGATTGAGCAGCTCTTGGCCGATGCGAACCGCTGGGTGCGGGTTGTCCCGAACCGACGCGAGGAAAGCATCGATCAGCTGTCCCCAGCGCAGGTCAGTGGCACTTTGGACGTACCGATTGGTCGGCTTCGAAAGCTTGCAATGGGGGGTGAATACCTGTCAGCTTTCACCGTCGGGGACCAGTTGCTATGGGGAGCGGCCGTACCGCTGCGCCGCATGCTGCGAATTGTGCTCGGGCGGCCGGATTGAGCGTTTGAAGCTACGAATTTGCGGTATCTAAACCGTGGATTTCACCAAGAATGCTATCTCCTCGTCTTTCTAAACTTGCGTGTGTAAGTCTCTGATGTTATTTTCGAAAACTGTTACTTCCTCGATCGGGGAGGCGCTTGTGCCGCCGCGAAATTTGATGCCTAGTTTGCAAGAATTTGCCAATGCGCTCACGTGCTTCGCGCGGCCGCTTGGTTCGATAAGAGCTACCAACGTGGACCGCGCGCGGCTTCGGGCCTGGTTCGCGGCTTCAAGCGTCTTCTTAGCCGCTGCGTGCCTTTGTCTGCCCAGTGCCCATGCGGCGGGGCTGGGCCGACTGGCGGTGCATTCGGATCTTGGACAGCCACTTAGTGCGGACGTCGATGTTCCTGCGGTCGGGCATGACGAGGCGGCCTCGCTTCAGGTGCGCTTGGCTTCGCAGGCGGCCTTTAAGGAAGCCAATCTTGAGTTCAATCCGGCACTAACGCAGTTGCATTTTGACCTGCAGTCGCGCCCGGATGGCACCTACTCGGTGCACATCAGTTCGACGCAGGCCATAAGTGAACCATACCTGGATCTTTTGCTCGAGCTCACCTGGTCCAGTGGTCGAGTATTGCGCGAATACACCGTCTTGCTCGATCCGCCGGGGCTACGCCAGGCACCGGAAATCGTTGCTCCGGTCGCAACCGCTCAGGCGGCTCCTGTCGCGCCTGCTCCACCCGCTGCTCCCGAAACCCAGGCGCCCGCTTCGCAAGAAGCGCCGGGCGCCGTTGCGGCGGCAGCGCCTTCAGCGACCCCCGCGCAGGCGACCACCCCCTCTGTACCTGAGGCGCCTGCCCCGCAGGCAGCAATCCAAGAGGAAATCGCAGCTCCGGCCAACCCGCCTCCTGCGTCCCAAGCGGCGCCGCCTCAGCAAGCCGCTCCGGCACAACAACAAGTGGAAGAAGCACAGCCTTCGCCCGCACCGGTGGCGGCACTGCCCCCGGCTGCCCCGCCTCCTGTCGAGGCCGCGCCCAAGAACTACATGGTCAAGTCCGGCGACACGCTGAGCAAAATTGCGCTCGACAACAAGGGTCGGGGTGTTTCGCTAGACCAAATGCTTCTTGCGCTTTTGCAGGCCAATCCGAAGGCGTTCATAGGCGGCAATATGAACCGCCTGTTGGCGGGACGTCAGCTGGAGGTGCCGACCGCTGATACCGCCATTGGCATCGACCAGGCGGTTGCTCATCGTGAGGTCGTGGCACAGGCCGCGGATTTTGCGGCCTATCGCAGTCGCTTGGCGCAGCTTGCTGAGGCCGCTCCGAGCGTGCCAGAGAAGCAGCCAACTGCCGGCGCGCAGGGTCACGTAACGGCAAAAGTCGAAGAAAAGGGTGTTGCACCGAAAACTGGCGATCAGCTAAAGATCGCCAAAGCCGAAGCTGGGACAGGGCAAGGCCCTGTCGGTGCCGCCCCGAGCTTGTCAAAGAAGGACGAAGAAATTGCGCGGCAACGCGCGATAAAGGAAGAGCAAGACCGTGCCGCAGCCTTGGCCAAGGCAAATGCGGATATCAAGAAGGCCAATGAGCTCGCGGCGCAGGCGGCCGCGGCCGCGCAAAAGCAGGCTGAAGCAGCTAAGGCCGCCTCAGCAAAGGCCGAAGCGTTGAAGGCCGAAGCTGCCAAGGTGGAAGCTGCGAAGGCCGAAGCGGCGAAAGCCGAGGCTGCGAAGGCCGAAGCTGCCAAGGTGGAAGCGGCGAAGGCCGAAGCGGCGAAAGCCGAGGCTGCGAAGGCGGAAGCGGCAAAGGCGGCCGAGGCTGCCAAGGCAATAGAGGCTGCGAAGCTAGCCGCAGCGGCAAAACCTGAAGCACCAGCGAAGAAGGAAGCTCCGAAAGCTGCGCCCGCCCCCGCGCCTGCGGCGCCCGGGCTTGTTGATTCCCTGACTTCGCCCGTGGTCCTGGGTTCGGCCGGCGGCGCACTGGTCGTCGCCTTGGTGGGATTAAACGTCATGCGGCGCCGGCGCGCCGGCGGGTCCGAACAACTAAAGGCTGAGGGCGACCTTGCCGCCAATTCCCTGTTTGGCACGGCCGGCGGACAAAGCGTCGACACGGGAGCCACGAGCACCTTTAATTCGAGCTTCATCCCGGCGGCCTCGCAGCTCGATTCGAATGAGGTCGACCCGGTCGCCGAGGCGGACGTGTATGTGGCCTATGGCCGGGAAGAGCAGGCCGAGGACATACTGAAGGAGGCACTGCGGCTGCAACCGGATCGGCATCCGGTGCGGGTGAAACTGCTTGAAATTTATTCGCGGCGTGGTGACAAGGCGTCCTTTAACGCAGTTGCGCAGGAGCTGCATGATCGCACTGGCGGAGTGGGGGAAGAATGGGAGCGGGCGGCCAAACTTGGCAAATCGCTTGATCCGACCAATTCGCTTTACGCTGGCGCGGTCGCTGCCGCCGATACGGGTGCACGCGGGCCGACGACCGATCTGAACTTGGGTCTGGGTGCGGCGAAGACCCCGGCTGGAGCATCGATAGAAGCCAACAGCGATGCGCTGCAATTTGACACGCTTTCGCATATGGTTGGTGACCAGACGAAACTGCGCGCGGCCGGGGCTGAGACGACACGTGGACCAGAGACCGCCCTGACACCAGAGACGGCAATGCCGACGGACTCCAAACTGCAGGTGCCGGCAGGCGGGGGCTTTGGCCGCCCGCGTTTCGAGCCTAAATTGCCTCCGGAGATGCCGCGGAGCCCAGCGCCGGCAGCGATCCCAGAACCCCAACCGGTTGCGCGTGCCGCAGCGCCGGCGCCCTCCGCAATCGATTTTGGCGCTCTGGATTTCGATCTGGGACCGAGCAAGCTGAACTTGGACGCGCAAACCGAGTTGCCCGTCGAGAAGGAAGCCGAACATACGCCGCCGATTCCTGCAGCCGTTAGCGTTGTGGAACCTCCGACGATTCCTTCCCTTGATCTCATGTTCCCGCCAACCGTTTCAGTGCCGCGGCCCAGCCCTCCGCCGACGGTCAGTGGCACTGTGCCGATACCCAACCTCGATCTGAACCTTCCGGGGTCGACCGCTCCACGTCCACAAGGGACGCCCGGTTCTTTGGAGGAGGCGCTTTCTCGACCTACGCTCGTTGGCGCAGTCGGGGCAATGTCCGACGACCATGTCCCGCCGATGACAACGAACACGGATCAAGCGACGGTGCCGTTGATCGACTTCGACCTCACGGGTGCCGATGCGGCGCTGACGGGTCGTCGTACCGAGACGCAGGCGGGCAGCCCGATGGCCTCGCAGATGGCGACCAAGCTGGATCTGGCGCGCGGATATATCGATCTGGGCGTCAAGGACGGGGCGCGCGAGCTGCTCGAAGAAGTCATGAAGGACGGCACGCGCGAGCAGCGCCAACAGGCTGTGGAGCTCATCAAGCTGGTCGAAGCCTGATAGCGCGGTGCGCTAGGACAAAGAACCGCGCTTGTGCTGCGCCGGCGCATCGCACTGGGGCTCGAGTACGACGGCTCGCAGTTCGAAGGCTGGCAGACCCAGCCGCATGGGCGGACGGTTCAAGATTTGCTCGAGCGTGCGATCGGCACGTTTGCCGAAGAGAGCATTGCCACAATTTGTGCTGGTCGTACGGACGCTGGCGTGCATGCCAGCGGACAGGTGGCGCACTTTGACACGCTGCGCGAGCGCGAGGAGTTCTCCTGGGTGCGTGGCGTCAACCGATTCTTGCCGCCGCAAGTTGCGGTGCGTTGGGCGCGTTACGTCGACGCCGAATTTCATGCACGCTACAGCGCTCGGGCACGCCACTACGACTATTGGATCTGGAATGAATCCGTGCGCTCACCCCTAGCACACGGTCGTGCCGGCTGGGTCTTTCGGCCCCTGAACGTGGAGACCATGCAGGCTGCCGCCGCACGGTTGCTTGGGACGCACGACTTTAGTTCCTTTCGATCAGCACAGTGCCAATCGGTATCGGCGGTTCGCACTTTGATACGCTGCGATGTTCAACGGATCGACCGCCAGCTCGTTCGCGTTCGGGTCTCGGCCAATGCCTTCTTGCATCACATGGTGCGCAATGTCGTGGGTGCGCTCGTTGTGGTCGGCACCGGGCGACATCCGGTTGAGTGGATTGAACAGGTGCTCGATGCGCGTGATCGCACTCAGGCGGCGGCAACAATCGAGGCTTCAGGGCTGTACCTGACAGGTGTCGAGTACGATGCGAAGTACGGTGTCCCGCAGCCCGAGGAACGATTATTGTTCCGCTAGATGAGTATAGGTGATGCAGCAGCGTACACGCGTCAAGATTTGCGGACTCACACGCGTTCAGGACGTACGCGTCGCGTGCGCGCTTGGTGCCGACGCGGTCGGATTCGTGTGCCATCCCCAGAGCCGGCGATTTGTTGACCTGCAGCGGCTCGCGCAGCTCGCAGCTGCAGTCGCTCCCTTCGTGACGCCCGTGCTGCTGTTCGTCGATGCACAAGCATCGCAAGTGCATCGCGCGCTCGAGGTCGTGCCCAACGCCGTGCTGCAATTTCACGGCCGTGAGGACCATGACTATTGCCAAGCGTTTGGGCGGCCCTATATTCGAGCGGCGGCCATGGGCGAGGACATCGATTTGCTAGAATTCGAGCGCCGGTTTCCCAGCGCCGCCGCTTTGCTTGCCGATGCAGCAGCAGCCGGGCAGGGTGGTGCCGGTCAGGTGTTTGACTGGAAACGCTTGCCTGCGCCTGCGGTGCGCAGGCTTCCACTGGTTCTTGCCGGCGGACTCGATGCCGAGAACGTCGGGGCCGCGATCGGTCTGGCGCGGCCACACGCGGTCGATGTCAGCAGTGGCGTCGAGGAGTCGCACGGAATCAAGAGTGAGCCCCGCATGCGCAGTTTCTTTGCCGCCGTGCGCCGGGCTGACGCGCAAAGCGGAGCACCATGAACCCCTACGATCTACCCGACGCAAGAGGTCACTTCGGTCCCTATGGTGGGACGTTTGTGGCCGAAACGCTCTTCCAAGCACTCGATGAGCTGCGGCAGGCTTACTTCGTCAGTCGCGGGGATCGCGAATTTGGCGCCGAATTTGAGCGCGAACTCAAGCACTTCGTCGGCCGGCCCAGCCCGATCTACCCGGCTCGCCGTTGGAGTCAGATGCTCGGTGGCGCACAAATCTACTTAAAGCGCGAAGACCTAAATCACACGGGTGCGCACAAAATCAATAACACCGTAGGCCAGGCACTGCTTGCCCGAAGGATGGGCAAGAAGCGGGTAATCGCGGAAACGGGCGCAGGTCAACACGGGGTCGCCACTGCAACTGTGGCGGCGCGCTTTGGCATGAATTGCGTTGTCTATATGGGTTCGGAGGACATACGTCGTCAGGCAGCAAATGTCTATCGCATGCGCCTGCTAGGGGCCGAAGTGCGACCCGTTAACAGCGGATCTCGCACGCTCAAGGACGCGCTAAACGAAGCCATGCGAGACTGGGTTACGAACGTTGACGACACCTTTTACATTATCGGTACGGTTGCTGGTCCGCATCCGTATCCGATGATGGTGCGCGACTTTAACTCTGTAGTCGGCAAAGAATGTCTTTGGCAGATGCCGGAGCTCATCGGGCGCCAGCCGGATTACGTGATTGCTTGCGTGGGTGGGGGCAGCAATGCGATGGGTATCTTTTACGACTATATTGATCAACCAGATGTGAAGCTTGTGGGTGTTGAGGCGGCTGGCGATGGATTGAGCACGGGCCGGCATGCGGCGAGTCTGGAATGCGGCTCGCCTGGCGTGCTGCACGGCAACCGCACCTATCTGCTGCAAGACGCCGATGGCCAGATCCTTGAGACGCACAGCATCAGTGCGGGCCTGGACTACCCGGGCGTCGGGCCAGAGCATGCCTGGCTCAAGGACTGCGGCCGTGCGCAGTATGTTGGCATCACCGATAGCCAGGCGCTTAAGGCCTTTCATGACTGCTGCCGCATAGAGGGAATCATTCCTGCCCTTGAGTCAAGTCACGCGCTGGCCTACGCAGCACAGCTAGCCCCCCAACTGCCCGCTGATCGCAATTTGCTGGTCAATCTGAGTGGTCGCGGTGATAAGGACTTGCACATCGTTGCAGACGCGAGCGGACTGCAGATCGAAGGGCTGCTCGGCGTAGGGGCCGGGGGCAGCCCAAAGAGCGCCTCTTTTGAGGCGGGTTCATGAGTCGCATTGCGGCGCGATTTGCGCAACTGCGCGCGAAGGGGCGCACGGGCTTAGTCGCATACATTGCTGCCGGTGACCCGACGGCTGCTTTGACCGTTCCGCTCATGCTCGAATTGGCGCAAGCCGGGGCCGACGTCATTGAACTCGGGGTGCCGTTTTCCGATCCGATGGCAGACGGTCCTGTGATCCAGCGCGCGGCGCAGCGGGCGATACACAATGGGGTGGGTCTGCACAGCTGCCTGCAAATGGTCGGTCAATTTCGGCGGCAGGACGCCTCCACTCCGGTTGTGCTAATGGGTTATGCCAATCCGATCGAGCACATGGGAACGCAAGCCTTCGTTGCGGCCGCCGCTTCGGCTGGCGTTGACGGTGTGATTGTTGTCGATTACCCACCCGAGGAATGCGAAGCGTTCGTGACTGCATTGCAACAAGCGCAAATCGATCCCATTTTCCTTTTGGCGCCAACATCAACGGAGCAGCGCATAGCCGAGGTTGCGCGCTGTGCGCGCGGATTTATCTATTATGTAAGTCTGAAAGGGATAACCGGTGCCGGGCATCTGGACGTCGATGCCGTGGCGGCGCGATTGCCCGCGATACGTGCCCACAGCACACTTCCGATCGCCGTAGGATTTGGTATCCGGGATGAAGCCGGGGCGCGTGCGCTAGCGCATGTTGCGGACGCAATTGTCATTGGCAGTCGCTTGGTCGAGGAAATCGAGCGAGCGGGCGCTCAGGGCGCATTGCAAGCTGCGCGCCGTTTTGTAGGAGCGCTGCGCCGGGCAGTCGATGACGCGATGGCAAAAAGTGCTTGCCAGGGCGCAGTTCGATGACCAGAGGACAGGGGTAGGAGTCGACAGAGGATTACGATGAGCTGGATCGAGAAACTCTTGCCGCCACGAATCAAGCCCGGCGGCGCACGCAAGACCGTCCCGGAGGGGGTTTGGACCAAGTGTCCCGGATGCGAGGCGGTACTTTACAGCGCGGAGCTCGAGCGCAGCCTGCAGGTCTGTCCCAAGTGCGGTCACCACATGCGCATACGCACGCGCGAGCGCCTCGATGCGCTGCTTGACCCGGAGGGTCGGTACGAAATCGGGCAAGAAATATTGCCGGTGGACACACTGCGGTTTAAGGATAGCCGTAAGTACTCCGACCGGCTGCAAGAGGCCGCACGCGAGACGGGAGAGACCGACGCTTTAGTTGTTTACGCCGGATCCATTCGCGCAATTCCGGTGGTGGTTGCCGCCTTTGAGTTCGAATTCATGGCCGGATCGATGGGTTCGACCGTTGGCGAGCGCTTCGTGCGTGGAGCTCATGTCGCGCTCGAACAAAAAGTACCGATGGTGTGCATTACCTCCACGGGTGGTGCGCGCATGCAAGAAGGCCTGTTATCGCTGATGCAAATGGCCAAGACCACGGCCATGGTGGCTCGACTGGGCCAGGTGGGTCTGCCGTTTGTGTCCGTGCTCTGCCATCCGACCACGGGAGGCGTCTCGGCCAGCTTCGCATTTATGGGGGATGTCGTTATTGCCGAACCCAAGGCGCTGGTCGGATTTGCCGGTCCCCGAGTTATTGAACAGACCGTGCGAGAGAAATTGCCGGAAGGTTTTCAGCGTTCGGAATTTCTCCTGCAAAAAGGTGCGATCGACATGATCATCGATCGGCGCGAGATGCGCGATGAACTTGCGCGGTTGCTGGCGTTGTTGACACGTCAGCCGATCGAGGCCATCGTCTAGCACTTCGCTTTTGCTGCCCGGGGGCAGCGATTGGTTGGTTGGTCGGATCCGTGAAACATCCCGATACGCTCGATGGGTGGCTCGCGTACATCGAGAAGGTTCATCATCGCCCCGTAGATCTGGAGCTGGGCCGCGTGCAGGCGGTTGCGCAGCGCATGGCTTTGTCCTTACCGGGAACAAAAGTCATCGTCGGAGGGACCAATGGCAAGGGTTCCACCTGTGCGATGCTCGATTCGATCTTACGAGCGGCCGGCTACCGTGTTGGGCGTTACAGTTCGCCGCACCTGTTGCGCTTTAATGAGCGGGTCCAGATTGACGGTCAGATGGCCAGCGACGATGAGTTGATGGCGCAATTTGCAGTCGTCGAACGTGTCCGAGGGCCCACTACGCTGACGTATTTTGAATTCACGACGCTTGCGGCGCTGGCGTGCTTTGCGTTCCGGGACCTGGACGTGGTGATTTTGGAAGTTGGCCTAGGTGGTCGGTTGGACGCGGTCAACATCGTCAATGCAGACTGCTCGGTTGTAACCACGGTCGATCTGGACCACACGGACTTGCTCGGGCCGACCCGCGAGGACATCGGCCGCGAGAAGGCGCATATCTTTCGCTCTGGTCAACCCGCGATCTGCGTTGACCCGGATCCACCCCGATCGCTGCTTGAGCACGCAAGTCGCATCGGTGCGCGTCTGTGGCGACTAGGCCATGAATTCTCAGTGGAGGGTCCGCCCGATCCGCAAATCTCACGACAATGGAACTATTTTGGCAACCATAACGACCGAATGGCGCTGCCGTGGCCGGCATTGCGTGGCGCACATCAATTGTTAAATGCCGGTGGCGCGCTGGCCGCGCTTGAGGCCTTAGAAAAGCAACTGCCACTTGATCAACAGGCGGTACGGCAGGGACTTGCCAATGTGCACCTGCCCGGCCGTTTTCAGGTCATCCCCGGTCGCCCCGTATTTGTGCTGGACGTTGCACACAATCCGCATGCTGCGCGGGCATTTGCTCAAGCACTGAAAACGCATCGCACCCTGGGCAACATACATGGGGCAACGCGAGCCGTATTTGGCATGCTGCGCGACAAGGATGTTCATGCGGTGGTGCAGGCGCTTATTGACGACGTGGACCACTGGCACCTTGTGCCCACGGCTGGTGCTCGAGGCTTGGCGGTCACGAAACTCGAAGAGCTGGGGTTTGCGGATTGGCCATCGCAACCTCGCTCACGACACGAGACCGTGGCAGCGGCATTGCAGGAAGCGCTCGAGCAGGCGAGCTCGGATGATAGAATTGTCGTGTTTGGTTCATTTGTCATCGTCGCAGAAGCAATGCGATGGTTGGAGCGCAGGTCGCGATGAAACTGGCGTTCTGGAAGCGCAAACGGTCGCGACGCAACTCGCCTAAGGCGGCCGATGCACAAACGGAACCGCAGTTCGATACCCTTGCCGAGGAGGCGGATGCGGCACAGCTCGTGCGGGCGCGCACGAGGCGACGGCTGATCGGTGCTTTTGCGCTGCTTCTGGCGGTCGTCGTGCTGGTCCCCATGCTGCTCGATTCGACGCCCCACGTCGTTTCTGACAACATTCCAATTGAACTGCCGAGCGACAAGACGCCCTTCGCGCCGCGTATTCCTGCGCCCAATGCCGAGAGTAGCAGCGCGACGCAAGCCACTGTTGTGGTGCCGGCTGCGCCCGGATCAGCCGCCGACACCGCGACAGAGGCGCCGCCAGCGGGTGGCGTGTCAGCAACCAAGTCCATGGACGCGCCTTCGGCGCCTAGCAAGAAGTCAGAAAGCCCGACGGGAGACGCTGCCAAAGGCGAGAGCAAGCACGCCGCCCATAAGGTGGACGCACCTGCGCCTGCGAACGCAAAGATTTTCGTACAGGCGGCCGCGATGTCCAGCGAGGGTGCGGCACAGGAGCTTGCCAATCGACTGACCAAGTCAGGGCTGTCGCCGTTTGTCGAACGCACGGAGACGAGCGATGGAGTGCGCTTTCGGGTCCGGCTTGGCCCCTTTGCATCGCGCAGTGACGCTGAGCGCTCACGCGCCCGTCTGCGCGCATTGGGCGTGCATTCCAATATCGTAGGTGCCTAGTGCTCAGGCGATCGGCGCTCGCGCTTCCAACGGGGCCATGGCCCGATGTTGATTTTGGCTATGGCAAAACAATGACATGAGCTCAATTGACGCAATCTTCGCGTTGTTGGTGGGTCTGTCCATCGTATGGGGTTTCTGGCGCGGTTTGACTCGCGAACTTGTGTCGATGATCGCTTGGGTAATCATTGCCGTGCTTGCATATCGCTATGCTTCGGTAGTTGGGCGGTGGCTGCCCTTTGATGCACCACCCATCGTGCACGCCG
>CAZSOI010000350.1:0-16836 GCA_964608115.1 uncultured Burkholderiaceae bacterium | reverse complement strand
AACCGTGGCGCCAGCGCGCACAGCCCTATCTGGATGATCCCTCGTTGGTCCGATCCATCGTTGCCGACGGTTGCAACCGGGCGCGGGCCGTTGCACAAGAGACCATGCGCGATGTGCGCGAAGCGATGGGTCTTGGCTATTCCTAGCCTAACGTGCCGTTCGCCATGCACATCAAGGCGAGGGCCGGGCTCGCGTTTTTTTGTGTCAAAGGGGCCGCGCGATGCCGTGTAAAATGCCTCCTCTGGCCACGGTGCCTCCCGCACCAAAGCGCCGGCGTTGCGTGCCGCTAGGCCGCTGCACCCTGCCATCGATGCATAGGACGGCTTGATCATGATCACCGGTAGCCTGGTCGCGATCGTCACACCGATGCGCGAGGATGGATCACTCGATCTGGATGCGTATCGCCGTTTGATTGATTGGCAGATCGCGGAGGGAACGAACGCGATCGTGGCTGTCGGAACAACGGGTGAGTCGGCAACTGTTGATCCGTCCGAACATGTGGAGCTAATCCGTGTGGCCGTTGAGGCCGCGCGGGGACGGGTAAAAGTGATCGCGGGTACGGGCGCCAATTCCACGAGTGAAGCTATTGAACTGACGGCGCACGCCAAGCGCGTTGGTGCCGACGCCAGCTTGCAGGTTGTGCCTTACTACAACCGACCAAACCAGGAGGGCATGTACCGGCATTTTCGTGCAATTGCCGAGGCGGTCGACATGCCCATTGTCTTGTACAACGTGCCCTCGCGCACTGCCGCGGACCTGTCGGTGGAGACGGCCTTGCGCTTGACACAAGTTCCCGGGATCGTAGGGATCAAAGATGCCAGTGGGGATCTGTCGCGCGTGGTCGAAATGCGTCGGCGCGGACCTGGGAATTTCGCGCAATACAGCGGCAACGACGACAGCGCTTTGGCGTTTATGCTTTTGGGAGGGCAGGGGGTGATTTCGGTTACCGCAAACGTTGCCCCGCGGGCAATGAGTCAGATGTGCGCGGCCGCTCTTGCTGGCGACTTGCTGCGGGCCCGGGCGTTAAACGAGCGATTGATGCCGTTGCATCAGCGCTTGTTTGTCGAGCCCAGTCCGATCCCCACCAAATGGGCTTTGGCGAAGATGGGACGCATAAGCGCTGGTCTGCGTCTGCCGCTGGTGCCGCTGTCTGCTGCGGGTCAGGAAGCGGTGATCGGCGCGCTGCGCGAAGCTGGCGTGCAGTAACGGGCGAATAAAGCGCCCAGGCCGTTGCGCCCGCACAAGTATGCAGGGATGGACGAGCCACTGACGTGATGCACACGAGCGCGCATCGGCTGGCAAATAATCGCTATTTTGGGAGTTCTGTGGTGGTGGGTATTTCGACATTTGCACGACGCGGTAGTTTGGTGGCAATCACACTCCTGCTGCTCATTGGGGCGGCGCTTAGCGGCTGCTCGTGGTTGCACTTTGGCTCAGACGACGAGACCTACGATTATCGAAAGGCCAAGCCTCGCCAGGAGCCGCTGGAAGTGCCACCGGATCTTTCGCAACTGCCTAAGGACGATCGCTACGGCTTGCCCACCGCCAGCGCTGCCGCGAAAGCAAGCGCCGCCAACGCGCCTGCACCATCAGGGGCAGCGACGGAGGGATCGGCTGCGGGAGGGCAGGTTGCTCCCGCTGGGGTGAGCGTTGCGCCTACCGTTGCGGGTGCGCGCATCGTGCGTGAAGGCAATCAGCGCTGGCTTGCGGTCGATCTGTCGCCCGAGGTGGCCTACACGACGATCAAGGATCTGTGGACGAACCTGGGATATAAGATCGCGGTTGACGAGCCACGTCTTGGCGTGCTGGAAACCGATTGGGCCGAGTCGCATCCAATGATCGAGCAAGACGTGCTGCGCAACGCGCTGCATAAGGCTTTTGGCGCCTACGACGCCAACGGCGAGCGCAATAAATATCGCGCTCGAATCGAGCGCACGGAGAAAAACACCGCGGAGATCTCTATCAGCCATCGCGCCATGGAGGAGGTCTTCACGTCCCCGATGCGCGACACCACGAAGTGGCAAGCGGTGCCCTCGCGTCCAGAACTGGAGGCGGAGATGTTGCAGCGGGTGGCGCTGCGATTTGCCTCGGCGGCACCGTTGCAGGTTGCCGTAGCACCTTCGGTTAGCGCGCCCGCGCCGGCAAGCGCCCCCAGTGTTCCCGAGACACAAGTGTCCGATTCGCGTGTGCACAAAGTGACGGTCGGAGGCGTGGTCACATTGCAAGTCGAAGACAGCTTGGATCGCACTTGGCGCAGAGTCGGCATCGCGCTCGATCGCGGCGGTTTTACGGTAGAGGAACGCTTGCGCGACAAGAGCACCTACGCGGTCCGATACCTGGATCCGGAATACGAAGCCAGGGAGCGGGAGAAAAAGAGTTGGTGGGATCGGATATTTAACGCCGATGCGAAGATCCCCGAGCAGCAGTTTCGTATTGTCATTAGCGCCAACGGCCCAACCACCGCAGTGGAGGTGCAAGACCGCGACGGAAAACCCGATGCGGGCACGACTGCGTCGCGCATCTTGGATCAGATCATGGAACAGTTGCGCTAAGTGCAGCGCGCGCCGTAGCGGCCAACGTCGCTACAGCAATGCAGAACAAAAAGGGGCCGGCGTATTGCCGGCCCCTTTTTTGCGTGCAGTGTGTTGCCGTTTACTTCTTTTCGTCCTTCTTCATTTCGGCGGGTGCAGCGGCGGGCGCAGCCGGGGCAGCGCTACCAGACTCCGCGGCCGGAGCAGGTGCCGGAGCGGGTGCCGGAGCCGCGGCCGGGGCCGGCGGCGGAGGAGGTGCAGGTTTTTCACATGCGGCCAAAGCGGCCACCGACAGAGAAGCGGCAAGCAGCAGTTTCTTCACGATGTTTTCCCTTCTGATGAAAAAAAGCAGACAGAACCTCTTGGCGAGTCGACCGCCCAGAACAGCACCGGTAAGGGCCATCGCCAAGCGACGACCTCGAACTCCCCGGGTCGGGATTATAGCTTGCGCAATGCAACATTTCTTGCCTTCGATCGTTGCATCCCTATTTAGCGGCAAGATGTAACCAACCGAACTGATACCAGCTGTGCAATAGCGCCAGAAGCGCTTGTGCGTCGCGACCCCTGATAGAGACGAGCATCGTGGCGGGCAAATACTGGCGGTTCGCCAAGCTGCGCAAAAGGCGCTGCGCCGTCGCTGGCAGTTGGGGCTGGATCTCCCCGTTAATTGCGATGTCGCCGCCCTGATAGAGCATGCGCGTGCGCAGGTCCAGCACCACACCACGTTGGCACGCCACGCTCGCGAAGCGCTTGCGCGCTGCGGCGTGCCGTCGTGGCACAAAACGCACGAGCGGCTTTGGCTCGCTTAAGTGCTCCAGCAAAGTGCGCCGGGTTTCGATTGCGGAAGGCCGAATCCGGCACAGTTCGCGGGTTGCTTCTTGCACCATGCCAACCGGCAAGCGCGCCGGTGTTTTTGTCGGTGTACGTGTGCGATCGATGAGTCGGCCGATGCGCGGTGCGGTGCGCAACTGTCGCTCCGACCATGCCTCGATGACTTCTTGCCAGAGCGGTAGACGAAATCCGATCGAAATTGTGATGCTGGGCCCAAGCGCGACGCCTTCGTGCGCGATGCCGGCAGGCAAATACAACAAATCTCCGGGCTCGAGAACCCACTCGCTCTGGTGCCGGAAGTTGGCAAGCAGCTGCAAGGGCATTCCGGCGACAAGCCGCGGATCAAACTCAGTGGCGATACGCCATCGGCGCCGCCCCTGCGCTTGCAGCAAGAAAACGTCGTATTGATCGACGTGCGGACCTACGCCGCCCGCGTCGCTGGCATAGCTAACCATCACGTCGTCAAAACGCGCTGCCGGAAGAAAACGAAACCGCGCGGCCAGAGCCCATACGGCAGCATCGTGCAGATCGGCCCCCTGCACCAACAGCGTCCAATGGGCACGGCGGGGCGACGGCAACGTGGTGGCGGTAATTGGGCCGTGGCGCAGATTCCAGTGACCGGAAAAAGCGCTAACTAGGCGCGACTCAACCTCGGGGTCGCGCGCCAGTTCGAAGAGGCGTGTGCGCGAAATAGGGCTGGTAAAGCCGGCGATTGCATGGCGTATGCAGATGGCTTCGCGTTGCCAATAACGTGCGAGAAATTCGCGTACGGTGAACTTGCCCAGACGCCTCAGGGGCGCTAACGCCGCACTCAATGCGACTCCGGTTGCGTCGAAGCGGCCAAGGATTGAAGCTCATAGAGCAACTCCAGCGCGGCCCTTGGCGTCAGTTGGTCCGGCTCAAGCTGCCGCAGGCGTTCACGCAGCCGATCGGTGGGCGCGGGCACGTTAGTAGGAGTGAAAACTTGCGCTGGCGAGTTCTGACCATCCGGTTGGGTGCGCGAAGGCGCGAACAAGTCCAGCTGCGCTCCCGCGATGGGCTGGCCCCGTTCAAGCTGCGTCAGCAACTCACGGGCGTGCGCAATGACTGCGCGCGGCACTCCCGCCAGCGCCGCCACTGCCAGACCGTGGCTTTGATTTGCCGCTCCCTCGCGAACCTGGTGCAGAAACACCAGCTTCTCGCCGCTTTGGGTCGCCGCGACGTGCACGTTGGCAACGCCCGGCAGCCGAGCACCCAGCGCGGTGATCTCGAAAAAATGCGTCGCGAACAATGTCATGCAGCGGTTGTCTTCGACCAAGGCACGGACGATAGCCGCGGCGAGCGCCATGCCATCAAAAGTCGAAGTTCCGCGGCCGATCTCATCCATCAGGACAAGGCTTTGCGGACTGGCGCTGTGCAAAATTGCTGCCGCTTCGCTCATTTCGACCAGGAAGGTTGACGCGCCGCGAGCAAGGTCGTCCGCTGCGCCGATGCGCGTGAGAATGCGGTCCAACGGCCCGATTCGCGCTCGTGAGGCCGGCACGAAGCTGCCGCAGTAGGCAAGCAGCGCGACCAAGGCAACAGAGCGCATGAACGTGGACTTTCCGCCCATATTGGGTCCCGTGATGATCAGCAAGCGCCGCTCCGGACCCAGACGGCAGTCATTGGGCGTGAACTCATCGAGCGTGCGCTCCACCACGGCATGGCGGGCACCCTCGATGCTCAGACCCGGTTCTTCGACGATCTGCGGGCGCACCCAATTGGCGCTGCGGGCATGCAGCGCCAGTGCGGCAAGCATATCGAGCATTGCAACCGCATCGGCGCTTCCCAGCAGGCCTGCGACCTGCGCTTGAAGGTCATGCAATAGTGCATCAAAGAGCTCCTTTTCGCGGTTGCGGGCCCTCTCCTGTGCTGAAAGGGCGCGGTCCTCGAACGCCTTGAGCTCCGGTGTGATGTAGCGCTCTACGTTCTTGAGGGTTTGCCGCCGACGATAGTCCGGCGGCACCTTGTCACTTTGACCGTTCGTGACTTCGATATAAAAGCCATGCACGCGGTTGTACTCGACGCGCAGATTGGAGATTCCGGTGCGCGCCCGCTCACGAGTTTCCAACTCCAGGAGAAATTCCCCGGCGTTATCGCGTAGTGCGCGCAGTTCGTCGAGCTCCGGATCAAAGCCCTTTTGCATCACGTCGCCCTCACGCGGGCTAAACGCCGGCTCGGCAAGCAAGGCCGCGGTAAGACGCGCAACGAGCGTTGGCGACAAGGCGACGGCCGCCGCGAGAGGTCGCGCGCTCGGAGCGGCAAGTCCGTGGGCAAGCTGCGCTGCTTGCATCAGGGCGGGCGCACAGTCACGCAGCGCGGCCAGCTCGCGGGGCCGCGCGGAACGCAAGGCAATTCGACCGGCGATTCGATCCAGGTCCGCAACGGAGGTCAGCGCAGCAAGCATCCGCTTGGCCAGATCCGCGTGCAGCAAGGATTCAATGATGTCGTGGCGCGCGCGCACGCTTGCGCAATCGCGCAGCGGATGGTGCAGCACATGGCGCAGCCGGCGGCTTCCCATGCCGGTGGCACAATGATCGAGCACGGACAACAAGGTCAGGCCATCGGCCTCCCGCATCGGCTCAGTCAACTCCAGGTTGCGCCGGCTGACAGGATCGAGCGCTACAAAATCCGATTGCGTTTCCACCTGCAGCTTGCTCACGTGCGCGAGCGCCTGGCCCTGTGTGTGCTGCGCGTACTCGAGTAATCCGGCGCAAGCCGAAAGGGCGAGCGCATCTCCCTCCAGGTTAAAGGCCCGCAGACTCGATACGGCAAGTGCGTTGCAAAGCAGCTGGCGGCCGCGCTGCGCGGCAAAATGCCAATCGGGTGCCGCGTGTACCGGAACTGTCGTCGTCAGTTGCGGACGCTGGCTCTGCGCGATGACAATTTCCGCGGGGTTAATGCGCGCTAGTTCCGAGGGTAGCTCCTCGCGCGTGGTCGCAATGAGCCGCAAGTCGCCGCTTGCAAGCACCAGCCAGGCGAGCGCCACGCGGTTTTCTTCGTCGGAGCCAAAGCAAATCGCGGCAAGTAGCGCGTCGGCTTTGGCGGGAAGCAGGCTTTGTTCGGTGATGGTTCCAGGCGTAACGATGCGTACGACGCGCCGCTCCACCGGACCACGCGAGAGCGCCGGATCACCGACTTGCTCGCAGATCGCGACCGACTCGCCCAGTCGCACGAGTCGCGCGAGATATTGATCGACGCTCACCGCAGGCACGCCGGCCATGCGCACCGGCACTCCGGCCGACAGCCCCCGGGCGGTCAGAGTCAGGTTCAGTAGCGCTGCGGCCTTTTGCGCGTCTTCGTAAAAGAGCTCATAAAAGTCCCCCATCCGATAAAAGACCAGCACATCCGGGTATTGCGCCTTGATGCGCAAGTACTGTTGCATGACCGGGGTGTGCGCGGAAAAATCATCGCCCCCGGCCGGCTGCAGTGGAGAGGTTCGAAATTGCACCGACACGTTTTTCCAGGTTGGCGTTTTTTATGGATATTTAGTCAAAAAAGCGCTAAGAAGCGCGCTGAAGCGCGGCCTTCGGTACAACGAAGGCAGTCTTGCTGGCTCTTGCCCGCGGTACGCGCCGCAGGTTCTCGAGCACGCCGCGATTTTGCGCTGCAGATCCTACCCGAGCGGCCGAAAAACGGCAGCCGCTGGGCCACCTGGCTGCGGAATCGAATTGGAGCTGGCATCGGCCTCTTCTTGCTGCTTCTCGCAATTGCGCTGCGTCAAGTCCTTGAGTAATTCCCACGATACAATGACGGGTTGGAATTTTTCCAATTGGGCTAGGGAAGCGGCTTTCTGGCGGGTACCGCGCCGGACATTGTGGCGATTTCCCTTCGCGTTCCGCTTTCCTTTTCTGGAAGCCATGAGACCTCATTCGAACGAAATCTCTGTACATCATCATTCCCCCGTCCCCCTAACGGCGCCACTGCCGCACCGTAAGGTTATGCGCCGATGGCTCATGCCGCTTTGCAAGCGGACCACGGCCTACGCCATTTTTCTGCTGATCTTCGACTACAGCCTGCTACTTGCGGCCCTTGCCGGCACGGTGCTCGTTTCCGGCTGGCCGGGCAAGCTCCTTTTTGGGGTTGCTGCCGGTTTCATGATTGGTCGGTTGTTCATCATCGGCCATGACGCATGCCATCAGAGCCTCACGCCCCACCGCAACCTGAACCGTTGGCTCGGGCGCATCGCGTTTTTGCCTTCTATTACTCCGTACAGTCTGTGGGACGTGGGTCATAACGTCGTGCACCACGGGTACACGAATCTAAAAGGCTTTGATTTTGTCTGGGCGCCGCTTACACGCGAGGAATTCAATGCGCTGCCGCGCTGGAAGCAGATTCTCGATCGGATCTACCGTAGCGGCTGGGCGCCGGGTCTGTACTACATGATTGAGATCTGGTGGCTTCGGATGTTCTTCCCAAGCAAGGGCTACATGGGTACGCGCCGGTCGATCTTCATGTGGGACTGCCTGCTGGTTTCGGCATTTGGCCTGTTGTGGATCGCTGCACTCGTTGCCGCGGCCTCTGCCACCGGTCAGGCGCTCGTGCCGGTTCTTGTCTGTGGCCTGGTAGTGCCCTTCTTGTTCTGGTGCTCAATGATCGGCTTTGTGGTGTACGTGCACCACACGCATGTGAAAGTGTCCTGGTACGACGATCGGTCCGACTGGGCGCGCGCACAACCGTTTATCTCGACGACGGTGCACCTGACCTTTCCGTTGCACATTGGGGCCGTCTTGCACCACATCATGGAGCACACTGCCCATCATTTGGACATGAGCATTCCGCTGTATCGGCTCAAGAACGCCCAGAAGCTGCTCGAGGAGTTGTTGCCCCAACGGATCGTGATTCAGCGCTTCTCATGGCGCTGGTACTTCGATACGGCACGGCGCTGCAAGCTCTACGACTTCACGCGGCGCTGCTGGACAGCGTATTCGGGTCGTGCGACAAGCGAACCGGCGGCAGCACCGGCTTAATGAGGGGCCGCCTGAACTAGCGGCGGCCTTGAGCGAACGCCAGCAACAGGGCTAGGGTTAGCAAACAGATTAACGACCAGCCTGGGATCGTGAGTCCCAGAAAGCTCCAGTCGATTGCGGAGCAATCTCCGTAGCCTTGGAAGATGCGCGGCAACGCCCGTCCCAAGGGAAGATTGCTGACGAGATACTCCAGACTCGGTCCACAAGACGAGACCGCAGGCGGATGCAGCTGCAGCCAAACGTGCCATACGCCTACGCCGGCGCCGCAGAGCGCGACCACGATGCCCACCGCGGCTACGATTCGTCCCGGTAGCTGCGGCAAGGCGGCCGCCAGCAACGCCGCTGCGCCTACCGCCACATAAGCGTAGCGTTGCAAAATGCAAAGCGGGCAGGGTTCGAGGTGATCGATCTCCTGCAAAAAAATTCCGAAGCCAATGAGCGCTGCGCATACGAGGCCGACACCCAAATACAGGGGTCGCGGCCGCAGCAAGCGCTGTCGCAAGATGGTAAGACTCAACTTGCCTCCTCGCTTTCGTTCGTGGGCTCCTGGCCGCGGACCAGGCGCAGCAACTGTTCAAAAATCTTCGGTGTCCCGCAGACGACGTTGCCGCTTTGCAGGTAGGCGGCATTGCCCTCGTCGTCGGCGATCAAACCCCCGGCCTCGATCACGAGCAAGCTGCCCGCCGCCACGTCCCATGGGGAAAGGCCAAACTCCCAAAATCCGTCCAGCCGACCCGCAGCGACGTACGACAGATCCAGCGCGGCTGCGCCCGGACGGCGGATGCCCGCGGTGTGCATGGTGACGCGCTTGAACAGTTGAAGATATCGGTCCAGGTTCTGCAGATTGCGGAAGGGAAATCCCGTGCCGATCAGACTCTCCTTGAGTTGCGTGCGACGGGAGACGCGCAAACGCCGGTCGTTTAGGAAGGCTCCCCTTCCACGCGTTGCTGTGAAAAGATCATTGCGCGTGGGATCGTAAACCACTGCTTGAGTGATCTGACCGCCGTGTTGGCAGGCGATGGAAACCGCGTATTGAGGAAAGCCATGAATGAAATTGGTCGTGCCGTCCAGCGGGTCGATGATCCAGGTGTAATCGCTGGCGTTTTGCGGACGCCGCGCGCCCGATTCCTCCGCCAAAAAGCAATGATCCGGGTAGGCCTGCGATAGCGTCTCGATGATGGCCTGCTCGGCGCCCCGATCGACCTGCGTGACAAAATCCGCATGACCCTTGGATGCAACCCGGAGCAGATCCAGGTCGAGACTGGCGCGATTGATAATCGCACCGGCCTTTCGGGCGGCTTTTACCGCGGTGTTGAGCAGCGGATGCATGCAGAAACGATGGCTAGGCGCTATATCGCGCCCATACGGTTAGGAAGGAAAGAGGGCAGGTGCAACAGACGCATTCTATAGGTACGCACGAAACCGCGCCTTGGGAGCGCGTGCGCTTTGTTTTGGTCGAGCCCAGCCATGTCGGCAATATTGGCGCATGCGCTCGCGCAATACGCAGCATGGGTTTTACGCGGCTTCACCTGGTGCAGCCGCGCGACCCCCAATTTCGCATTGCGCCGCAAGCTCTTGCGCTGGCCGCCAGTGCCAGCGACGTGCTTGAGCGGGCCCTGGTTTTTGATTCTTTGTCCGGGGCACTGCAGGGTGTGCAACTGGCGCTGGCAACCAGCGGCTACCCCCGCCAATTTGGTCCGCAATCGCTCGAAGTGCGCCATGCAGCGCAAGAAGCCGCCAAAGCGGTCTATCGAGAAGGTGCGAATGTGGCTTTTGTCTTCGGCCCTGAGCGAACGGGCCTATCCAATCGCGACGTGCAACGCTGTCACCTTTGCTGCAACATTCCATCAGACCCGCTAAGAGGGTCGCTGAATTTGGCGCAGGCGGCGCAGGTCGTCGCCTACGAGAGCAGACGAGAGTTGCTCGCGTTCGTGCAGCATGGGGAACAGGCGCCGCTGCCTCGCGACCCCTCGCGCGCCCAATTTGTCGCGCAAGAACCGGCCGCGAGTATCGAACAAACCGAGGCGATGTTTGCACACTTGGAGCAGGGCCTGGCCGCTATCGGTTATCTCGATCCGCAGCAACCCAAGCATTTGCTGGCGCGCTTGCGCCAGTTGCTACTGCGGGTCCGGCCAACGGCAACCGAGGTCGACATTTTGCGCGGTATCGCCAGCGCGATGGTATTGCCCCGCCGCCAACGGGCCGGGAGCAAGTCGGCGTCGTGTAGCGAGCGCGACAGCGGTTCAGCGCCGCAAGGCACGCCGGATCAAAGGGCCAGCGACTGAAGTGTCCCCTGCACCCAGCGCAGTGCGCCGCCTCGCACCGGCGTCGTGTCGTAGTCCCAGTCGGGCAATACCCAGCGGATGGCCGGCTCGCCGTCAAGAGAAAATTCGTGCCGCGCGGGTCGATGCGTGTGGCCATGGATCATGTGTCGCACGCCCGCACTGCGCAGCGCTTGTTCAATCGCCGTGGGTGTAACGTCCATGATTTGCATGTTCAGTTGTTGTTTGGTCGCCTCGCTTCGCTCGCGCGCTTGACCGATCAGCTGGCGGCGCACGGGTAAGGGAAGGGCCAAAAACGTCACCTGAAATTGCGCATCGCGCGCCTGGCGACGAAAGGCTTGGTAGGGAAGATCCAAGGTGCAATATGCGTCGCCATGCGCAAGCAGCGTCGCCAAGCCCGTTGCACCGGGTGCAGTAGTCAAATCGCCGATCGAGGCGGTTGCCGGATCGGCCAGGAGTTGCGCGCCACTTTCTGCCAGAAATTCTGTGCCCAGCAAGACGTCGCGGTTGCCGCGCATCAGGTACACCTTGGTGCCGCGCGTACCGACTTGGTGTAATGCCGCCGCGACTTCTCGACCCACAAGGTCGTCCTTATCTGCCGCTTCGGTGCCCGGCACAGAGCTCGCAGCCGCTTGCAAGGTATCGTCGCCCGCCCAATACTCAAACAAATCGCCCAGCACAACCAATTCGGCGACGTGCCCGCGGATTTGCTCGAGCAGATCAAGAAAACGCTGCAGTGTCCGCGGCCGCTGAGCGCAAAGATGCAGATCAGATATAAAGATCGGCTCGCGCAGCGACAACCGCTCGACCGTCGCCGCGCGGGCGGGCACGGGGTGCGTTTGGTCGGTGCTTGCCATAGCCTGTTAGGCGTCGACTTCAGCGCGCTGGATCACGATATCTTCCTCGGGTACGTCCTGATGGGTGCCACTGCGAGCCGTGCGCACGCCCTTAATCTTGTCCACGACGTCGCTGCCTTCGACCACTTTGCCAAATACGCAGTATCCCCAGCCCTGGCCCGACGGGGCCTTGTGATTAAGAAAGTCGTTGTCGCCAACGTTGATAAAAAACTGCGACGTAGCTGAGTGCGGATCAGACGTGCGTGCCATGGCGATGGTGTATTGGGTGTTGCGCAATCCATTGGTGGCCTCGTTTTCTATCGGCGCCGCGGTGGGTTTTTGGCGCATACCCGGCTCAAAGCCCCCGCCCTGGATCATGAAACCATTGATGACGCGATGAAACAAGGTGTTGTCATAGTGGCCCATGCGAACGTAGCGAAGAAAGTTCTCCACAGTCTTGGGCGCGTGTTCGGCATCGAGCTCGATCCCTATTACGCCGTAGTTGGTATGCAGTCGTACCATCGCTTCGATCTCCTGTAAATTGCTGCGTTTGCAAGCCGCTTGGGTCTTCGCAAAAGGCCGCGCAAGCTGCGTTACTTGCCGATCCGAGCCTTCTCGATCACGATCGGCGTTAGCGGCAGGTTGGAAAACGCCGGGCCCCGATTTGTCGTAGGTGCCGCAGCGATCTTGTCGACGACGTCCAAGCCTTGAACCACGTGGCCAAAGACCGTGTAGCCATTGCCGTCGCGCCCGGGGTAGTCCAGGAAGCTATTGTCGACCAAATTGATAAAGAACTGCGCCGTTGCGGAGTTCGGATCGCTTGTCCGAGCCATTGCGATGGAGCCGCGAAGGTTTTTCAGGCCGTTGTTGCTTTCGATGGCAATTGGCGCGCGCGTTGTCTTTTGTTGTTGCTCCTTCGTAAAACCGCCGCCCTGGATCATGAACCCCGGAATGACACGATGAAAGATCGTACCCGGATAGAAACCGTCATTGACATATTGCGTGAAGTTGGCAACCGTACGCGGCGCGCGTTGCGCATCGAGCTCAAGAACGATTACGCCTGTCGTGGTCTCCAGCGTGACCACCACCGGAGCGGCCGCGCTGCCCGGCGATGATGCGGCGCTCTGCGCGTGCAGCGCACCGGAAAACGCGAGAGCAACAGTTGCGATAGCGGCCAAAACGGGGTTATGGCGAATCCAAAACATGAGAGAACTCCTTTGTTGCGGGAAAAGGCGTTTGGCGCACGGAACTAGCGCGCGGTGCGCAGCTTGCCCGTTAGTTCACGCGTCAGATTGAGCTTGGTCTTTAAGGTGCCGTTATCCGGCGCTAGGTGCACGGCTTTCTCGTAAGAGGCCGCCGCCATCGAAATGTACAGGTCACCAAGATTCTCCTGCGCGGTCACGTAATTCGGTCGTGCGGCTATCGCTAGTTGCAGATAGTGCTCAGCAACGGCGAATTTTCCCTGATTGGCACGAATCACCGCCAAGTTGTTGTACGGCTCAGGCAGCTCCGGGAAATCTTCCGTAAGCGACTCCAGGGCCGAAGCGGCGTCTTCTTGGCGATTTAGATCCCCGAGCACCACCGCGCGTAAAAAACGCACTTGCGCATCGCGCGGGTGGGCAACGAGGAACTCGTCAGCGATCTTTAGCGCCCCGGCCTTATCGCCCTTTCGCAGGGCGGTGTTGATGCGCACAGAGGGGCTCAACTCCGGCGTGATCGGCTCAGCCGGATTGGAGCTTGGTACGGATTCAGCACTTGATGGGGTGCCGCCGGTAATCGCAGGTGTCGCAGGCGTTTCACCGCTGGCAGAAGTACTTTGAGGTGTCGATGGCGGCGTCGGTGCCGCAGGCGCTGTGGCAGGTGTCGCCGAGGGAGTTGTTTGCTCGGAATCTGGTGTCGGCGTTGCGGTAACAGTGGCAGCTGCCGGGGCCGCAGGCGTAGTTCCTTGATTCTCCACCGTCGTTGTCTGCGGCGCTGCCGAGGACGGCGTCGGCGCTTCTGGCGATGAGGCTGATTGTGAAGCAGGTGCCGCTTCTGGAGCGGATGGGGGCGTGGCTGCTTGCTCGGAGGCTGGCGCAGGCGCTGCCACACCGGTTGCCGTGGCAGACACGGGCGTTTGCTCGGCTGTACCGGTCGATGGCAAATCGTCCCCCGATGCCGACATTGACATGGTCAACGCGACGAGGGTACAGGCGGCCAAACGCGGCGCAAGACTGCGTGCAGGCAAGGTCGGGACACGGCACGTTATAATGAACTTGGCATTCTAACAATGCACGCGGCCCGCCATTGTCGATGGTGCATGCACCGACGCCCGACGGGCTAAGGGGGGCCGATACCGTTATGGCGGTTCGCCTCTACAACACCTTGACCCGCAAAATCCAGGACTTGGCTCCGGTCGAGCCAGGCCACGTGCGTATGTACGTTTGCGGCATGACGACGTACGACTTGTGTCACCTGGGGCACGCTCGTCTGATGCTGGCCTTCGACATCGTGCAGCGCTGGCTGCGGGCGCGCGGCCTGCGTGTCACGTATGTGCGCAATATCACCGACATCGACGACAAAATCATTCGCCGAGCGGCCGAAACTGGCGAATCGGTTTCGGCTGTAAGCGAGCGTAACATTGAGGCGATGCACGAGGACCTCGATGCGCTGGGAATCCAGCGTCCCGATATTGAGCCGCGCGCAACACAGTACGTCGCACAGATGCTCGGATTGATCGAGGTGCTCGAACGTCAGGGCTTGGCCTATCTGGCCGACGATGGCGACGTCGACTTTGCCGTTCGCAAGTTCCCCGGCTACGGCAAGCTCTCGGGAAAATCACTCGACGAGCTGCGCGCGGGCGAGCGCATTGGAGTGCGCCAAGCCAAGCGGGATCCTCTGGATTTTGTGCTCTGGAAGCATGCCAAACCCGATGAGCCACAGTGGCCCTCGCACTGGGGTCCGGGACGGCCCGGATGGCACATCGAGTGCTCGGCAATGGCTGCGGCCACTTTGGGCCGCACGATAGATATCCACGGAGGCGGCCCCGACCTGATCTTCCCGCACCACGAAAACGAAATTGCCCAAAGTGAAGGCGCATATGGAGTTCCGCTGGCCAACATCTGGATGCATTGCGGTGCGTTGCGGGTCGGGGAAGACAAGATGTCCAAATCGCTGGGCAACTTCCTGACCATTCGCGATGCCTTAAAGCGGCATCGGGCCGAGGTGTTGCGTTTTTTCCTGGCGCGTACGCATTATCGGGGCCAGATTTCGTTTTCCGAAGAGCTGCTGGCCGATGCGCGCTCGGGCTTGACGCGGCTGTACACCGCGCTGCGAGGTTTCGATCTCGCCCCCGCTCCGGTAGATTGGGACGGCGCCAATGCGCGTCGGTTTGCCGCGGCGATGGATGAAGATTTCAATACCCCGGCAGCGATCGCCGAACTCTTTGACCTCGCCGGTGAAGTCAATCGTGGCAAATCGCCGTTGGCCGCGAAGCAGTTGCGAGCGCTTGGTGGTGTGCTGGGACTGTTGCAACAAGACCCAGAAACGTTCCTGCAAGCCGATCCGTCGCGTCCTCTGTTGGCGAGCGCCGAGCGCGTGCAGCAGCTCGTTGATGAACGGGCGGCCGCGAAAAAATCGCGAAATTTCCAGGAAGCCGACCGAATTCGCGCCTTGCTCGCCGCCGAGGGCGTGCTGCTCGAGGACGGTCCGAGCGGCACGACGTGGCGGCGCAATTAGGCACCTCGCCGCCAATGGGTGCTGCAGCAACGCCGACCGCCGTCCGGCCTTCCTTCTGGCCTCAGGCCAAGCGCTGCCTGCGGGCGGCCGATCCGACGCTCGCCTTGGTCATCGCGCGCCACCCGCGTGCGCATCTGGTCTCGCGCGGTGACGGTTTTGCCACCTTGGTGCGTTCCATCGTTGGCCAACAGATTTCGGTCAAGGCAGCCGATTCCGTGTGGGCGAGAATCAAGCAACGCTGCCCCGAGATGACCCCTCGCGAAGTGCTTGGCCGGCGCCTCTCGACGCTGCGCGCCTGTGGGCTGTCGGAGCGCAAGGCCGAGTATCTGCGCGACTTGGCACGTCACTTTGCCGACGGACGAATCGACATGGCGCAGCTTGCGAACCAGCCCGACGATGCCGTGATCGGTTGCTTAACCGACATCCGCGGCATTGGACGCTGGACAGCTGAGATGTTTTTGATCTTTAATCTCTTGCGCCCGGATGTGCTGCCGTTGGACGATCTGGGTTTGCTCAAGGCAATCGGTCGCCTTTACTTTGGGGGTGAATCGACCTCAGCGCTTTTGCGGGGTCCGGGACGGGAAAAAGTGGCGCGGTTAGGTGCGCGCTGGGCGCCGTATCGAAGTGTTGCCACGTGGTATTTGTGGCGCAGCCTCGATCCGGTTCCGGTGGAATATTGACGACGGGATCACTTATGGCAACGGCCAAGACCAGCTTTTTGGACTTCGAGCAACCCATTGCTGATCTGGAAGCTAAGATTGATGAGTTGCGCTTCGTTCAGGATGACTCGGCGGTAGACATATCCGAGGAGATCGCCCGCCTGCAAGTCAAGAGCCAGGCCTTGCTCAAGGAGATTTACGCAAAGCTCACTCCGTGGCAGGTATCACAGCTTGCGCGCCATCCACAGCGGCCGTACACGCTCGATTATGTCGGCGAGATCTTTACCGATTTTCATGAGTTGCACGGCGATCGGACCTTTGCCGACGATCTGTCGATCGTCGGCGGTTTGGCCCGCTTTAACGGTCAGCCAGTCATGGTACTCGGGCACCAGAAAGGACGAGATACGAAGGAGCGGGCGTTGCGCAATTTTGGTATGCCCAAGCCCGAGGGCTACCGCAAGGCGTTGCGACTGATGAAGTTGGCAGAAAAGTTTCGCTTGCCATTGTTCACATTTATCGACACCCCGGGAGCGTACCCCGGTGTCGATGCAGAAGAGCGCGGCCAGTCTGAAGCGATTGGTCATAATCTGTATGCGATGTCGCAACTGCAGGTGCCGATCATCGCGACGATTATCGGTGAGGGCGGCTCTGGAGGGGCGCTTGCAATTGGTGTCGCCGACATCGCGCTGATGTTGCAGTACGCTACCTATTCGGTGATTTCTCCTGAAGGATGTGCGTCCATACTGTGGAAGAGCGCCGAACGCGCCTCTGAAGCTGCCGAAGCACTGGGGCTCACCGCGAACCGCCTAAAGGCACTAGGACTTGTTGATCGCATCGTTGCCGAACCCGTTGGAGGGGCCCACCGTGATCCACCGCAAATGGCCTCACTGCTCAAGCGTGCGCTTGGTGACGCCCTGCGCCAGTTTCAAGGCGTCAAGACCAAGGACCTGCTGGCGGCACGCCATACGCGCCTGATGGGCTATGGCAAGTTC
>CAZSOI010000349.1:0-11348 GCA_964608115.1 uncultured Burkholderiaceae bacterium | reverse complement strand
TGCCCGACTCGCCGATAATCGCCACCGGCGCCATGCTCTGGCCCAAGCGCGTGATCAGGGCGCGCAGCTTCACCATCTCGGCCGATTCACCGACCAGGCGCCAGAGCGCAACGTCGTCGGGGCGTGCTTGCGTGGCCGCATCCGCGTCGGGTGCGGCAGTATCAGCGATCGCCGATCGTATGAGCAGCCGCAGCTGGTCGAGGTCGACCGGTTTGGCAAGGTAATCGAAGGCGCCTGCCTTTAGCGCGGCCACCGCGTTGTCGGCACTGCCGTACGCGGTGATCACCGCGATCTTCGGTTCACCACGAGCTCCGAGCTCGCGCACAAGATCCAAGCCCGAGCCGTCGGGCAGTCGCATGTCGGTCAGACAAAGCCGATACGTTCGCGTGCGTAAAAACTCGCGTGCTTGCTCAAGCGAATCGGCGGTGTCTACTTCCAAGCCCAGTCGAGTGATCGTCAACCCAAGCAGTTCGCGCAGGTCGGCCTCATCGTCAACTACCAGCACCGCGGGTACCCGAGCCCGAACGCCTCCTTCCGCTTCCCCAACGCGCACTGCACTCATCTAGGCCAGGTCGCGACGAAAAAATTCGGATTGAGCCGGAATCGTATCCAGAAACGCTGGTGCCGGTGACTCGGCGCGATCGGTGCGGGCAAAATACACCACGAAACCGTTTCGATCCGGTCGGCCGGCGCGCCGCAATACGTCGTAGGCCAGTTCCGCATGGTTGGCGATACAAAATTCCCGCGCCAAATAAAGACCCAGCCCGGTTCCTCGCGCATGTGTTGTGAAAAATGGCTCGAACATCGCCGCGCGGTCCCTCGGCGCCACCCCAACGCCGTCGTCGATAATCCAAAGCTGGGTTCGTCCATCGTGCTCCGCCGCGTTGTCCATGAAAATCTCGACACTTCCCGGCCCGCCCGAGCAATACCGCAGCGCATTGTCGACAAGATTAAACAGGATCTGGCGCAAGTGGCTGTGCTCGAATTTTACGATGTCCTCTCCCTGCCCATCAATTACGAGCACCCCCGCGGCAAGGTCGCGATCGCGGATAAACTCCTGGGCCCACGCCTCGACAAATTTGCGCAGCGGAAATTCGTCGCTCAGCGGTGTGTCGCGACGGGCCACCCGCAGGACATCATCAACGAGGCGACTCAAGCGTGCGGTGTTCTCGCGCACGATGCCAGTTAAGCGCTTTTGCATGGTATCGCGTGCATCTTCGGCCAGCAGTTGACCGGCGTTACTGATCGCTGCAAGCGGGTTGCGGATCTCGTGCGCGATCGACGCAGTTAGCCTACCCATCGCGGCCAACTTCAGTTGCTGCGCCCGAGCTTCCAAGGCGTTTCGGTCCTCGAGAAAGATCACGAATTCGCCCGACTGCGCCGACGGCGGTCGCGCAAATCGCGCTCGCAGGGGGCGCGCCGGCGAGCTCGGGCTACCCGAGGCATCGGGTGCGGCCAGCATGAACACCTGATTGGACCAACCCACCTCGTTGGCCTCGGTTTTCATCCAGCGCTGAAAATCCTCTCCCAGTGCGCGCAGCGCCGGCATATCGATGAGGCGGCGCCCCGTCAACTGCGCGCTGCGGGTCATTCCCAACAGCACTCGGGCGGCCAAATTGTTCGCGTGAACGGTCGTTGCGGCATCCACGACGATCACACCTTGCTCCATCTGCGAAATGACCAGGCGATTGATTTCCAGCTGGTTTTGCAGGTCAAGACCGCGATCGTGCGCCAACTGTTCCTGCTTGTTTAGCCGCGCCGAGAGCAGTCGCAACAACCCGGTCAGACCGAACAGCGCCGCCCCGTACAGGCCGGCCTGGAAGAGTTGCGTTTCGGCATGTTGCTCCCGCAAGCCGCGCAAGACGGCATCGCTTAGAAGGAACAAGACCGCAATCGAAGTCGTGAAAAACGCCGCGCTGGTGGGCAACATGAGCGAGGCGCCGGCAATTGGGACCAAATAAAAGACGACGAACTCGCTGCGCATTCCGCCGCCCAGAACGACAAGGACCGTGGCCATGATCAAGTCCACAGCAAGCTGTGCGCTCAATTGCCCCAGGAAATGGCGCCGGTAATACAAAGAAGCCAGTGCCATGGCGATGGCGATGCCAAAGTATGTGGCCAATCCAACGACGATTTCCGAAACGCTTGCACCGCTTAGGCGACTTGCCAGCGGCGTAGCGAACACAATTGCCGACAGCAGCACGAAGGCCGTCACCAGGACACGGGCCAACGCCAAGGCGTAAAGCGTTCCCCAGGCCGGCTCTACACGCATCAGCTGGGCCGATGCTTTGGCGCTTGCAGCGCGCTCGCCACGTGGGGGTTTGCTTGTCGAGTTCATCACAGTGGTCTGCAACCGGGGCCTCGCGCGCCGCGGTCAAAAGCTATGCGCAGCGCTGCATCGATCATGATTGCGCCGCCGGCGGTTGCTGCCGGGCATGCTCCGCGCAGCAGGCCCAGCGTCCGTCCAGTGGCAGAGCCTCGGATTTTGGCAGGTTCAGCCCGCAGACAGCACAGCGCACCATGTCCTCGGCCGCCCGGCTCGACCCAGGCCGCCCGCGCCCGCCCGGCTGGCCATCACGCGCCAGGCGGCGCAAGGCAAGGTACGCCAGGACTCCAATCAGCGCCCAAAAGAGCAAGCGCATCACACCCATACTCTGCCCAATACGACTTCGAAAACGAATCGGCTGCCAATATAGGCCAGCAGCAACATCAGGAATCCCACGAAAAGCCAGCGTTGGGCGACCCGTCCGCGCCATCCAAAAGCATAGCGCCCGACCAAAAGTCCGGCGAAAACGCACCATGCGATGATGGCAAAGAGCGTCTTGTGATCAAAGCGCAGCGGTCGGCCGAAAAGTTCCTCGGAGAAAATGATCCCGCTCGCAAGGGAAGCCGTGAGCAGCACAAAACCGGCGGCAAGCTGCCGAAACAGCAAGGACTCCAGCGCCAGCAGCGGTGGCATGCGTGACAAAAGCGGGCCCAACGCCCCAGAAGATTCGCGCAAAGGCTGGTGCAAATACCGGTCGATCGAGGTCATCAGCACGCTGTGCAGCGCAGCGACCGTAAAAAGGCTGTAGGCCAGCACCGAGACAGCCAGGTGCACGCGCAGTGCAAGCGAGCTCCCTTCTGCCGCCAGCGCGATCCCATGAAACACTAAAGGCAGCAATAAGGTGATCGCCGCGAGCGGCGTCAAGAGCGCATACAGGCCGACCAATGAAACAAAGAACCCCTCGATCCACAACAAACCGCAAGCGATGACGAAGGTTGCCGAAAGGGCCTGGGAGAAGCCAAAGCGCAAACCCCCGGTGCCAATAACGTCCTGCACAAGCAGCGTGGCATGACCGATGACGGCCGCTGCCAAAAGAATTCCTACTAAGCCCGATGGCCGCACGTCATCGCCCCGGTGCAAAGCCACCCAGCAGCGGTAAGCAACCACTAGGTAGGCCGCCGCGACCGTAAAGTGCGCCCACCCGTAAAATGCGCCTATTTGCATAGCGCGTCTATATACCACGCGCGCACGGGGAACAATGCGATGCTCGATCAACTGACGGACCGATTGGCCCGCATCGTTAAGCAGGTTCGTGGACAGGCTCGCTTGACAGAAGCCAACATGCAGGAGGCGCTTCGCGAGGTGCGCCTGGCGCTGCTCGAGGCCGACGTGGCGCTGCCCGTCGTACGCGATTTCATCGCCCGGGTCCGCGAAGATGCCCTGGGCCAGGATGTCATCGGCAGCCTGACGCCCGGCCAAGCACTGGTGGGCGTCGTACACCGTGAGCTGGTCCGGCTGATGGGTGGTGATCTGCCGCAAAAGCAGCGCGAGTTGGACCTTGCAACGCAACCTCCCGCCGTAATCTTGCTCGCGGGATTACAAGGAGCCGGCAAAACAACGACTAGCGGCAAGCTTGGCCGCTGGTTATCGACCGAGCGGCGCAAGAAAGTGCTTGCGGTTTCCACTGACGTCTATCGTCCGGCGGCCATCGCGCAGCTGCAATTGGTCTGCCAACAGGCCCATATCGAGTTCTTTCCCACGCCAGCGCAAATGCCTCCGGTGCAAATCGCCCAGGCAGCCCTTGCGCACGCGCGTCGCCATCTGCTCGATGTTGTGCTGGTTGACACGGCCGGACGAACGACGATCGACGAGCCCATGATGGAGGAAATTGCGCAGCTGCACGCGGCTTTGCGACCCGTGGAGACCTTGCTCATTGTCGACGCAATGCTGGGCCAGGACGCGGTCAATACCGCCGCAACCTTCGGCTCACGTCTGCCCTTGACGGGAATCATCCTTACCAAGCTTGACGGGGATGCGCGCGGCGGCGCTGCCCTTTCCGTGACGCACATCACCGGTAAACCCATCAAGTTTGCGGGCACCGGGGAGAAACTCACAGGCCTGGAGCCTTTTGATGCAGAGCGCATGGCCGGGCGGGTGCTGGGCATGGGCGATATCGTCGCGCTGGTCGAAGAAGTCAAAAGCTCCCTTGATATCGGTGCTGCCGAGAAGCTCGCCCAGCGCATGCAGTCGGGCGCACGTTTTGACTTGAATGATTTTCGCGAACAAATCGCCCAGATGCGCCGCCTGGGAGGTTTCGGCGGCCTACTCGAGAAGCTGCCGGCGCAATTCGCCCAAGCCGCCGGTCAGGTCAATCCGCGCGAAGCAGAACGCCAGGTGCGCCGCATGGAAGGAATACTGAATTCGATGACCCCCGACGAGCGCAGCAAACCCGAGCTGGTAAAGGCATCGCGCAAGCGGCGCATTGCCAGTGGCGCCGGCGTTCCGGTCCAGGAGGTCAACCGCTTGCTGGCGCAATACGACCAGATGAGCGCGTTGATGAAGAAAATGCGCAAAGGGGGACTGGCAAAAATGATGCGCGCATTTGGCTCGATGGCCGGATCGCCCCATACCGGTGGCCACGCGCGGCGACATTAGGCTGTTGCCGGCTTGCTGCTGCGAAGTTGCCGCAGCGCTAGCAAACCGCCTGACGGCACTTGTGCTTTACGGGTAATTCCAGTCGCCCCTCCAAGCGGCGAGAACCGAGCTGGGGTAGGCCGCCTGCCCGACACTGCCGTTATAGCGTCCAAGGGCCCGAAACAGATCGCCTCGTTCGGAGTCCAAATAATGGCGCAAGATGACGCAGCCGTAACGAAGGTTGGTTCGCATTTCGAACAACCGGCGCACGTTGCCGTCGCCAATGAGCGCGGTCCAAAACGGCATCACCTGCATCAGCCCACGGGCACCCACGTCGGAAATCGCGTACTTGCGAAAATTACTTTCCACCTGGATCAATCCGAGCACCATTTGCCGATCCAGGCCCGCACGGGTGCACTCGTAATCCAAACACTGCAGCAAGTCGGTGCGGTTGCGCTTTTCGGGCAAGCGCGCGATCAGACGCGCCGACATCTGAACCACCCAATGTTCAAAGGCCTCGCGCGCCTCAGCGCTGGCAAACTGCCGAATCGGCGGTGAGCTGTCAGCAATCTGCGCCGCCAAAGCGCCGCGAACGGAGTCGGCAAGCGTCTCGTATTGCTGGGCGCCGGCCCAGCTTGTACCTGGCAAGATCGGCAGCAAAAGGCCGAGCGCGGCAAATCGGCGGCGCTGGGCGCGGCGCGTTTTAGCGGACAAGGCGCTCAAGGAGAAACTTTACCGCGCTTGCACTGTCAACTGGCGCAACCTCCAAGGTAGCGCGCGGCGCATATTCGAACTGCCCGAGCTTCATGCCACGCTCTCCGATTGTTATCCGGTGGGGAATTCCGATCAGTTCGGCATCTGCGAACATGGCTCCTGGGCGTTCGCCACGATCATCGAGCAACACATCGACCCCGGCGTGCAGCAAGGCCTGATACAAGGCGTCGGCCGCCGATCGCACGAGCTGCGATTGCTGATAGTTTACGGGGCAGATCACTACCGAAAAAGGAGCAATTGGCTCGGGCCACACGATGCCGCGTGCATCGTGGTTTTGTTCGATCGCCGCGCCGAGCAAGCGCGTGACCCCGATGCCGTAGCAACCCATTTCAAAAAGCTGTGCGCGGCCCTCTTCATCGAGGAAGCTCGCATGCAGACTCTCCGAATACTTTGTGCCCAGGTAAAACACGTGACCGACTTCGATGCCGCGCTGTATTGCCAATCGTCCCTTGCCGTCAGGCGAGGGGTCGCCTGACACAACGTTGCGCAGGTCCGCCGTACGATCGGGTTCGGGCAGGTCGCGGCCCCAATTAACTCCCGTGAAATGGTAGCCCTCTTCGTTCGCGCCACAGACGAAGTCGCTCATAAAGGCAACCGTTCGGTCGGCAATCACCTGCACCGCAGTGTGCGGCGCACGTGCAAATACCGGACCAAGGTAGCCCGGCGAAGAACCGAATGCGGCCGCAATCTCAGCATCGCTGGCAAAGCGCCAACCGCCTGCAAGGCCTGGAAGTTTGCCGGTCTTGACCTCGTTAAGTTCGTGGTCGGCGCGCAATAACAAAAGAAAGATCTTCGGTGCAGCGTCGGCTTGGTCAACCGCGACAACCAAAGATTTGACGACCTGCTGCAGCGGCACTGCAAGAAATTCGGCAACATCGAGGCAGCGTGCGCGGTTCGGCGTTGCCATCTTACGCAACGGCTCGCGCGCCGGAGCACGCTCCGAAAGCAGCGCGAGCGCCTCGGCCAGTTCAACGTTGGCCGCGTAGTCGCCCTGCGGGCAGTACGCGATTGCGTCCTCGCCATTTTCGGCGATGACCTGAAACTCGTGCGAACGCGTCCCTCCGATTGCGCCGGTGTCGGCGGTGACGGCGCGAAATCGCAGCCCCATGCGCGAAAAAATGCGCTCGTATGTCTCGAACATCTTCTGATAGCTGCGATGCGCCGATGCAATGTCGCGATCAAAGGAATAGGCATCCTTCATCGTGAACTCTCGGCCCCGCATGAGGCCAAACCGCGGCCGACGTTCATCGCGAAATTTCGTCTGAATATGGTAAAAATTTGCAGGAAGCTGGCGGTAGCTACGAATTTCCTGGCGCGCGATATCGGTTATGACTTCCTCGGAAGTCGGCTGCAGAACGAAATCCCGCTGGTGTCGGTCCTTGACCCGCAAGAGCTCCGGCCCGTATTTTTCCCAGCGTCCCGATTCCATCCAGAGCTCAGCCGGCTGCACAACGGGCATGAGCAGTTCCATGGCACCGGCTCGGTTCATTTCTTCCCGAATGATCGCCTCGATGCGCCGGATGGAGCGCAGGGCCAGAGGCAAATAGCTATAGATTCCCGCCGCAAGCCGTCGGATCATTCCTGCACGCAGCATCAGCTTCTGGCTGACAATTTCCGCGTCCGCAGGCGCTTCTTTTTGGGTGCAAATCAAGAATTGCGAGGCGCGCATCGCCGATTCATTCCGTTTTCCGACCGCTGTTTCGGGCCATATAATGGGTCGCAGATGATATAGCTTCAGGTGATGGCATGCTGGACAAGGATGGGTACCGCCCCAACGTCGGCATCATCCTGCTCAACGAACGCAGCGAGGTATTCTGGGGAAAGCGAGTAAAACAGCATTCTTGGCAATTTCCCCAGGGTGGGATCAAGCACGGCGAGTCGCCCGAGCAAGCGATGTACCGCGAGCTCTACGAAGAAATCGGTTTGCAGAGTGAGCACGTGAAGATTCTCGCCCGCACGCGAGACTGGTTGCGTTACGAAGTGCCCGAGCAGTGGATACGGCGCGAATTGCGCGGAAATTACCGCGGACAAAAGCAGATCTGGTATTTGCTTCGCTTGCTCGGTCGCGACTGTGATGTGTGTCTGCGTCGAAGCGAGAAACCCGAGTTTGACGCCTGGCGCTGGAGCGAATATTGGATTCCGATGGATTCGGTGATCGAATTCAAGCGCCGCGTCTACGAGCAGGCGCTGCGAGAATTATCTCGGTTCGTTTTCTCGCCGACATCGCGCCGAAATGCTGCGCGACAGCATAGGCCCTGAGTGCGCGCGCTGCAGCCGTGGCGATGCGCGCCTCACAGCAGCACCAGGTTATCGCGGTGTATGAGCTCGGGCTCTTCCATGAAGCCAAGCACCTGCGCAATGTCGGCACTTGAGCGGCGCGCGATAAGGCTCGCTTCGGCGCTGGAATAATTGACCAGTCCGCGGGCAACCTCCCGTCCGCTGGCGTCGATACACGAAATGACGTCGCCGCGTGCGAAACTGCCGCTTACCTCGACCACCCCAATGGGCAACAGGCTCTTGCCTTGGTGACATAGTGCAGTGGCGGCGCCTGCGTCGATCGTGACGCGCCCTTTGGTCTGCAGATGGTCGGCGATCCATTGCTTGCGCGCGGCGCGCTTGGGCAATGCGGCGCTTAACGACGTGCCGATTGACTCGCCCTGCACTAAGCGCAGCAGCACATCGGGCTCGCGCCCGCAGGCAATAATGGTCGCGGCCCCACTACGCGCGGCGCGCTTTGCCGCGAGCACCTTGCTGAGCATCCCGCCGCGGCCGATGGCGCTGCCCGCGCCGCCCGCGTACCGCTCCAGTTGCGGGTCGCCGGCGGCAGCGCTTTGCACCAGCCGCGCTTGCGGTACGAGGCGCGGATCGGCGTCAAACAGCCCCTGCTGATCGGTCAGAATGACCAGCACGTCGGCTTCAACAAGGTTGGTCACCAGCGCTGCAAGAGTGTCGTTATCGCCAAACTTGATCTCGTCCGTCACCACGGTGTCGTTTTCGTTGATCACCGGTATGACTCCTAGATCGAGTAGCGTGAGCAGCGCCGAGCGGGCGTTCAGGTAGCGTGCGCGATCGACCAGATCCGCGTGCGTGAGCAAAACCTGTGCGGTGCGCAAACCCAAGGCGCCAAAGCAGCTCTCATAGGCCTGCGCCAAACCCATCTGGCCCACTGCAGCGGCAGCCTGCAACTCATGTACCTCCTCGGGTCGACGCGTCCATCCAAGCCGCTGCATGCCCTCCGCGATTGCCCCGCTGGAGACCAGCAACACCTGTTTTCCCAAGGACCTCAGGGCGGCGACTTGGCCGGCCCACCGTGAAATTGCCGCAAGATCCAGGCCTTGCCCGTCGTTGGTGACCAAGCTGCTGCCGACCTTGACCACGGTGCGCGCAAAGCGCGCTTCGCCCACGATGGCGCTCACGTCAGGACCCGCTGGGCCAAAGCGACGACCGGCAACGTCTTTTGCGCCAAAGGCCTATCGGGCGTTGCGGTCTGTGGCCTTCTTGCCACAGGCGAACCTCGTCCCTCCAAAAAACGCTGCACGGCCCACATCAAGTCCCGGCAACCTTCGCCGGTTACCGCCGAAATTGCAAATATCGGTGCCTTCGAGCGCAGGCGCCGACGCAATCGCGCAATCAACGCGTCGCGCTCCGATGGGGGCACCAGATCCATCTTGTTTAAAACGTACCAGCGCGGCCTGCGCAGCAGCGTCGGGTCAAATTTACGCAGTTCCGAGGAAATCGCGCGCGCTTGCGAAACCGGATCGAGCGTTGCGTCAAACGGGGCAACGTCCAGGACGTGAAGCAACAGGCGCGTTCGGCTCACATGACGTAAAAAGCGGTGGCCCAGGCCGGCTCCCTCGGCCGCACCTTCGATAAGTCCCGGCAAATCGGCAACGACAAAACCTTTTCCCGCCTCTTGACGCACGACTCCCAGATACGGGTGCATCGTGGTGAAAGGATAGTCAGCGATTTTTGGACGCGCGTTGGAGACCGCCGCAAGCAGCGTCGATTTGCCGGCGTTGGGCGCGCCGAGCAGTCCCACATCAGCAAGCACCTTTAGTTCCAGGCGCAGCCGGCGTTGCTGTCCCGCTTCTCCGGCCGTATGTTGGCGCGGGGCGCGATTCGTACTGGATTTAAAGTGAAGATTACCCAAGCCGCCCGCACCACCAGCGGCAAGAAGCGCCCGCTGGCCGTGCTCGGCCAGGTCGGCAACGATTTCCCCGGTGTCCTCGTCGTGCACCACCGTGCCAACGGGCATCGGCAACTCCAGGTCCGAGCCGCTCGCGCCGAAGCAATCCGACCCGCGCCCATGCTCGCCGCTGCCAGCGGCATGCTTGCGCTGATAGCGGTACTCGATCAGCGTATTAAGGTTACGGTCCGCAACGCCAAAAACACTGCCGCCCCTGCCGCCGTCTCCGCCGTCGGGGCCGCCTTTGGGAATGAATTTTTCACGGCGAAATGACGCACAGCCGTTACCTCCGCGGCCGCCGCTAACTTCAATGCGTGCTTCGTCGACAAAATTCATCGGCTCAACCGCTCAAGAAGGGCTGAACGCTCAGCGCAAAGAAACCAGTAAACACGATGCGCGGTGGCCATTCGCGCCGCGCACAATGTGTGCGCCGAGCCGGTTTTGCCGCAGTCAGGCAGCGCTGCTGGGCTGAACGCTCACCAAACAGCGGTTCTTTGGCCCGCCGACCACAAAGCGTACGGTGCCGTCAACCAGAGCAAACAGCGTGTAATCGCGTCCCGTGCCGACATTGTCCCCGGCGTGAAAGCGCGTGCCGCGTTGGCGCACGATGATGCCACCGGCCATGATCGTCTGCCCGCCGTAGGCCTTGACTCCCAGTCGCTTTGCCTGCGAGTCGCGTCCGTTACGAGAGGATCCGCCCGCCTTCTTATGCGCCATCTTCTAACCTCAATGATCTAAACAGATCCGCGAGCGCCCGGTCGCCACTAGGCGATCGAATCAATCCGGATCTCGGTGAAATTCTGCCGGTGTCCCGCGTGCTTCTGAAAGTGCTTGCGCCGGCGCATTTTAAAAATCCGCACTTTGGGGTGCCGTCCGTGGGCCAGGACCGTTGCAAGAACGGCAGCGCCCTCAACTCGCGGTGCGCCCACACGCACTTGCGTGCCATCGCCAACTGCCAAAACGTCCGCAAGGGTAATTTGCTGGCCGACCTCGTTGGGCAAGGCTTCGACCCTGAGCCGGTCACCCGCGTTCACGCGATATTGCTTGCCGCCTGTCTTAATAACCGCGAACATCACCGACCCCCACAGATCGGGGCCACCGCGCCCCGTCGAAAGCTTTAAATTATCGCCGTTTTCACGCCCCGCCGTCAATCGGGTTGTATTTTGATCCGCCCTTCGGCCGCAGCGTCACGCGCGCCAGCCTGCCCTCCTATAATCCAACGCGCTCGAATAACGACTCGCCGTGCAAACCGCCTCCACCCTGCCGCAGCAGACGCCGCGAACTCGCAGCTTGGCCGATCTGCTCGCGCCCATTTCCGAAGAGATGCGCGCGGTCGACGCCACGATACGCGAGCGGCTCACCTCCGACGTTGTCCTGATTAGCACGATCGGCGAGCACATCATTGGCGGAGGCGGCAAACGCCTGCGGCCGGCCATATTGCTGCTGATTGCGCGCGCGATGGGTTACCGCGGCAAGGCGCACGTTTTG
>CAZSOI010000348.1:0-1703 GCA_964608115.1 uncultured Burkholderiaceae bacterium | reverse complement strand
GAATCCGCGCGTGCGGAATTCAAGATTTTTGCACAAATCCCAACTCTTTGATGAAAAATAGCTTTTTCTGTGCAGAATATACGTGCATAATGGGGGCATGAATGAACATCCCGCCTACGAGGTTCACGGGCACCGAGACAACGGAGAGGTCTTCGGTATCGCCGTGCTCGGGAGGCTTCCGGACACGGAAGCCTTAACCCTCGAGCAGCGCTACGCGCCGACCGCTGGCACGCGCCAGTCAGCCTGTGCCGCGTCCCCTTCGTTGAGCACGGCCTCCCCAACCTGTGGTTTGCCGATGAGGTGCAATTGTCGCGCAGGTAGTCCCTACGATTGAGGAGCGCGCATGAAATACGGCTGTGCACGCGCCTCGACGAACCGCCAGAGCGTTGATGCCCAGGTGAAGGAACTTAGGGCTGCCGGAGCCGCTAAGGTCTTCCGGGAGACGGTAAGCGGAGCCAGCAGCGACCGCGCGCAGCTCCGCAGCTTAATGCGGCTAGGCTGCCGGTTTTTCGCAATTGACCATCCATGGAATGCCGAACTTGTCGATCAACATGCCAAATCGGCGCGCCCAAAATGTTTCCGCAATTGGCATCTGAACCCGGCCACCTTCGCCCAGATCGCGAAAGATACGCTCGGCTTCGGCCGGATCGTCCACCATGACATTCGCGCAGAAACCTTGTGGTTTAGAGGCAAACTGGGGCGGGGCGTCGCCTCCCATCAGCAGCCGGTCACCGACTTTCAGTCGGGCATGCATAATGCGATTGGCCGTCTCAGGATTTTGCGGAACGCCGGAACCAGGAGGCGCGTCCGCATGGCGCATCATCATCAGGATTTTGCCGCGGAACACTTTTTCGTAGTGCTTGAATGCTGCTTCGCACTGGCCATCGAAGCTCAAATAAGTCACAAGTTCGGTTGCCATCTCGTCGGTCCTTCCCCAGTCGGGGTTTAATTGCGGGAAATAATGGTCGCTTTCGACTGTGCAAGTCGTGAAGTCTGATTGTGACTCGCCACCTACGCCTTCGCAAAGTCTTCCATTTCATAAAGCTGTCGAATTTCGATGTCCGAGTTCTCTGGCATCGGGTTTGGCGCGCGCTTGACCCATTCAATAGCTTCGTCAAGCGACTTACATTCCCACAGCCAGTACCCGGACACGAGTTCTCCGGGGTTGAGGAAAGGCCCCTTGCGTACCGTGCGCTCCGTCCCAGCGAATGTGACACGCGCACCCTTGGATGAGGGATGCAACCCGCCGCCGTCTTTCATAATGCCTGCGGCGACGAGTTCTTGGTTATAGTTACCCATCGCTGCAAGGAGTTCCTGGCTTGGCATCGCACCAGTCTCTGACGTCTTTGTACCCTTGACGAAAATCATGAATCGCATGGTCATTTCTCCTTTACGTTGGGAATACTAAACAAGAGTTCGATGTAACGACGCAGATGGTCGATGCTTTCTCCAGCGACAGCGGCATTGCCTTTCGTCTTTGCTAGAATGAAAGCGCCTTGCAGCACCGCTTGCGTGTGGAGCGCTAGGCTTCGTGCCGTCCACTTTGCGCGAATGCCAAGGTGTTTCATCGCTTCGGCTATATCGGCTTCGACCTTTGCCGCGTGACCGCTGATACTTGCGTCGCACGCTTTTCGGATCGCCGGACAGGTTTCATAGACTTCCTGCACCATGGTTCCGATGAGGCAGGTGAATTCCGGAACTGT
>CAZSOI010000347.1:0-1981 GCA_964608115.1 uncultured Burkholderiaceae bacterium | reverse complement strand
CGCGAAACTGGTACGACGTGGTCTGATAGATCGGCACCGCGACCGCGCCGGTGGCCGGATCGGCGCGCCAGCCGGCGTGAAGGGCGAGGGTTTCCGGGCGTTGGCTTGGCAAGGACATGTATCGAACTCTCCTTTCGCGTTCTTCTGTGCGGCCACGCAGAGACTATAGTGAGCCAGGGGACATGAACGGTCTTCCGCCGCATCGGTCCAGCTTCTGATGCGCCGAACTCGCGCACCGCGACGGAGCAGGACCTGAGGGCGTGAAGCCGCGTTCGGCTTATTCGATCGTCAAGGAGCCAAATTACAGGATCGACAGCGCCCGTTCGATATCGTCGATCAGATCGTCGGCGCGGCGCTCCATGCGCAGCGGCAACGTCTTCATCCCGCGTAGCGCCAGAAAACTTGAAAACGGATCGAGGATGCCTCCGGTTGCATTCTGCAGGAATCCAAGCCGCGTGACAAGATCGGGCTCGTCGCGCACTACTGCCGCGCCGCCATCGGGAATGTGCTCCTCCGGAAAATGATTCCGGATGCGCTCCCACTGCTCGTCCGTGAGCTGAATCATCCGACATTTATAGCGGATCGACACCGGTCAGCAATTTTGAGATAGGTTCTAATCAGTTCTCTCTTTTGACCGCTGCCAGCTATTTGGCCCACACCGCGACTGTCGTAGAACCTTTTTGAATCGACCACTTATTCTTGCCGCTTGGGACGACGGTGTAGCAATTGGTCGCGGCTTGCTCCCAAGTCGTGCAAAAGCCTGAGGTGTCAAGTTTCCAAGTGCCGGAGTTCTTCTTACCAGACTTTCCGCGAGGCTCACGGGTCATTTTCCCATCCGGGGTGAGAATCATCTTGAATCGAGTGCCGCTCGTACTTGAAGCGGTAAACGGTTTGCCGTCGAAAAAGGTTGCCTGAATGTCGCGCGGCGCCATGGGTTCTGCGGCAAAGGCGACGCATGCAAAGAGGAGTATACCCGCGACGACGAATGGTCCTGCGCGCATTAATAGATCTCCATCGGAACTACAAAGGACCTTGCTCAGCAAAGTTGAGAGGGCTGTGATGCGGTGATCTAACGCAATTGCTTTGCCAACTTCGGTGCCAATGGGATCATGGCTGGGTCAAGATAGACCCATCTGCCTTGCGATATCAACCGCTCTGACAGAGGAAGCCGATTCGCTCACGGCTGCGACATTTCCATTGCCGCAGCCGAATATTGAGGTGTATAAGTGTACCTATGTTACCGATGTGGCTCATCTCGTTACCGATCTGGCTCGTCATCTTCATCGTTTTATACGCCATAGCGGCTCTCTATGTCGCGATAAAATTCAGGGAGGTGCGAAAGTTTTTTGCCGGGGCATTCTTTGTCAGCTCGGGGATACTTTGGTATCTGTGGGTGACCGGCGTATCCATTCCTCTTGTGATTCGGCTTCATCAGTAAGCCAAAGCAGAACATCGCGAAAGAATTAGGTTTGAGGTTTTCTCGTTTATACTTAAAATCGTAAAATCTACAAAGCTCGTCGCCGCTCAATGCCACCGCGGCGACCTCGTAATAGCGACAGCGATCGCCCGCATCGTCGACCGCTGCGTTGACACAATCGCTGATCGGTTGCGGTCGCTTACCGCCCAGTCAGCGGATAAATCAGCACTTGTCCACGCTCCTGTCACTGTCGCGTCCAGTTTGCGCCGCGTTTATGGTTTACATTTTAATGGTCAATTCTCGGTCGATTATCGACCGAAGGCACGCGCTGGGGGGCGTCGCTATGATCAAACATTTGATGGAAAGACTCGTGCTCGAAGTTGTGCGGAGTGTAATTGGCGATGAAGCAGAAAACCTATCTTCAGACTCCAACTTTGATGTTCTCGACGTTGATCAGCTTGGCATGATGTACATTGTCCTTGCGCTAGAAAGCCGTTTGGGAATTGAACTGCCTACGCATTTGGAAGATGCGCGAACCGTCGCTGACTTGGTGACCGGGGCTCA
>CAZSOI010000346.1:0-2349 GCA_964608115.1 uncultured Burkholderiaceae bacterium | reverse complement strand
GCAGCGACGGGGTGCGCAGCCCGAGCCGGTACTCGGTCAACGCAGGGGACCAGGCGGCGGTTCTGGACTGTTTGAAGAAAGCGCGAGCGCGCTGCGGCCTGGATCCCCAAGCCAAGGTACATAGTTGCCACGAGGCGGGCCGCGACGGCTGGTGGCTGCACCGCTGGTTGCGCGAGCAAGGTGTCGAGAACATCGTGGTCGATTCCTCGAGCATTGAAGTCAACCGCCGTGCCAAGCGCGCAAAGACCGACCGGCTGGATGCGGACAAGCTTCTGGGTTTGCTGCTGCGCTATTACCGCGGTGAGCGGCGCGTATGGACCGTGGTGCACGAGCCCAGCGCGCAGCAGGAGGATGCCCGGCGCACGCACCGGGAAATAGCACGCCTCGCGCACGAGCGCATCGCCCACACCAACCGCATCGGCTCGCTTTTGGTCATGCACAACCTGCGCCCGGGGCGCATCGGCGGGCGCAGCTGGCAGGCGTGGTGGAGCACCCACCGCACGCAGGTACCGCCGCTGCTTGGCGCAGAGATCGAGCGCGAGTATGCGCGCTTGGACTTGGTCAAGCAGCAGCTCAACGCCCTGGAGGCCGAGCGGCGTCACGAGGTGACCCAAGGAGCGCATCCGATCGTGGCGCAGCTGGCCAAGCTTCGGGCGATCGGACCGCGCGGCGCCTGGATTCTGGACAAGGAGATATTCGGTTGGCGCCGCTTTGCCAACCGGCGGCAGGTCGCCGGCTGTTTGGGCTTGACGCCGACGCCCTACGCCAGCGGCACCTTGGAGCACGAACAAGGCATCAGCAAGTCTGGCAACAAGCGAGCGCGAGCACTCCTTGTGGAGCTGGCCTGGAGATGGCTTACGTTGCAGCCCGACAGCGCCATGAGTCAATGGTTTGCCCAGCGCTTTGGCATCGCCGGCAAGCGCTCGCGGCGCATCGGCATCGTCGCTTTGGCGCGGCGCCTGGCCATTGCGCTGTGGCGTTACATCGAGCACGGTGAGGTTCCGGCCGGAGCAACTCTCAAGACGGTTGCCCTCTGACGCGCAACGAACCCAACCAATTGCATAACTGGCATGCATCGCAACATCATGATCAAAGGTCGACGTGCCCGAAATGTCGGCGGGTCATCAAGCGGTGACCGTTCCCATAGATGGGGCGCGTCGGTAACAGGGGCTTCCCAGAGCGCCTTGCGCGCATACGGTATATGGTGCCCGGACACCTGTTCCGGCACGGATAGAAGTTCGTCCGAGCTCTGGCTCGAACGCTCACAACGCCCCGACCCAAGATCAGGATGCAATCGCGCAGTAACGCCGGTCAACAAATTGCGAGTGCCGCCATGAATCCAACGACATCACGCCACCATCACAAGGGGCTTGACAAATGTCCTCATAGAAGCCGACATTGAGTGACCGTGGCGATAGCGGTCGTGTTTTTGCAAAATCGACCCAATGCGGACGCCAGCGCTTCCGAAAAGCTGACTTGGAGGTACGAAAAATGCGAACATGTGTGACTATCTCGCAGTTTTCGTTCAAACTGGACCGCCCGCAGGCAAAAAACGCCATGCATTTCATGCAGGCAGCGGACAGTACCTAACTTCGCCGCGGGTTGTCATCGAAGTGTTGCGCGTAGATGCGCCAATCTTTCTCCACTTGCTCACCGCAGAGCTCAGCCGCAGCGAGCAGCGGCTTTTTCCATCCGATGTCTTTACCGTACGCGATGAGCTCATCGGCGATCGCCGAACCATCGCGGCCGCTACTGCGCAACTGTCCCCAAGCAAGAATCTCTCCCATCGCCTTCATGACGCCCTGAAGACGACGAAGCCTCTTATTCCAAGCCGATAGCGCCACGCGATCTTCGCTCGGTGCCAGACCTCGCAACACATAGGGGATGCCACCAATCGTGACCGGGTGCAGAAAGGCCATCGACACCGCTTGCATGCGCTGCATTACCGCCACGACCCGGTGCGCCTCAGTCTTCCATTCCGGTTGCCGTGTTCGCAAATGGGGAATGAGCGACGACGGCAGCGCCTCCTTGAGGTCAAGCAGGTAATTGCGGTCCGGAGCGCCTTTGCCTTCCACGAGGATGACGAAGCGATCCACCCCCAGGCTGCCCGTGCCGGCAATGCGGCGCGCAACGTCCAGCGGCTTGAAGAACCTGGGGTCGGGCTGTTCCTTGGCGAAATCGGCGAGAAACGAAAGCACTCGCTCACGCTGCTCATCGGTCACGGGCAACGCCCTCTTGCCGTCGATGCGCAGGACGCGCCGCCTTCCTTTGCGCTCGGTCCGGCCATCGAGATAGTCCTTGCGCAACCGGTGTTCCAGCGCGTCTAGCAACTCTTGCACCATGCCCTGC
>CAZSOI010000345.1:0-2635 GCA_964608115.1 uncultured Burkholderiaceae bacterium | reverse complement strand
CAAGGCACGACTCCCCGAAGCGCCGAGGTAATCCCGGAAATTCGAAGCGCACTTTCCGAGCCTTCGCAAGCGCGTGTGCCCAACTTGCCGCCTGACGTTGCCCGAGAGCTGTTACCTCCCCCCGAGCTATCGCTATCGCGGCTCTCCGGCGCGCCGGCCGAACCTCGCTTTGATTTGAACGTCGTGCAACTACCCGCCGTACAAGTTTTTGCCGCGTTGGCCAAGGACACTCGCTACTCGATGGTGATCGACCCCGAGCTCAAGACGCCGATCACGGTGACGCTCAAGGACGTGAGCTTGGTCGAGGCGCTGGAGACGCTTCGGGAAGCCTACGGCTTTGAATACAAAATTCTTGGCACACGCATCTTCGTGCAAGCCGCCGGCCTAGAGACCCGCGTGTTCACAGTCAACTATCCCACCGAAAGCCGCACGGGTCGCAGCGAATTGCGCGTTACCTCGGGCTCCATCACACAGGCAATGAACAACGGAACATCCGGCGTACCTACACCAAATGGCACACCTCCGAGCACCCCTGCTCCAGGCGCTCCAGGCGCTCCGGGCGCCCCGAGCGCCAGCGAATCGACAAGAATCACAACGCAGATTCGCACTGACCTCTGGGCGGAGATCGAAGCCTCACTAAAGTTGTTGGTGCCCGTAAATCCCGAAAGAAGGGACGGCACCCAGCTGATCGTTTCCCCGCAATCGGGGGTGATCGTGGTACGAGCACTTCCGCGCCAACTGCGCCAGGTCGAGCATTACCTTCGCTCGATGCGTCTTAGCATCGAGCGGCAAATTGTTCTTGAGGCCAAGATTATCGAGGTCACCTTAAATGATTCCTCGCAAACCGGGGTTAACTGGGCCGCGTTTCACAATGGCGCCGGCGCCCGCAGTGCAACCGGCATGCTAACGCCCGGCGCCAGCCTGTCTCCGACGGGATCGATAGCCGACAGCATACTCACGGCGACTCCCGGAACCTTGCTGTCACAAAGCGGCCAAAGCGCCAACCCGCTCTTTGGCTTGGCGTTCCAGACCAATAACTTTGCGGGTCTGCTCGAGTTCTTGCAGACCCAAGGCGATATGCAAGTGATTTCCAGCCCGCGCGTAGCCACGATGAACAATCAGCAGGCCGCGCTCAAGGTCGGCACGGATGACTTTTTCGTAACCGGCATCTCGACCAACATCGCCACCGGCACGGGGTCGAGCGCCGTCATCACGCCGACTATTACGGTCGAGCCGTTTTTCTCGGGCGTTTCCTTTGACATCACTCCCAGCATTGACGAGGACGGAAGCATCATCTTGCATGTACATCCCTCGGTCTCCTCGGTCGCCGAAAAGGACAAGATCGTCAACCTGGGTACGCTGGGCAGCTACACGCTGCCGCTGGCTTCGAGCACCGTTTCGGAGACCGATACGGTCGTACGGGGCCGCGACGGCAACATCGTGGCTATTGGCGGTCTGATGACGGTAAACACCAACGACACGAGTACGGGTCTGCCCGGCCTAGGTACGGTGCCGGGTCTTGGTTACCTGTTCTCGTCCAAGCAAAAGTCGCGCACCAAGACAGAACTGGTGATTTTGATCAAACCAACAGTTGTCAATTCTGATGCGCAGCTGCAGGCGGAGCGTGACGATTTACAGCGCCGTCTGGAAGGCGATCTGGGCACACACGTGCGCTGAGGGTGCAATGTATTGCCATCACTTTGGATTCGAGCGAGTACCGTTTTCGATCACTCCGGACACGAGCTTCGTCTACTCCTCGACCTGCCAGCGCAACGCGCTAAACGTGCTGTTAATGGCGACCGACGCGGGGGAAGGATTTATCAAAATCACGGGCGAAGTGGGATCGGGCAAAACGCTTTTGTGCCGGCGCTTTTTGGCCCGCCTGGCTGCTGCCAACGAGTCGCGCAGACGATTTCGAACCGCTTACGTTCCCAACCCCTGCTTGCGCCCTTTGACGCTCTTGATGACGATCGCCTCCGAGTTCAAGTTGCGCGTGCCCGATCCTGATTCGGAAAGCAGCCTGCTTAATAGCATCAATCGAGCCCTGCTGCGCTACGCCTCACGCGGCGAGCAAGTGGTGGTGTGCCTGGACGAAGCCCAATCGATGCCGGTCGAAACGCTCGAGTCCCTACGCCTGTTATCGAACATGGAGACCGAGCAACGCAAACTCATCCAGGTAGTACTGGTCGGTCAACGCGAGCTCGACGCCAAGCTCGCGCACGATAATCTGCGCCAGTTGCGCAGCCGGATCACCTTTTCCTATCGGCTGGGGTCGCTGTCACTCACCGAAACTGGCGCTTACCTCGAACACCGTGCCAAAGTCGCCGGCTACTGCAAGAGCACGCCGCTATTTACCGACAAGGCGATTCGCAGCATTTACAGTGCCGCACGCGGGCTTCCGCGACGCATCAACATTCTGGCTCACAAGGCGCTACTGGCCGCGTACGGACAGGGCGCGGACCGGGTCGATGTCGCACACGTAAGGTCGGCGCGCGCCGATGCGGTCACGCCGGGCATCAGGGCTATGTTCCACGATTGGTTAACAAGGATACTTTCGGCCTTGCACTTGCGCCGCATTAATCTGCCTGTGCGCGCCAACCAGGGAATCAGTACATGAGCGTGCTCATTGAAATGC
>CAZSOI010000344.1:0-5014 GCA_964608115.1 uncultured Burkholderiaceae bacterium | reverse complement strand
GGCCGCGGCGCGCCATACGCATCAAAGGCTCAGCCATGTTGGGTCTCTTGAAAGAGTAAACAGCCCGATCTTGGTCACGGGTACGCCCTTGTCATTGACGGCCAGGTCCAGGTCACGCCAATAAACGCGGTGCGGCGCATGTTCGAGTGTTTGCAGGTATCCAATCAAATCTAGATAGTGGCCTTCGACCGTGACTTCCAGTCCGTGTTGGTACAGGCCGGCCACAACATTTGGTGCCAGCCCTGGTACCTGGGCGGTGGCCGCCGCATGGTTGGCCGTTGACTTTGAGGGCGTGGCAAAGCCCAGCGGCACGGGCGCAAGCGAGTTCATCGCGACGATGCTCATCTGGGGAAACTTCTCGAGAATTGCCGCGAGCTGGTGTTTCATTTGCTGCGGAGTAATCAGGTCGACCTGGGCCTCACGTATCACGTCTTCGGCCGCTTTGCGTCGCTGTTGCAGCTCGCTTTTGCGCCCTTCGATGTAACTTTCGCTTTGTCGTGCTTGCTCTTCGATGGCGGCGCGGGTCTTCTCGAGTTCGGATTTGGCCCCGGCCAATTCGCCTCGCACGTGGTCCGCTTCTTTGCGCGTTGGCGCAAGGGCAGCCGTGTCGACTATCGTGGCGACGACCGTCAGCGCTGCCAGCTGCACCGCCAGGCGCTCGCGCAGCGTGCGCTTTTGCCACCATTTTTTCAGGCGCTTTTTCATCGTGCCGTTGCCACTTGTGCGGTGCCGCCCGATGCTGCATGAAGCCGCTCCTTGCCTGCATCGAGCAACAGGTCCGAGACCGGCGTTGCGATACGGAAGGCCACCGTGCGCGGCGCGCCGCTTGCCTCCGTTTCGCTGATATGCAGTTCGATTGAGGCAAAGCGCGTGCCAGAAAAATGCGGTTCGGATTCCAACGCATGGATCAGGGCCGGTACACGCGAAGCGTCAATTGCCTTGCCATCGAGCGTCATTGAGTTCGTTGGATTGTCGAGCTTGAGTCCCGTGAGCCAGATTCCCGGGGCGGTGGCGCGGCCAAAAGCGCGCAGCTCGTCGGCAAAGCCCTGGGTACGGCCGAAGCTGCCGTTGGTGAGCTGATGGGCGATCAGCTCGAGGGCCTCGACATCGCGCTCATCGTGTGAAATTTGTTCGAGCAACGCGGCATCGGGAGTAGCCGCGTGGACCTGCTCACGCTCCAGTCGCTGCGACTCTGCCCGAACCCGCGCAAGTTCTGCGCGTGCGTTTTCCAGACTGCGCAACTGCAAGGCGGCGACGGTTGCCGTGACCACGCCGATCAAGACGGCGGCAATGACAGCGCGGCGCAAACCAACGCGAGCGGCGGAGGGCGCGGAACTTGTTTGCTCGAGAAGGTTGATGTTTTGAGCCATGATTGGCATTGATCGTCGAAGTGCGTTATGCGGCTTTCTTGCTAGGCAGCAGCCAGCCGGGCAAGGACAGCGCACTTTCGGCGATGCTGCGAGCCTGCTCATCGCTGCGCAGAGCTGCACCCAGAGCGAGCAGCAGTTCGGGCGCCATAAGCGCTGTACCGGTGAGGTCGCCACGCACGTTCTGTCCCCATGCAACGGTTGTTGCCGGGTCAAACAACGTGGTAACGACCGTCGCCTGTTCCTTTATGGCGCGGGCAATGATCGAAGCGTGCGGGTGTGTGCCGATGACCACGGAAGCGACTTCCGGCATCTGAGACTGGCGGGCAAACACCTCAAGCGAGCGCTGCACGTTGGTGGCGATTCGGTCTGCGATGTGCTCGGGTTCGTCCTCTTCCAAACGCCTAGCGCCAGGCAGTTGCATTCGTCGAGCAAAACACAGCTCCTCGGCGAGCTGCACCGTTAGCAATGCGCTTGAGTCATCGAAAGACAAAAAGGCCTGGCAGGTATCAGTTTTTGCCGCGCCGCTAAGCAAGTTGCGTTGGGCCATTTCGGGGATGTCAACGGCGTCGACCTGGACTCCGGCAGCCTGAAATGGAGCTAGCGCTTGCGCGATGTCACGTCGGCGGGCGGCCACTATCAATATGGCCGTGGCAGAGGTGGACTCCGATTCGCCGTCGGAAGCCTTGGGCAGCCGTATGAAGTCGAAGGCCGCCTCTTCGGGCGGGTAGGCGAGCGCGCCGCGCATCTGCCAGCGCAACGCATCGCGCAACTCTTCCTCCGGTACCGCGGGCGGCGAAGCAATGGTGATCGTGTCGTACTTTTCCCCCGGCAGAGTGAGAAATACCCGCGCGCCGGCGAAAAATCCCTCTTGTGCCAAAGCCCGAATCGTGTTTGTGATGCCACCTGATTCCGCGCTGGACTGGCGCAGTGACTCCAGTGTGGGCAAGGGCGCTGTGGCGTGCAGCTGCACGGCCGCAAGCCGTCGTTGGCCCGCGTGCACGCCAACCGTCCTTGCTCGCACGGCCTTTCGGCCGGCAGCAAACAAGGATAGCGGCGAACTCCAACGTCCTAGCAACATCACCCCGCCCAACAATGTTTATACGGTGGACAAAGTTGTCCACCTCTATAGTCGTCTGCTGATGGTATGTGGGGCGAGCGCCAGCGAATGCCTCGAAAAGTCGGCGGATTCGAGGAAACTTCGCCCTGCTCAAGCGCTGCAACCGGGGTTGGGCGCGCCGGGCACGGCAGCCGGCCTGCCGATAACCGCTAAAAGTAGATTTCGCTCCGGTATAGGACTGGACCGGTCCGAGGCATGCCAAAGGTCGCTATTGCGGACGGATTGCCGACTGTTCCCGTCCAGTCGTATTGCAACCAAGTCGGGACGGTGGCACTGACAGTTACATATCCCAAATTCCCTGCACCAGGCCCAGCGAGCCACAAATTGAAGTTTCCAGCAAACCCGGCCACGCCGTTGCTGTCCGTGCCCGAAACTCCGCCCTCCAAGTACTTGTGGTTGGCAATGGGGCTGGAACCCGTGCAGCCCGCGCCGCTGTTGCCAGGGTTGCCAGTATCGCGCACGCAAGTCGCGGAGGCCGCAAGTGTGCCTGCGGTAATTTGTATGCTCGCATCGGTGCAGATGTCCGAAGTGTTTATTTGCCAGCCCGCCGAAGCGCTTTGCCAGTACTCGACCAAAAAGGGCACGAGGAGATCCGTTGTCTCCGGTCCGATCGCGTTGACCATCCGTGCGCGCCCTTCGTAAAGCGTCGCGGTCGTCGACGTCACTGCCGTTGCACTGGCCAGTGTGACGCCGTCGCTATCGACGGGTTTGGCCAAGATGGTGACGTTCGAAGGCCCTGCAGGGGTCGCCGGCACACTGATGATTTGGCTGGCGCTGACGCTGGCGCTACCTGCGACCCAGGTGCCGCTCGGAGCGGTAGTGCCGCTTGACAAAGTCGTTCCCGATGGGTTGCCGCTAGCGCTAAAAACAAAGTTGCTCCATGTTGTGAGCGCAAGCTTGGCCAGGGCACCGGCATAGTTCTGTGTCGTGCTGCCGCTGGCATTTTGGGCAATCAGGGTAAAGGGCGTGGAAAAACTTTCGCCAAAATAGGTAAAACCGTTGCAGGCGGCAACGGGTGCCGCGGGCGTGATCGCAAACTGTGCCGGTATAAAGCGGCCAAGGGTGGTCGAGGCCGAGCACACGTAATACCCCGAGCAACTGGCGGCTGTCACGGGCGAGGTAATGCCAGGCGCGGGATTGGGGCTTTCCGTCGAGTCGACGATCGCAAATCCCGTGTCTTGGAATTGCACGGTAAAGTCGCCGACCTCGGTGTAGGTCGCCGTGGAGGAGGTCGCGGTACCCCCGCTTCCCGAAAAGCTGCCTGGCGTCAAAGTGCCGTTCACGGTGGCAGGGGCTATGGCCGCAAGCGAGGCGGTCGCGAGGCTCATGCCGGCGCCTGGGTAGTTCGTGGTGATGGCGGGCGTTGCCGCAGCGTTGTAGGCGGTCGCGGTCAGGGTGAAAGCTGAGCCGGCGGCTTGGATTGGAGTGCCACTAGTTGTCGCGTTGTTCAGGTAGCAGCCCGGCGCGGTGCAGGCCGCGTCGTTTCCAACCACGCTCAATGTCGATGGTCGAATCGCGTACATATCACCTGAACACGAGATGATGGTGGGGCTTGCGGCCGGGTAGCTCACCTTGACCTTGGCGTAACGCCAAGCGTTGGGTTCGGCCGGAAAGCTAATCGTGCTGCGCCCATTGGTGATGTTCACCGTGCCGGGCGAAGCCAGCGTTTGCGGACTCGTCGACGGGCAACCATTTGCGTCGAGCGTAGGTGTGGAAGTCGTAGTACCAATTACCTGAACGAGCACGCTGCCGCTAAAGCTCGTATTGACCGCCGTCTTGGTGGAGTTGAGTGCGGCAACGTCTATTGAATAGCTGGCGCCCGAGACTTTGGTGTTGATGTTGCCGGTATACGCGGTCGCGGGTGTCGTAGCGGTTTCATAGGCTGCAAAGGCGCCTGGTGTGCCGCCGCCGCCACCCGAGCTGGGTTTGAAGGTGGCAATGATGCCCAGCCAGTTCGAGAACGTACCGCCGGTGCTACTCCAGGTGATGCTTTGCACGCCCGCCGACGCGGCGATCAAGTACGCGCCGCCGCCGGCAGAGTTGGTACTGTTGTTCGTCTGCGTGGCCAATGTCGTATAGCCGGATGACGCGCTGATCGTCGTGTAATTGTCCGAAGGCAAATATATTCCCAGCGAGGACACTACAAGTTCGCCGGCGACCGCGGTCGCCGCGGGGGTAGAGATCGTCGCGGTGGTGGTGGTCTGATTGATGCTATTAAGTTGATCCAAAGCTCCCACGCCCGAGAATTCGGCCGCCACTGCATCGATCTGCGAGCCGGACTGCGCCGAGCTCACGGTCACCTTGAAGTTGGCGCCTGTTTTTGTGACGGTGGCATAAAAGAGGGCGGCGTTTTGATAGCCGGTCCCTCCCCCTCCGGTGGCCGTTGGCTGGGCGACCTGCGTGTAGGTGTTGCCACTGCTGTCGCTGACGCTGATGGTGGGGTAACCGTTTGCATCCCATGTCCACGCCATGACGACGATCGTGTCACCTACGGTAGGGTTCGTAGTGAAGGCAGTGGACGTGACGG
>CAZSOI010000343.1:0-3614 GCA_964608115.1 uncultured Burkholderiaceae bacterium | reverse complement strand
ATTATCGTGCTTCAAGACGGAAGCTTGATCGCCGACGGTGCGCCGGCCGATGTCGTGCAGACGCCGGCTGTGCAGCAAGCTTACCTTGGCCTTGCGCCGGGCGGCACACCACAGCGCGAGGCAGCACATGGATGAGACCGGCGATGCGCTGCTTTGCCTGCAAAACGTTCATACGGACATCGGTCGCTATCAGATCTTGCATGGCGTCGACCTCGCGGTGCGGCGCGGTCGCGTCACGATGCTGCTGGGGCGCAACGGCGCGGGCAAGACGACGACTCTGCGCACCATCATGGGGTTATGGAAGGCACGCGAAGGGCAGATCCTTTTTGAGGGACGATCTATCCGGCAAATGCCCACTCCTGATATTGCGCGTTTGGGCATTGGCTACGTGCCAGAGGGGATGGGAATCTTTGGCAAGTTGTCGGTACGCGAGAACTTGTTGCTTGCTACCGGGCCCAAGGGCTTCGCGCAAGAGAGGTTGGACCATGTCTTTGAGTACTTTCCGGCACTCAAGTTAAAGTGGGACTCGGCCGCCGGACTTTTGTCGGGCGGACAAAAGCAGATGCTTGCAATTGGGCGCGCGATCATCGAGCAACGTCGGCTATTGCTGATTGATGAGCCCACAAAGGGCCTTTCCCCTGCGATGGTGGAACACCTCATTGCCGCACTTTCAGCGCTCAAGGCCGAACAAACGACCTTGCTACTGGTTGAGCAAAATTTCCGTGTCGCTCAGGCTATGGGTGACGATGTAGCGGTAATGGACCAAGGCCGCATCGTGTACGTGGGGGCGATGTCCGCACTGAACGCCGATGCGTCGCTGCAGCAGCAATTACTCGGACTTAGCTTGGGGGCCGCTGCATGATCGAGCAATGGCAGGAGCGCTGGCGCGTTTGGTCGCCGTACGCGGTGACACCCCTGCTGATGTTAGCCGCCTTGCCCCTTATGGGCATCGGCTCGTGGCTGACTCTGACGGTTGCGGGACTCACTATGGGCGTGATGCTCTTTCTTATGGCATCCGGGCTAACGCTCATTTTCGGCCTCATGGACGTGCTCAATTTTGCCCATGCGGCGTTCATCACAACCGGTGCCTACGTTGCGGTTACGGTGCTGGGCTGGCTTACCGGGTGGACGTCCGAATTCTCGCTCGGCTTGAACCTGGCTGCGCTGCTCGTGGCGCTACTGTGCGCGGCAACAGTAAGTGGCGCGCTCGGCCTGGTCTTTGAGCAGATCATCATTCGGCGAGTCTATGGGGCACCGCTACTGCAGATCCTCATCACCATGGGCGCGCTGATTGTTATCGAGCAGCTAATAGTCGTGTTGTGGGGGCCGGAAGCGCGCAACCTTCCTAAGCCTGCCGCGCTGAGCGGCGGCGTATTGGTTGGTTCCTCGCCCATCGAAACCTATCGGTTGGTGGCGCTGTGTGTGGGATTGGTCATCGCGGCCGTGATGCAGCTCGTGCTCACGCGCACCCGCATCGGGTTGCTGGTGCGCGCCGGCGTTGAGGATCGGGAGATGGTCGAATCGCTTGGCTATCACATACGGCGTCTATTCATCGGCGTGTTCGTTGCCGGCACCGCGCTTGCCGGCATGGGCGGCATGATGTGGGCGCAATACCAGGTGTTGATCAACAGCCAAATCGGGGACTCGATGACAGTTCTCGTGTTCATCATTCTCATCATCGGTGGGCTGGGCTCGGTAGGAGGATGCTTTATTGGTGCGATCTTGGTCGGCCTCACGAGCAATTACATTGAATTTCTCAGTCCGAAGCTGGCACTGGGATCCAATATCTTGCTCATGGTGCTGATCTTGATGTGGCGGCCTAGAGGCCTTTTCCCGCTGGCTGAGCACTGAATCGGCGATGCAAAAGCTCCTGCCTGCAGTAAGCGGAAATTTCGCCACGCTCCATCAACCCAGGGGAGCCGTACGGTGAGCCCTTCGCCTCGGCGCGGTTTAGGCGTGTTGAGCTGGCTCCTGTCCGAGGATCCACCAGGCCGAAAGCTGCTCAACGCCGTGTTGGCGCTCATTCTGATTGCGTTGGTTTTGGCTCCGTTTCTTTTTCCGGGCACCAAAGCCCTCGGGGTCGCCTCGCGGATCTGTATTTTCATCATCTTAGTAGCCAGCTACGACCTGATGCTGGGATACACGGGAATCGTTTCCTTCGCGCACCTGATGGTCTTTGGCATCGGCGCCTACGGTGTTGGTATTTTTCTTTCGAAGGCTTGGGTCGGCTGGGGAGCGGTTCTGCTTGGTACTGCCTGCGGCATCGTAGTGGCAGCGGCTGTTGCTGTGGTCATCGGCGCACTGAGCCTGCGCGTGCGGGCGATCTTTTTTGCGATGATCACCTTAGCGGTCGCAAGTTTTGCGCTAATCCTCGCTGAACAGTGGCGCGACCTCACGGGCGGAGAGGACGGTTTAACCTTCTCGGTGCCGGACATTCTGCGACCATCTTTTCATTTGTTTGACGAACCCGTGCTCGGGGTGAATATCAACGGAACCGTTATTACGTACTACCTCACGCTCGTCATGGCGCTCGTGCTGTTTTTATTCATGCTTCGAGTCGTCAACTCGCCCTTTGGCCGCGTGCTGCAGGCGATTCGCGAAAACGAGTTCCGCGTCGAGGCGATGGGCTACCAGGTCGTTGCCCACCGCACCATTGTGTGTGTGATTGCAGCCGTCATGGCGGCGCTAGCCGGCGCCCTCATGGCCTTGGTACTGCGCTATGTCGGGCCTGACGCCACCATGTCGTTTTCGCTCGTGATCGACGTGCTGCTGATGATCGTTATCGGCGGCATGGGAACGCTCTATGGCGCGGTGATCGGTTCAATATTGGTAGTGATGGCCGAGTACTACTTGCGCGATGTACTAGGTTCCATCAGCGGCGCCGTCGCTTCAGTCCCTCCACTTTCGGCGCTATTTCAACCCGACCGCTGGTTGCTGTGGTTGGGCCTGCTTTTCGTGCTCGTCGTGATCTTTTTCCCGCAGGGAATCGTCGGCCGGCTACGCCAAGCCGCAAGATGATCTGGGTCTTGCACACCGCGGTCTTGCCCTGTTCCCCGTGTGGTCGATGCAGCTGCGCAGCAACCATTCGCACGGCATGTGGCTTCGATAAAAAACTGTCGCGACATCAAAACAGCGGCCTCGATTGTTGAGCAGCCGAGCAATTTGGGACCCACCGCCCAGATTATCTCAGCGCATCGCTACGTTCCAGAACACGTGGCACTTAAAATCAAGTCAAAAGCATGCTTCACGAACATCAGTAATACAAGATCGGCGGACCTCAGAATTCAATGTGATCCGGCGCTAAGCCGCTATCGTAGCGCTCGATCATTGCTTCGTAGGCTGCCTCGATGCGCCTGGTAATTAGCGGAGTGTCGAACAAAGGCGCGGTAAGGCGGTTGTTGGCTAGCCTCTGCCGGATCCGTGCCAGTCGTGCACGATTCGTCGCCAATTCGACGGCGAGGCTCTCGTAGTCCGCCTGGCTGTGTGTAATGAGCTCCGGCAAGCGGATCGCTTGCAGTATGCTCGCTGCGACGCGTCCCGAAAACGATTCACCGATGCAGGTTAACACCGGCAGCCCCGCCCACAGCGCTTCGTCCGCGGTGGTGTGTGCATTG
>CAZSOI010000342.1:0-4205 GCA_964608115.1 uncultured Burkholderiaceae bacterium | reverse complement strand
CGAGCAACAGCACCTGAGGGCGAAGGGCAACGGCCCGCGCGATGCACAGCCGCTGTTGCTGTCCACCCGAGAGACTCAGTGCACTCGTGTGCAGTTTGTCCTTGACCTCGTCCCACAGCGCCGCCTCATGCAGCGCGTGCTCGATGCGCTCGTCTAGTTGCACGCGCGAGAGCTTGAAATGATGGCGCAAGCCGTAGGCGACGTTCTCGTAGATCGACAAGGGAAAGGGCACGCCCTTTTGAAACACCATGCCCACGCGCGTGCGCAGACGGTTAAGCGAATAATGTTCGTCGAGAACATTCTCGTCGTCGAGCAGCACCTGCCCGGTGGCCACGAGGCCCGCGTAGGCCGAGTAGATACGATTAAACACCCGCAGCAGCGTGGACTTGCCACAACCCGAGGGGCCGATGATCGAGGTGATCGTGCGCTCGGGAATGTCCAGATTCACGTTCTTGAGCGCATGGTAGCCGTGGTAATAAAAGTCCAGATTGCGCACCGAGATCTTGGTGCGCGCCACGTCCATGAGCGCCGATTCGCGGCTCGTGTCGTCCATGGCAGTTAGCCCGCACCCTCAATGCGATTGCGCAGCAGGTACGCGCGTGCGCCAACGCTTAGCAGCAAGACGAACACGGTGACGATGAAGGCACCGGCCCAGGCCAAGGCGTGCCAGCTCTCGTAGGGGCTCATCGCAAATTCAAACACCACAACGGGCACGCTTGCCGTTGGCGAATTTATGCTGCTGGCCCAGTACTGGTTGTTTAGCGCGGTAAAAAGCAGCGGCGCGGTCTCCCCGCTGATGCGCGCAAGCCCCAGCAGAACTCCGGTGAGTATCCCCGGCGCTGCGGCGCGATAGAGCACCTGCACCGTCACCTTCCAGCGCGGGATGCCTAACGAAAGCGCAGCTTCCCGCATCACGTTGGGCACAAGGCGCAGTGTCTCGTCGGTCGTGCGCACGACCACGGGCAAGACGATCAGGCCCAGCGCGACGCCCCCCGACCAGCCCGAAAAATGCCCCACGCTGCGCACGGCAAGCGTGTACACGAACATTCCCAGAACGATCGAAGGTGCCGAGAGCAAGATGTCGTTGACAAAGCGCACGCTCTCGCGCCACGTGTGATGGCGTTCGGCAAACTCCGCCAGGTATGTGCCGGCGGCAATGCCCAGCGGCGCACCCATGAGCACGCCTAATATGCTCATCTCCAGGCTGCCAAAGAGCGCATTGGCCAGACCTCCTTCGCCTCCGGGCGGTGGCGTATTTTGCGTAAAGATTGCCGGGGAGAGCGCGTGGATGCCGTTGTTGAGCGTCACGAGCAGAATCCACCCGAGCCAGAAAAGGCCAAAGGCGGTCGCTGCGATCCCGAGCGCCTTGGCAAGAAGATCGACCGCGCGGCGGCGCCGATAGAAAAATCCCGTTGCCCGCAGCATCAGCGGCCTTCCTTGCGTGCGAGGTTGTAGAGCAACACGCGCGCGATCGCCAGCACGATGAAGGTCACGACAAAGAGCAAGAAACCTAGCGCAATGAGCGAGGAGAGGTAGATGTCCGAATCGGCCTCGGTAAATTCATTGGCGATCGTTGCCGCGATCGAATTACCCGGCATAAGCAGGGAACGGCTAAGTTGATGGGCGTTGCCCAGAACAAAGGTGACCGCCATCGTTTCACCCAGCGCACGGCCTAATCCAAGAAAGATTCCGCCAACCACCGCCGAGCGTGTGTACGGTAGCACCACCTTCCAGACGACCTCCCAGGTCGTCGAGCCCAGAGCGTACGCCGACTCCTTTAGCGAATACGGCACGGTCTGAAAGACATCGCGCATGACCGAGGAGATAAACGGAATCACCATGATTCCCAGGACGATGCCGGCCGTGAGCATGCCGATTCCCAATGGCGGCCCGCGAAACAGCGGTCCGATCCAGGGTACTGCGCCCAGATTGCGATCGACCCAGGGCAGAACATAGGCGGCCATGAACGGGACAAATGAAAACAGACCCCACATGCCGTAGATGATGGAGGGGATCCCGGCCAGCAGCTCGATGGCTGCGCCGATCGGTGCGCGCAGCCAAGTGGGAGCGATCTCGGTGAGAAACAGCGCAATGCCAAAGCTCACGGGAATGGCGATGACCATTGCAAGCGCCGAGCTCGCCAGCGTTCCGTAGATCGGCACGAACGCGCCAAACTGATGGCCTACCGCATCCCACTCATCGCTCAAAATAAAATGCCAGCCGAAGGTCTCAAAGGCCTGGCGACCGCCCCAGAGCATGGAAGCTGCGGCCGCTCCCAAGATCACCAGCACGAAACCGGCGGCGGCAAATAGCCCCCAGTGAAACGCCGTGTCTTGCCGCGTTTCGGCCGCGGCCCGCGCCTTGACGTGTTGCTCATCCACGGGCGCGATGCGCCCACCCGTGGGCAGTGCGCTCACAATCGACGGGGCCGAGTAGGGTGCTTCCAACGCTTACTTGATTTCGCTGGCCCAGTATTTTTCGATGTTCTGGACCAAAGGCATGGGCAACGCGACGTAGTTCAGCTCTTTGGCACGCGCTTGGCCCTTTTCCAGTGCCCAGCGGAAAAACTCAAATGCAGCCTTGGAGCGCACCGCGTCCTTCGGTTGCCGATAGACGATCACAAACACGCTCGCGGAAATCGGCCAAGCATCTGCGCCAGGCGCATCCGTGATCACCAGGTTAAAGTCCTTGGCTTGGCTCCAGTTCGCGCTGGCCGCTGCGGCTTCAAAACTCTCAAGACCCGGCTGCACGAACTTGCCGGCGTGGTTTTTAAGAGCCGTGTACGACATGTTGGTCTTCAGGGCGAATTCGAGCTCGACGTACCCGATCGAATTTTTGAACTGCTTCACATACGCGGCCACGCCCTCATTGCCTTTGTTGCCCATGCTGCCGACCGGCCACTTCACCGAAGTGCCTTCGCCAATTTCGGAGCGCCACTCGGCGTTGACCTTGCTTAAGTAGTTGACAAAGTTAAAGGTGGTGCCCGAGCCGTCGGAGCGATGAACGACCGTGATCAGATCCGCATTGAGCGCGAGACCCGGGTTTAGTGCCGCGATCGCCGGGTCGTTCCATTGCTTGATCTTGCCCAGGAAAATGCGGGCCAGCGTGTCACCGTCCAGGCGCAGCTGGCCGGGGCCGATGCCTTCGATATTTACTACCGGAACCACACCGCCAATGACGATGGGGAACTGCGCCAGACCAAACTGCGCAAGCTCATCGGAGGGCAGGGGTTTGTCCGAGGCGCCAAAATCGATCGTCGCGGCTTTGATCTGCGCTATGCCCGCACCCGAACCGGGCTGGGCGTAAATAATGCGCGTGCCCGTAGCGCCTGCGTAGTCGCTCGACCACTGGGTCATCAGCGGGAAGACAAAGCTCGAACCTGCGCCGGTGACCTCCGTGGCAAGAGCCTGCTGTGCGCTCAAACCAAGAGCGGCTGCGCCAATCAGCCAGCAAATGCGCGAAATTCGATGTACGGCGGCGCTACTCATGCACAGTTCCTTCTTCTATCTGGGTTTTTTGGGCAAGCAGGTAACTGTAGGGTTGAAATATTTCAGCAAAGTTACATTGCAGCGCAATAGCGATGACAAATGCGTTACGCGACGAGAGCATGGCGACGTTTGGACTTCAAATTTCTGTTTCGTAATACAAAATGACATGCCATTATTTGAAATTTTGCGTTTGCCCTGCTACAGTCCAACTCAGCCGCCCGCGCAGGACTTGCGCATACATGGCACGCCCCAGTCGGCCGCGATTGCTCTGGTTCGAAGGCGCAGTGCCAAAATGAGCCGACGCGGGGCCAACCCCAATATCGAAGAGCAAACACTGTTGCCCAAGAAAGGACGTCGATGTCTGCAATTCCCAGCGCAATCGCTGCCAACGATCCCGATGCGCTAGAGACGCAAGAATGGATGGACGCGCTTGCCGCCGTGCTCGAGCGCGAGGGTCCGGATCGCGCCCACTTCTTGCTCGAAAAGCTAATTGATCAGGCGCGCCGCTCGGGGGCCTACATACCGTATTCGGCCAACACCGCGTACGTCAACAGCATTCCCCCGCACTTGGAAGCAGCCTCGCCCGGCGATGCGGCGATCGAGGAGAGGATTCGCTCTTTCATTCGCTGGAACGCCATGGCCACCGTGGTGCGCGCAAACCGAGGCGAGGGCGATCTGGGTGGTCATATCGCAAGCTACGCTTCGGTAGGCACGCTT
>CAZSOI010000341.1:0-3652 GCA_964608115.1 uncultured Burkholderiaceae bacterium | reverse complement strand
GTCGTCGGCATCGCGCAGCGAATCCAATAGTTATTCTCTTCGAGGGCGGGTAGAAACTCACTGCCGAGTCGTGGCACGACCAAGAAGGCCGTGCCCACAATGAGAGCGCCTAAGATACCCACCATGAGGCCACGGCGATTTAAGGCAAACCGCAACGCTGGATCGTAAACACGGTGAATCGCGCGAACGATGATCGTCTCCGTTTCCTTTAGCTTCTTGGGTAGCAAGAAGGAAGCGACGACGGGCGTGATGGTGAAGGTTGCGATCAGGGCGCCGGCCAATGCATACCCATACGTGCGGGCCATGGGGCCGAAGATCTGGCCTTCGACGCCTTGCATCGTGAACAGTGGCACGAACCCCGCGGTCGTGATCAGAACCGAAAAGAAGATCGCGTTGTCCACCTGAAGCGCGCTAACTAAAATCAGCCGGAGTCGATCGGTCCAGGCGTGGCTGGGCGCCAAACCGGCCATCGGCGTAGTTGGGTCTGGTCCGTAGTGACCTTCGCGCAGTTGCTCTACGAGGGACTGGCGCTCCTCGGTCGGCCGTTGGAAATTCCGGAAGACGTTCTCCATCAGAATCACCGCCGAATCCACGATGATCCCGAAGTCGACCGCGCCGATGGACAGCAAATTTGCGCTCTCGTGTTGGATAACGAGCAAGATCAGGGCGAAGAACAGGGCAAACGGAATATTGATTCCAACGACGATCGCACTGCGAAGGTCCCCGAGAAATGCCCACTGAATGAGGAATACCAGAAAAATTCCAAAGAGTAGATTCTCGACAACCGTGTGGGTTGTCAGCTCGATGAGGTAGCCGCGGTCGTAGAAGGGAACCACCTGAACGCCCGGTGGGAGCGTTCCGTCGTGGTTCATCTTTTCGACCTCAGCCTTCACCAGAGGCAGCATTTCCGAAGTCTGTTTGGTGCGGGTCATCACGACAATGGATCCAACCACGTCATCGCGATCGTCCTTGCCGAAAATCCCAAGCCTGGGCGTAAAGCCGACCACGACCTTGCCCACGTCCTTTACCAAGACGGGAACGCCGTTGTATTGGCCCAAGTTGATGTTCTCGATGTCCGTGACCCGAGTGCCCTGGGTCAAATCGTCGCCACCACCATCGTCGATCAGCCCCACACCGCGCACGTTGATGGATTGCTGGCCGAGGACAACTTCGCGTCCGCCGACGTTGATGTTGGCGTTGGCCAAGGTCGTCAAAAGCTGTGGCACGGTGATGCCAAAAGCCTCGAGCTTCATCGGATTGACCTGGACGTCAAATTCCTTGGTTGTACCGCCCCAGCTGTTGATGTTGATGATGCCGTTGATGGTCGACAGACGGCGCAACACAATCCAATCCTGGACGGTGCGCAAGTCGGTCAGAGAGTATTTCTTCGCGGGGCCTTCGACGGTGTAGCGATAGATCTCGCCGCTGCCGCTGTTCTGGTTAACCGACGGTATCTGGTTGCCTGGCAGCGTGACGTTTTGTTGCAGTGCTATCGTGGCCTGCGCGAAAGCAAAGTCATAGTCGACCCCCCACTTGAATACAACGCGGACGAAGGCCAAACCGTAAAACGAAGTGGAACGAATGACATCGACGCCGGGCGTCGTGTACAACCCGATTTCCATTGGAATCGTGTAGTAGCGCTCGATCTCCTCAGCCGAGAGTCCCGGTCCCTCGGCGTTGATCTCCAAGATGACGGGGGTCGGGTTGGGATACGACTCGATGTTGATTTTTTTGAATGCATACAGGCCTGCGACCGCAAAACCCAGCAACGCAAACAAGACGACTTGACGACGGCTTAAGCACGCCGCAATGATGGATTTGAGCACGATGAACCTTTGATGCGCCGTTTATGGACTGCCGTGTTTCCTAGTCCGACGGAGGGGCGTAGAGGATATTGCTCAGAAAGACGCTTCCGTCCGTGACAACCGTTTCACCGCGTTTCAGGCCATCGATAACCGGGTAGTAACCGTCTTGCGCTTCGCCCAGCTTGACGGTTCGCTCCGCAAACCGCGTGCGGTCCACGCCGACCCACGCGGAAAACGTGCCATCGGTGTTGCGCACGATTCCATTTACCGGTATCGAAAGCGACTTGGCCGGTGCATGCACCTGGATCGCAAAAGTTGCGAGCATTCCGGGAATGAGCTCGTCTTTGGGGTCGGCGATATCGCAGCGCACGATCACCCGATGGGTGTTCGGGTCCAGCGAGCGGCCCAGACGGGAGATCTTGCCCGAGAAGACGCGGTCGGGATATGCGACGGTCGAGGCTTGGATGGGCTGGCCCGCACGAAACAGCGGACTGTCGCTTTCGACGACGTTGGCCACCATCCATTTGGTCGAAAGATCGGCCAGTGAGTAAGGCGCCGGTGGCGTGCCAGGTTGTTCGAGCAGTCCCGGCGCGGCGTTGCGCGCTGTGATGCGGCCCGTGATCGGGCTCTTCACGACTAACGCGGTTTGCACCTGGCGCGATTCAATGATCTGATCGATTTCTTCCTTCGTCTTGCCGAAGACCGCAACCGCACGGCGAGCCGCCTCTAGCGCGCCTCGTGCGGTCTGTTCGTTTGCGACCGCGGTCTCGTAGTCGTTTTGATCGATGCCCTGTACCGCATAGAGTTTTTTCGCCCGCGCGAGTGCGCTGGTCGTCTGATCAAGCGTGGCAGCAGCTCCGATCAGTGTGGATTGCGCGGCAATAAAGTCCGGACTCTCAATCGTGAACAGAATTTGGTCCTTTTTCACGAGGTCGCCCAGGTCGGCAAAGGTTTGAATGATGCGACCCTGATATGGCGAGAAAACCTGGACGTTCATGTCCTGGTTAAAGTCGATAATTCCCACGGCGCTCTTTTGAACCGCAAAATCGCGATCGCCTACCTCGCCAACTTTGATGGCGCCCAGCTGCGAATCTTCGAGCTTCACTATGCCGGGTTGTTCCGCTTTGGAAGGCTCCGCCGCGCTCGCCGATGGCACTTGGTGCGCGAAATGCGTGACGCTCGCAACGACTAATAAGATTGCCAGCGCAGCAGCGGCTGCGATGCTGCCTCGGGCGCCAGTAAGTCGAATGAAAGAAAACGGTGGGCGCATGGCGCAACCTCATTGTTCAACGATGCGCAAATCATGTCGTTGTTTCTACTCGCGAGCTACTGTGATTGATGGGGGTGATTTGTCACAGTTTCGCGCTCACGCACAAGGCCGGCAGAATGTGGTCCATCTCGGCAATTCAGATGCCACGAATCCGCTGCACAACTCTTCCAGACAACAACTCATGCGTCCGAAATCTTTTCGCCGCTTTGTGCTGACATGGCCCGCCATCATTGCAATGGCCGGTTGCGCTGTCGGTCCGGACTTTCACAAGCCCTCGGCGCCGAAGGAGGCGGGTTACACGGTCAAACCGCTGCCGGAGACCACGGCCTCCGCGGAGACAGTCGGTGGCAATGCTCAGCGGCTTGTGAGCGGACAGGACATACCGTTTAAGTGGTGGGAGACCTTTGGCAGTTCGGCCTTAAATTCCCTTGTTGATCAAGCCTTTCGCGCCAACCCCACGATTCCCGCTGCGCAGGCGGCACTACGCCAGGCGCAGGAGTTTGTTCTTGCGCAGGGCGGCTACTTTTATCCGACCGTGTCGGCAGAATACGATTTTGAACGGCAGAAACTGCCGGGA
>CAZSOI010000340.1:0-2318 GCA_964608115.1 uncultured Burkholderiaceae bacterium | reverse complement strand
TGCAAGAGACCATTGACAGCAGGAGCGGCGACCTGGTGCTGCATTACCAGCCAGCGTTCGACATGAGCACCGGTAAGGTCGTGGGCGCGGAGGCGCTCATCCGTTGGCAACACCCGACTCGAGGGCTATTAATGCCTGATTCGTTCATCGACGTAGTCGAATCGATCAACCTGGCGGGAAAACTCGGCCGTCTGGTAATGCGCTCAGCCTGTGCGCAGTTCGGGCTCTGGCACTCACGCGGCGTGGGGCCCGATGCTGTGCTGAGTATCAACGTCTCACCCGTGCAACTCGTTGCGGACGGAATTGTCGAGACGGTTGCCGCAACCCTCGACGAGTTCGGTCTCGATCCGAGTAGGGTATGTCTAGAGATTACCGAAAGAGTCGTGGTCGCCGACATCGATGCCACGCGCAAAACGCTCGCCGGATTGAAGGACATCGGCGTAAAGATCGCGATCGATGACTTCGGTACTGGCTACAGTGCGTTGGCATACTTGAAATCTCTTCCAGTCGACGCGCTCAAGATCGACAAAGGATTTGTCCGTGATCTGGGCAGTAATGCGAGTGACCTGGCGATCGTGCAGTCGATCGTGGCCTTAGCGAACGCCTTCGGACTCTATGTTGTGGCCGAGGGCGTCGAGACCGTAAGCGCGGCCAGAGCACTGCTTGCTGTCGGATGCACGCGCGCGCAGGGCTTTCTGCTGTCCCGCCCGCTGGATAGCGCGGCGATGGAGTCGCTGTTCGCCAGGCGCGTCATACCATTGGACTTCTCCACCATGGGAGATTCGCCACGTGACGATTCGTCTACATCGAACAACCGCGGGATCGGCACGTCCCCGCGGGGGATCTCCACTAGCGCTGGGATGCAGCCGCTTTAATGATGCGCGGCTGAATCCCCCGCTTCACTGGCGTGGTCGCAATGCGCAATCACGCTTCAACCAAAAGACGCGCTTTGGTCCCATACCGGCGGTAGAACTCTTGGGTCAGCAGGTTTGTCTCCATGAGGATCTTGGCAACCTGCGCTGGTTCCGCGCAATTGACGAAATCGCTTCGGTTCCACCACATCATCTTGGTTTGGTAGCGTTCGTCGGGGTAGGGCGTCGCGGGAATACCTGCCACCACCCCGCCAGACGAGCGCCACCGGTTCAGTGCGTATGCCGCGGCTGTGGCCATGCCAAATTGAACGTCGAGTAGAGCCATCATGTGTAAAGGGCTGCGGGCCAAAACGGTGGCAAGGCGACGATTTTGATCCAGATCGTCGGTGACCCATGCCGATTTCATCTCCACGATGCCGAACGGCACGCGGTCGGTGATCATCTTACGGACGTCCTGTTGGCTGGGTTGCCCCGCCCATTCAACTACCGCATGCGACTCGTCAGCCGACCGCAGCGGTCCCTTGGCTCGGGCACCGGCCACCATCCGTCCGGCGTCATTAATCACCGCGAGGAACATGATGGTGTCGGCACCGGTGCGCAAAGCGTCGACGTCGAGAGCACACTCGACACCATGCTTGCGATAGCTTCGCTGCGCGCCGGCTGCATACTCAGTCCACAGGCCGCGATCCGTCGACGGTTGAGAAACCACCAACGTGCAGTCGATGTCCGGATCACGCCAGCTAAAGCCTTGCCGCAGACGGAATTCCTCGACGCTTGCGGCATCCAGCGAAATAACGGTCATCGGCGTCCTTCGTGTCGGGGCGCCGACCTCCAGACTTCTAGTTTGTCAATCTAGCGCCTTGAGTACTTATAGGATGGATTTACGCCTTCTGCAAACCATGTCCCTGTCGGATGCTAATAGCCGTTCTCTAGACCTTTCTCTTTGTCGAAATCCAGACTCAAGGAATGCATATGGCGGCTGACCAAGAGTCATCATATTACCAGTCGCACGATTATTCACCTCTAAGACGCCTCTAAGATGCCGTTTTGGGTAGACCGAAAAGAGGGCTTCGTCAATGTGTCAATGTGGCAAACTCAGGACACTTCGCACATTCAGTTCCCGACGGCTAGCGTTGTGCTCCGCAAACCGCACACGAGGACCTCGCAAATGCCTGTCACCGCCTCAGCTAAACGTCGGCTGGCGGTGCCGGCCCTCCGGAGTGCGAGGCCCGGGCTTGTTTGCTGGGCAGGGCACAGCGACCAGCCGGTCCGCATCGGAGGCGTGTTCGTAGCACTCCCAACGCCGGAAGAGGATCGTTCGCATCAGTAGGTCAGGGTTCGATTCCCCTTAGCGCCATCGGAAGGGCGGGCCGGAAGTAACGCCGCGATTATGCAAGTCTCGATCTTAAAAGGGTTTAATCTCAGAGTTAGATCACGACCATTCAC
>CAZSOI010000339.1:0-2180 GCA_964608115.1 uncultured Burkholderiaceae bacterium | reverse complement strand
TCGTGATGCATCTTCATCATCGGTGTGACCATGACGCCCGTTTGCCGGTCTACAGCCAATCCCACCGCGTTGTAAAAGAGCTCCAAACGCCAAAGCGTTTCGGGATCGGGGTCGCCCATGAGTGGAATCGCGCGGCGTTGCTCGGCCGTCAAGATGAAGGGGGCGAGCAGCATCTCATCGCTCTTGCCGTCCCATGCGCCGTGCAAGTCCTGCGCGCGTAGCTGTTTTATGAGCTCGCGCACAAAGGTGTTATTCACGAGCTCTTTATCGGTGGCTGACGTATGTGCAGCGGTGCTGGCCGAAGCAGCTTCAGCCATGGGAGACCTCACCACCGATGTGCGCTCGCAAGTCCGAGTCCTCGTCAAAGGTTCTATCGCGCACCTGTCCCTTGGCCAGCGCCTTACGCAGCCACGGCGGGGGCGTTCCGCGCAGCACCTCCAGGAGCTTTTCCAAGATATCCAAAATAGGCTCGGGCTGCGCAACCTTGATCGGGTGGATCTTTACCGCGACAACGCGGGCGGCCGCCGAACCGCCGATTGCGGCAACGTACAAGATCGCGCAATCGGCGATAGCCGCAAGCTTCGGAGCGAGTTTGTCCTCGTTGCCGTCTTCCTGCAGCTCGCCGCCAAAGTCAAAGGTCTCGACGTAGCGATAGCCCTCCGCGGTGACGTCGTAGACCGCCAGGTGCTTGGCCCAGCCGAAGTGGGCATCGACCCGTTGCTTGTCCTGCGTGCTGAAGGCAACTTTCATGGTTAGGCTCCAAGAGCGATGGAGGAAATTTCGGGTTTCGCGGCTGCGGAGCTTTGGGCATGCCCGCGCGCGGCCTCGATCGATGCCTGCGGCAAGGGCCAACTCTCAGGCCCATGGTGCGCAATTTGGTCAATCATCAGATTGCCCAGGTCAAATATGAGATTTCTCGTGCCTCGGTAGCCGACATACATGCGGTGCGCCGCTCCAATACAATCAAACATCGGGATGCCGATGCGCATCAGCGGTTTGTTTAGCCGCGCTGCGGGCTGGCGCCCGTGTGAGTGAGTCACGATCAGATCGCAGCCGAGCGCTCCTCGTTCGAGGTCTTCGAGGTCCCCAACGAGCACTTCGCGGCTAGGAACGCGCTCAAGAACCGGGGATTTTGTCGTCGTCACACAACAGGTGAGTTCAGCGCCCATGTCATGCAGCAGCGATCCAATCGAGTAGAGCAAATCGGGCTCGGCTCCCAGTGCGACGCGGATTGCACCCAAATAAAAATGACCGTCTAACATCGCATCCTGCAACTGACTGCGCTGGCGCCGTAGTCGCTGCGGCACGACGCGTCCCGAGATTTGGGCAAGCGTCTGCACCAATCGATCGGTCCCTGCGAGGCCCGTGATCGTGTCAAAGAGGTGATAGGCAACGCCCGCGCGCATTTCGATCTCGATTGCCGCCGATCGCATCTGCTCGCCAATGGCCAGCGTCGCGACCGAAGCCCCCATGCGGCTTATCTCCTCGATGCGTGTGCCGCCCAGCGTCGTGCCGCGCCAGTCCTGCGGGATGTGGCCATCAAACGAACCCGACAAGTCGGGCAGCACGACGGGCCGCAGGCCAAAGGCCTCGACGATCTCACGCAGCTCCTCGATATCGCCCGCCGTGAGGTGGCTGCCAGCAAGCAAGTTGACCTGGTTTTCGATTTTTTCCGCGCACGGAACGACAAAACTTTGCACTATTGCCGTGACCGCGCGCGCGAAACCATCCTCGAAGGCTCCGACATAATCGGGAGTTGAGACGTAGACGATCGCCGTGTTGGCAAGATCAGGTTGGCGCTGGCGTATCAGCTCCAAAAATCCCACGACATCGTCGCCTTTGGTTTCCGTCAGGCCCGTCGAGCAGATCGCAATCACGCGCGGGTTGGCGCGCTTGCGGATGTTTAACAGCGCCTGCTCGAGATTCTCCATCCCGCCCAAGATCGTCGTGACCTCATTCATCGCCGTGGTCTGCAGGGGGATGGACTCTTTAAAGTGCCGCGCAAGCAACACCAGGCCAAAGGAAGTGCAGCCCTGCGAGCCATGCATCACGGGCATGCAGGAATCGAGCCCCAAGAACGCGTAGCACGCGCCCAACGGCTGGCTCATCTTCAGCGGGTTGACCGCGCAGGCTTTCTTGGATTCAACGATCGTGACCATGGTCAGACCTCGGCCCACGTG
>CAZSOI010000338.1:0-2138 GCA_964608115.1 uncultured Burkholderiaceae bacterium | reverse complement strand
TGGCGCCTGGTGCAGGCCGCACCCCTGGACGCGGGCATGGGCTACGCGCCGAGCTTGCTGGAGCGCTCCGGGCCCCTGCTCGATGAATCCTGGATGGAGTTTTGTCGATCGCTGCTGGCGCCGCAGGCGAGATCGCGCCTGCGCTCCTACGAGCGCCTGACCGAGATGATCGGCGATGACGCAGCCGAGCAGTTGCTACGCAATTTCGTGCGACACCGCGCGGACTGGTGGTCCTTTTCAGAAAGTGCTCCCACGCCCGTTGAGCGCGCCTGTGCGTCCATGCGTGCGAGTCTTTTGGCACTGACGGGGCACGGCGATCGACATCCCGCGCATCTTTTGCGCGACAAAGGCATCCAGCGAGCTGCGGCCCAAATTCTCGACCATTGGCAGTCGATCGTTGGCGCGGGCAAGACGCTAAGCGAAATGGCGCGCAAGCTTGAGCAATGGCTTGGTGAGGACGGGGCTGAGCCCGATCAATGCGTGGAGCGTTTGGCGGAAATCTTCCTCACCCAGGAGGGCAAGGTGCGCAATGCGCTGGAGCCCAACGTGTTAGGCAAAAAGCTCGCATCCGGGCAGCAGCACGCTTATCGCGAAGGGCACAACCATATCGTGCAGCGTCTTAGGACCGTGCAGGCCGCACGTGAAGAATGGGAGGCCCTCGAGCTCACGATGCACGGCTTGGAGTGCGGGCAGGCGTTGCTTGAAATCTTTCAGCAGCGAAAGGCTAGAGCGGGCACCGTGGACTTTACGGACCTGGAGTGGCAAGCGCATCGCCTGCTAGCCGACCCCGACGTGGCGGCGTACATGCAGTCTTGGCTTGATGTGCGCTATCGCCATCTTCTGCTCGACGAATTTCAGGACACCAATCCTTTGCAGTGGCAGGTGCTGCAGTCGTGGTTTGCGTCCTACGAGGCCGATGCCCAGCGCCCTACGGTATTTTTGGTCGGCGATCCGAAGCAGTCGATCTATCGCTTCCGCGGTGCCGAGCCTCGAGTATTTGACGTCGCACGTGAGCGCCTGAGCCGTGATTTTGGAGCGGTCCACCTTCGCACCAACATGACGCGGCGCAATGCTCCGGAACTCGTGCAAGTATTTAATAATGTTTTTGATGGTGTCAATCCGCTCTATCAGGCGCAGAACACGCGCGTGTCCGCGGGCGCGCCCGGCGCGCGCTTTTTGCTGCTTCCGCGTATTGCTCGAAGCGAAGAAAACGCCGAAGCGGGCAGTGCCGGCACATCGCGCGACGTCTTAGCTGAAGCGCGCGCGGAGCGTGCGCGCGATGAGCGCTATCGGGAAGGCTTGCAGCTTGCGAGCTGTATCGTCGCTTGCCTTCGCGAGGTGACCATCGAGGACGAAGGCCGTCAGTGCGCAGCGCGCTGGTCGGATGTTGCCATACTCGTTCGGCGGCGCACCCATCTGGCTGACTTGGAGCGAGCGCTGCGCGACTGCGCAATTCCGTTCTTGAGTGCTCGCCGCGGCAGCTTGTTGCGTCAGCTGGAAATCGAAGATTTGGTGGCTCTGTTGACTTTTGTCTGCGACCGCTCGGACGATTTGCAATTGGCGCGGACGCTGCGAAGCCCTGTCTTTAATTGTGACGAAGCCGATTTGGTGGCGCTGGCGCGCGCACCGGGGGCCACGTGGTGGGAGCGGCTGCAGCGCCTGGAGCCGGTGAGCGCCGCTCTGGGGCGAGCGCGCGAGCTGCTTGCGGGCTGGCTGCCCAAGGTCGGAATACTGCCCGTGCACGATCTACTCGATGCGATGGTTTTCGAATCCGACGCACGTGCGCGCTTTGCCTCGGCGGCCCCCGGCTCGGCCAACGCACAGGTTCAGGCGAACATCGACGCGCTGCTTGAGCTGGCGTTAACCCTTGACTCGGGCCGCTTTCCCAGTCCGACACGCTTTGTCGAGGAGCTGCGCGCGATGCGCGATTCGGAGGAGTCGGACGCCGATGAGGGCCTGGCGGCAGATGAAAACGCCGTGCGCCTGCTGACCATCCATGCTGCCAAGGGACTCGAAGCGCCGATCGTGGCACTGCCCGATACCCACTTTCGCGATTGGCAGGAAGAGCGCAATGATGTGTTGCTGGGGTGGCCGCCGCAACAAGCTGCTCCGGAACATTTTTCCTTGGTCGGGCGCAT
>CAZSOI010000337.1:0-3299 GCA_964608115.1 uncultured Burkholderiaceae bacterium | reverse complement strand
ACCGGATCGAAGGCTTCAAACGTGGGACCTGCGGTCAGCAGCACTCTTCGGTCTTGCAGGCACTTGTCCTGAAACGCGGCGACGAGATCGGCAAGGATCTCCTCCGCTTCGAGCATGCGACCCAAACCGACTTCCCCGCAGGCCTGTTCGCCTTGCGCCGGCCCCAGAATCAAGGCGCCGTCGGCGCGCAACCGCTCGACGTTGCGCTGTGTTGCCGGATGCTCCCACATCTCGACGTTCATGGCCGGAGCAAGCAGCAATTTGCACTGTGACCGGCGCCGTGCGAGGACCATCGCTGAGAGTAGATCATCACACAGTCCGCTAGCGAGTTTGGCCAAAAAGTTTGCCGTGGCGGGCGCAACGAGAATCGCGTCGGCGTCCCGCGAGGCCTCGATGTGCGGCATGGCGTCGGGGATCCGATCGTCCCATAGCTGCTCGAGCACCGGCATCCCCGTTAACGCCTGCAAACTGGCTGGCGCCAGAAAATGATGCGCAGAGGCGGTCATGACCGCTTGAACGCGGGCACCTTGTTCGCGCATCCGCCGCACCAGCTCACAGGACTTGTACGCGGCAATGCCACCAGTAACGCCTAACACGATTTTTCGATCCGCAAGTTCCATCGGGACATTCGCTTTCACGCTTTGTGGCGCAAACGTAGCCATTCGTCCAAGATCCACAACGCCGCTCCGCAGCAAATCGCGCTGTCGGCAAGATTAAACGCCGGAAAGTGCCCGCCGGGAAACACTATCGCGAGCCATCCCCAGTGAAAGTCGACAAAATCGACCACATGGCCGTAGCGCAGGCGATCGAGAACGTTGCCCAGGGCACCACCCAGGACCAGCGCCAGCGATGCGGCAAACAAGTGCTGATGCCCGTGGCGCAAGAGCAGCCACAGCAAGAACACGCTGGCGCCCAGGCCAATCAGTGTGAACAATGGCCCCTGCCAGCCGGTGGCATCGTTGAGTAGTGAAAACGCGGCGCCCCGGTTGTAGGCCAGAGCCAAATTCAAAAATCCGGTCAGCACAAGGGGTCGACCTGGCTCGAGAAGCTGCTGCACGAGCGCCTTGGTGAGTTGGTCCGAAAAGATGACAAGGGCCGAGAGCAGCAAATACGGCGCTGCGCCTGCCAGGGTGGCGCTGCTTGGCAAGCGCATCAGATGAAAAACCGCGCCTCACCGGCGCCAAAGAGGTTGTCGGCGCAGCGCCCGCAGATCGCGGGATGCGCGGGTTCCACCCCCAGGTCCGTACGGTAATGCCAGCAGCGCTCGCATTTGGCGCGCCCGCTGGCATGAACTTCGACGCGTGCGTCCTGCGCACTTGCTGCGTGATGCAAATCGGCGCGGCTCGTGACGGTCAGGAATTTGAGCTCTTGCCCGAGCGATTCGAGCAAGCTGTGACGCTGCCCGTGCGCATATACGTCGATTTCGGCTTGCAGGGAGGAACCAACCTTGCCCTGTTCGCGCAATTCCTCGATGCGCTTGAGAACCTCTGCTCGAAAGGCGCGAAGCTCCGACCATTTGGCAAGCAGTGCCTCATGCCCGGGCACGGGCGGCGGTTCGTGGTAGACCTGAGTAAAGACGGTTGCCCCCTCGTTGCGCGCGAATACCCGGTAAGCCTCGTCGGCGGTGAACGATAAAAATGGCGCCATCAGACGCAGCAAGGTCGCCGTAATGTGCCAAAGAGCAGTTTGCGCAGAGCGCCGGGTGGGGGAATTGGGTGCGTTGGTGTACAGGCGATCCTTGAGCACGTCCAAGTAAAACGAGCCCAGGTCCTCGGAGCAAAACGTTTGCAGCTTGGCCACGACGGGGTGAAATTCAAACCGCTCGTAGTGCATTCGCGCCTCGCTCTGGAACTGGCCAATAAGAGCCAAGGCATAGCGATCGATCTCGAGCATGCGATCGACCGAAACTTGCTGCGATCCGATGTCAAAGTCGCCGGTATTGGCCAGCAAGAAGCGCAAAGTGTTGCGAATGCGCCGATACGATTCGACCACACGCTTGAGAATTTCGTCGCCAATAGACATCTCACCCGAATAGTCGGTTGCCGCCACCCATAATCGAATGATCTCGGCTCCCATTTTTTCGGCGAGCTGCTGCGGATCGATACCGTTGCCCAAGCTTTTACTCATCTTGCGACCCTGGGCGTCGACCGTGAAGCCGTGCGTAAGCAGTGCCCGGTACGGCGCACGCGCATCGATCGCGGAGCCGATCAGCAACGAAGAATGAAACCAGCCGCGGTGCTGGTCGGAGCCCTCCAGGTACATGTCGGCTGGGTAGCCGAGCTTTTGCGCATGCGAGCCGCGCATCACCGTGCGGTGCGTCGATCCCGAATCAAACCAAACATCCAGGATGTCGTTGACCTTGTCAAATTGCGCGGCCTCTTCGGGCGGCAGCACGTCCTCGATGCGTGTGCGCGACCAGGCTTCGATGCCGCCTTCTTCCACGCGTTTTGCCGCGCTTTCAAGCAACTCGAGTGTCCGCGGATGCAACTCGCCCGTGACCCGATGAAGGAAAAACGGTAGCGGTACCCCCCAGTTGCGCTGGCGCGAAATGCACCAGTCCGGGCGATTGGCGATCATGGCATGCAGGCGCGCCTTGCCCCATGCGGGGTAAAACTCAGTGGCTTCGATCGCGCGCAAAGCGGTTTGCCGCAAGGTCTCTCCCACGGTCTCGGTTTGCATCAAGCCGCGCGTGTCGGCAGTTGCTCCGTCCATGCGCACAAACCACTGCGGCGCCGCCCGGTAGATGAGCGCAGACTTATGGCGCCAACAGTGCATATAGCTGTGGCTTTGCTGGGAGCTATGCAACAAGTTGCCAGCGGCTCGCAGTGCATCAATGACCTTGGCGTTGGCGTCCCAGATGCGCATGCCACCAAACAGTGGCAGGTCCGCGGCGTAGTAGCCGTCGGCCTGTACCGGGTTCAGGATCTGGTCGTTGGCCATCCCGTAGCGCTTGCACGACTCGAAGTCTTCGATACCGTAGGCCGGCGCCGAGTGAACGATTCCCGTGCCGTCCTGGGCGCTGACATAGCTTCCCAAGTGCACGGGGGCCGAACGTACGTAGCCTGGGTGCAGCGCGGCCAGCGGATGAACAAATTCAATGTGCTCGAGCGCTTTGCCGGGTGCCGTGCCAACGATGTGCCCTCGCAATCCGTAGCGCCGCAGGCAAGGCTCCACAAGCGCAACGAGCAATATCAGGTAGCGATCGCCGCAGTCGATCAGCGCGTAGTCAAGGTCCGGATGAAAGTCCAGTGCCTGATTGGCCGGCAGCGTCCAGGGTGTCGTGGTCCAGATGGCCGTGT
>CAZSOI010000336.1:0-4260 GCA_964608115.1 uncultured Burkholderiaceae bacterium | reverse complement strand
CCACCGCCGCCTGCCGCTGAAGCGCCTCCTGCCGCACCTCCGCCGCCACCGCCGCCTCCTCCGGAGAAGCATATGGTGCAGGAGAAGGTGAGCTTTGGATCGGATCAGTTGTTCGATTTTGATAAGGCGACGCTAAAAGCCACTGCAGTGACCGCGCTCGATGACTTGGTTGCGAAACTCAAAAGCGCTACCGTGCTCAATTCGGTGCGTATCCTCGGCTACACCGATGGCGTTGGCGGCAATGCCTATAACGAGAAGCTGTCCTTGCGTCGCGCTGAGACGGTACGCAACTATTTGACCGAGCACGGTGTGCCAGCAGACAAGATCACAGTGCAGGGCAAGGGTAAAAGCGATCCCATAGCCGACAACAAGACCGAAGCTGGGCGTGCCAAGAATCGCCGGGTCGAGGTCGAAGTCGACGGCTACCGAACCGTCGAACAGTAAGCCACAAGAAACTTCACAAGCCCCGCCCAGACGGGGCTTGTGACTGCCCAGTATGAATGAGATCAACGTTGATCCCGCCGAACTGAAGAAATTTAGCGATCTGGCTCACCGCTGGTGGGATCCGCATGGCGCGTTTCGGCCATTGCACGAGCTCAATCCCGTGCGAATGGCTTGGATTGAGCAGCACGTTTCGCTCCCAGGGCGTTCGGTCGTGGATATCGGTTGCGGTGGAGGTATCCTCGCGGAAGCAATGAGTGAAAAAGGCGCCCGTGTGCTGGGCATCGATTTGGCCGGCAAGTCGCTTCAGGTCGCGCGACTTCATGCCTTGGAGAGCGCAGCCAAGGTCGAGTATCGCGCGGTTTCGGCCGAGGACCTGGCAAGGGAACAACCGGGACAGTTTGACGTAGTCACTTGCATGGAAATGCTCGAACATGTCCCGAATCCCGCGCGCACAATCGAGGCCTGCGCGCAGTTGGTTCGCCCCGATGGCTGGGTGCTGTTTTCGACGATTAATCGAAACTTAAAGGCGTTTGTGTTGGCCATTATTGGCGCCGAATATGCTCTTGGGCTACTTCCGCGTGGCACGCACGAATATGCGCGATTCATTCGGCCCAGCGAGTTGGCGCGCGGTGCGCGCGCAAGCGGCTTGGAGGTGAGCGATTTAACGGGCATGCGCTATAACCCTTTAACAAAGCGCTTCTTCCTTCATCCTGACACCGACGTCAATTATTTAATGGCCTGCCGTCGCCCTTCTTAGGCAAGTTTGCCGCAGACAACCATAAGTTCGGTCGCAACATCCTTACCGAGGCAGACCCCCGCAGTTTCCAGCAACGCACCATGAGCACCGCATTGATCTTGTTTGATCTGGACGGGACGTTAGCCGACACCGCGCCGGATCTGGTTAATGCGATAAATGCCTGTCTTGTGGAGCGGGGCCTGGAGCCGCGATCGTTGACGGAACTGCGCCCTTGGGTTAGTCACGGTGCGCGCGGCCTGATCGAGCGCGCATTTGGCATCGGCCCGGGTCAGAGCGGCTATGACGAAATACGAGACGAATTTCTGAACCGGTACGAGGCCGATTTGTGTCGCATGACGACACTCTTTCCAGGCGTGGAGGATGCACTGGCGCGCATCGAGCGGGCCAAACTGCAATGGGGGATTGTGACGAACAAGATCGCCCGCCTCACGAACCCGCTTGTTCGTGCACTGCAGCTGCAGACTCGCGCCGCCTGCGTGGTGAGCGGCGATACTGCGATTCGCGCTAAACCGGATCCGGCGCCGATACGTTATGCGCTTGAGCTTTGCGGATGTTCGCCCGAAGCTGGGGTTTATGTGGGCGATGACCGGCGCGATATCGAGGCTGGACGGGCCGCCGGAGTGCGTACGGTTGCTGCCGCATATGGCTACTCGGTCCTGATGGACGATATCTCGCAGTGGCAGGCCGATTTCATTATTGAAAATCCGGCGCAACTACTGCCTTGGTTACTGCCGGACCCGCAACCGTGAAAACTGCCGACTCGGACCAAGCCGACAAACCACGACAGCGGGACGCGGCTCATGCCGCGCGAGCCGACACGCACAGACACACACATCGACGCGGCGCCACCCGCCGCATCGTGTTTCCGTCGCGCACCGTTATTACGCACGGAATGCGGCGCAAGGTTCTGCAGGACCTATACCACTATTTCATGACGGTAAGCTGGCCCACGCTGATCGGTGCTCTTGCCGCGTATTTTTTTGCCTTCAACCTGTTTTTCGCGTTGCTGTATTTTCTCGCGCCCGGCTCTATCGCAAACCTGAGTCCGTCGGGTTTTTGGGGTGACTTCTTTTTTAGTTTGGAAACGTTTGCCACCGTTGGCTACGGCGACATGCATCCGCAGACGCTTTACGGCCACATACTTGGCGCAATCGAAATCTTTGTGGGCTTGATCAGCTTGGCGCTCATGACGGGCGCCATGTTTGCCCGCTTTTCTCGCCCTCGGGCCCGGTTTCTTTTTGCGCGCTACGGCGTCGTGCAACCCATGGATGGTCGCGCGACGCTCATGTTTCGTGCCGCCAATGCGCGGCAGAACATCATCATGGAGGCCTCCGCACAGCTGCGCCTGATGCGCGATGCGGTTACCGCTGAGGGGTACCGTTACCGACGCATCGTAGATTTGCCTCTGGTGCGCAGCGAACATCCCATTTTTCTGCTGGGCTGGAACGTGATGCACGTGCTCGATGCCAACAGCCCACTAGCTAAAGAAACGCCTGAGTCGCTGGCCAAGGGGCGGGCGCTTTTCCTGCTCACCTTGAGCGGGACTGACGAGACGACCGGCCAAATATTGATGACGAGCCATGGATACAGCAGCAGCGACATTCGCTGGAACCACTCGTTTCGCGACGTTCTGCACGTCGGGGCCGATGGGCTGGAGCACTTCGACTACGAAAAGTTCCATCTTGTGGATCCTTTGTAGCCGTCAGCCGAGGGGCACACCGCAAGTGGGTGAGTAAATTGGGTCATATGAAATGGAACAAAGGCCAAAGGCGCTGGTCTTACGGCTGGTGCGCTAAAGCCTCCGCGCGATGCGGCGGTATAATGCGTGTGCATCTTCTCTGGGGGCGACCTGGCTTCGACGCGGGTTGCGAAACAGTACGGTGCGTGCCGAGGCCCAGTAACCTCGTAAATCCGCTGGAACACTACAAACGCCAACGACGAGCGTTTCGCTCTCGCCGCTTAAACCCGGTGGGACGCTGCACTAGCCGGCCACTGGGCTAGGTCGGGCAACTGACAGCAGCGCCATTTTCAGTGGCTGGATGCGTGCGGAGTCACGACGCCCGCCTCGAGATAAAGTGACTGGTCGCATGTCGGCCTTCCGACTGGCTAAGCATGCGATGAGACAAAAATAGGTCGGATATGCACGTAGAGCCGTCTGCGGACCATTCGCGGACGCGGGTTCGATTCCCGCCGCCTCCACCATCAATCGAAACTGGCCGCGTACGCGGCCTTTTATTTTTGCTCCCTGGATATTTGCCTCGGTTTGCCTTGGCTCGATTTTCATGGAGCACGTACGAGTTTGATAGCCCGAGGCCCAGTCGTCCCCAAGCGCCTTGTCAACTCACGCAACACTGTTGATAGCCCCTATGCCGCGTTCGAGCAATCGCTATCGTGGCAGCTGCCAGCATCGATGAGTTCCCCGTTGGCGGGGTTGCGCCGCCTCGCGCAGCAACCAGCGAATTAGCCGCGCCTGACGCAGAGCACGCAAAGCGCTGTAGCAGACGGGACCGCGTCTGGTTTTCGTCCAATAGCGGGCGCACGAGTTCATGAACGCCGCCAAACTCACGCCCAACGAAATAACCCACAGGCTGGGTGCCGAAGCTACTGCTACGCGACCAGGAGCCTAAGTGAGCCGGATTCCATGCCGTAGTCGACTTGCGCTCCATTGTTGGATGAGCTCCGATGCATGGCGGCTCACATTGGCGTGGTCCTCGCGCAGCCAAGGTGTCTGCCGCCTGGCAATGATCCAAATTCCGAGGAGCGCAAATCGTTATAGGTCTGATGGCCCAATAGCTAGACAGCCGTTTGTGCAACAAGACCACTTGATATTTATTGTCTTTGTGACCTAACTGCGGTAATGTCCATCGCGTATCGACGGTAGGCCACAACTAGCAGCTCTGGTTGGCCCGCTCGAGCGATTCAAAACGACTGACTTTCTACTATCGCATTGATTTTAAAGGGAGAATTTCTCGTCATGCTTAGCAGCAATTGCGTCAGGAGTTCGGCTCGAATCGCGCTGATGACGGTTTTGCTTCTTGCCTCGTCCGTAACCTTTGCAT
>CAZSOI010000335.1:0-13594 GCA_964608115.1 uncultured Burkholderiaceae bacterium | reverse complement strand
GCCTTCGGGCGCGGAGAATGGTTTGGCGTTGGCCTCGGAGCCAGCGTGGAGAAACTGCACTACCTGCCCGAAGCACACACGGATTTCATCATGTCGGTGATCGGAGAAGAACTCGGCTTGGTCGGTGTGCTTGCAGTAATTGTCGCCTTTTACTGGCTGGTCAAGCGCGCCTTTGAGATCGGACGCCAGGCGATCGCGCTGGAGCGCACTTTCTCGGGTTTGGTCGCTCAAGGCATTGGAACTTGGATGGGATTACAGGCGTTCATCAACATCGGCGTTGCGACCGGGTTGTTGCCCACCAAGGGACTGACCTTGCCGCTGATGAGCTATGGCGGATCGGCCATGATGAGTTCGCTGGTCGCGCTTGCGATTTTGCTGCGTGTGGACTACGAAAACCGGGTACTGATGCGCGGGGGAAGAATCTCGTGATGCTGTCGACGACCACGCCAGCTGCACGCAAATTGATGATCGTGGCCGCGGGGACAGGTGGTCACGTGATGCCCGGGCTGGCAATCGCGCAGGCCCTGCGCTCCAAGGGTTGGGTTGTGACCTGGCTCGGAACACGCACCGGCATGGAGCGCTTGCTGGTGGAACGGGCGGGACTGCAGTTCGATGCGTTGGCCTTTGCCAATTTTCGAGGCAAGGGCGTCATGGCACTTGTGCAAGGCACCTGGCGGCTGCTGCAGGCATTTGTCGCCAGCGTACGAATCGTGCGACGGGTTTCGCCCAATGTGGTGCTCACTACCGGTGGCTATGTGGCGGTACCCGCGGGCCTAGCGGCCGCGTGGCTACGCCGGCCGTTATCGTTTTTGAACGCCGACGCGGCACCGCAGCTCTCGCTCAGGATGCTGCTGCATTTTGTGCGCATCGTGCTTTGCGGCTTTGACGGATCCGCGGCCCGCTTGGCGGGCAACAAAGCCCGAATCAGCGGGGCGCCGGTTCGTGCTGAAATCGCAGCCCTGCCCGAACCACAGGTTCGCTTTGCAGGTCGCACGGGCCCACTAGCGCTACTGGTTATCGGTGGCAGCCTGGGCGCGCAAGTGCTAAACGAGGTGGTTCCCCAGGCCCTGTCGCTGATGGCCGAATCGCAGCGGCCGAAGGTGGTACACCAATGCGGTGCCGGCAACGAGGCAGCCACGCGCGGTGCGTACGAGCGCCGAGGGCTCGCCGCAGAGCTTTTGCCCTTCATTGACGACATCGCCGTTCGTTACGCGGCTGCCGACGTGGTCTTATGCCGCGCTGGAGCGATCACCGTAACCGAGCTTTGCGCCGCGGGTCTGGGCGCCATCTTGGTTCCGTTTGTCGCAACAACGACTGCGCACCAGAGGGACAACGCGGAATTTCTCGCCGCGCACGGTGCCGCAGTGCACCTTCCACAGGCCGAGTGCACGCCGCAGCGCCTTGCGCAGTTGTTATGCGAATCCTCGCGAGAGCAGCTTCTCCAAATGGCAAGAAGCGCTCGCGCCCTCGGACGTCCCGATGCGACTGCCAGGGTGGTGCACGAAATCGAGGCGCTGGCTCAACCCAGTGCCCAAGCCGCATGAGTCGCCGATGATGAAGCACGCGATTCGACATATTCACTTCGTTGGCATCGGAGGCTCGGGCATGAGTGGCATCGCCGAGGTGCTGCTGAACCTTGGTTACAAAGTCAGCGGCTCCGATATCGGTTCCGGTGCCGCTACCCAGCGCCTCCAGGGACTTGGCGCTAAGGTGTACCAGGGACATGCGGCCGAACATATCGCAGGCGCCGATGCCCTGGTCATTTCGTCGGCGATACGCGCTGACAATGCTGAGTTGATCGCCGCCCGTGTGCGGCGCATACCCGTTGTGCCGCGCGCCGAGATGCTGGCCGAATTGATGCGCCTAAAGCAGGGTATTGCAATTGCCGGTACGCATGGCAAGACAACGACGACGAGCCTCGTTGCGAGCATCCTGGCCTGCGGCGGTTTGGATCCGACCTTCGTCATCGGCGGGCGCCTGAACTCCGCTGGAGTTAACGCCAGGCTAGGCAGCGGCGAGTACATCGTTGTCGAAGCCGACGAGTCCGATGCGAGTTTCCTTCACCTTTCGCCGGTGATTGCGGTCGTAACCAACATCGATAACGACCACATGGAGACCTACGGGCACGACATGGCGCGCCTGCGCCAGGCGTTTGTGGAATTTATCGCGCGCTTGCCCTTTTATGGTCGGGCAGTGTTATGCATCGACGACCAGCGAGTGCGCGAAATCTTGCCGCTTTTGTCCAAGCCGGTGCTGGCATACGGTTTTGCCGCCGACGCCCAGGTGCGTGCCGCGGCGGTGCAGGCCGATGGAACCGGTATGCGCTTTACGGTCGAGCGCGAGGACGGCGCTCCCTTGGCGGTGCGTTTGAACCTGCCCGGTGAACATAACGTGCGCAACGCGCTGGCGGGCATTTGTGTGGCCCAAGAGCTCGGGCTTCCCGACTCGGCCGTGCTCGAGGCGCTGGCCGGTTTTAAGGGCGTCGGACGACGCTTCGCCAATATGGGCGAAGTCTCGCTTGCCAAGGGAACTTTTACGCTGATCGATGACTATGGACATCACCCGGTGGAGATGGCTGCAACGCTGGCGGCCGCGCGCGGCGCCTTCCCGGGCCGGCGCATCGTTTTGGCATTCCAGCCACATCGCTATACGCGCACGCGCGATTGTTTCGAGGATTTTGTTGCGGTCTTGTCCAAGGCCGACGCGCTCTTACTCACGGAGGTGTATCCCGCGGGGGAGGCGGCGATCGTGGCCGCTGATGGCAGAAGTCTGGCCAGGGCACTACGTCTTACGAACCGGATCGAACCGATCTTCGTCGAGGACATTGAAGCGTTGCCGCAGGCAATTCTCGATGCGGCACGACCTGGCGATGTCGTCATAACAATGGGCGCGGGTTCCATCGGAGCCGTGGCGCAGAAACTGGCGGCGCAATGAGCGAAACGACGAGCTCGCAGCCCTCCGATGTCGCGACGACTTCGCCCGAACGCTTTGGTCGGGTAGGAGTTCTGTACGGCGGCCGCTCCAGCGAGCGCGATATCTCTTTGCTCTCGGGTGGTGCTGTCTTGCGGGCCTTACTGCAGTGCGGAGTTGATGCCGCCGGCTTTGATCCGGCCACCCGTTCCATTGCGCAACTTGAAAGCGCCGGCTTTGATCGCGTCTTTCTGGTCCTGCACGGGCGCTACGGTGAGGACGGTGCGATCCAGGGGGTTCTGGAAATGCTGCGCATCCCCTACACCGGCAGCGGCGTGCAGGCCTCGGCAATTGCGATGGACAAGGTGACGACCAAGAAGATTTGGGAGTCAATTGGTTTGCCCACCCCGGCCTGGGCGAGTTTTCGCCGGGGCGAGGCGCCGCCACGGGATTTGGAGCGCCTGGGCAGCGAACTGGTCGTCAAACCGGTGAGCGAGGGCTCGACATTTGGCGTCACGAAGCTCACGGGCGCCGACCGGGCGGCGCTGGACACAGCATTCGCCGAGGCCCTGAAATTCGATTCGCGGGTTCTGATCGAGGAGCGGATTGTCGGACGCGAGTTGACCTGCGCGCTTCTTGGGGAAGGTGCAAATTTGCGTGCGCTGCCGCTGGTGGAAATTCGCGCGCCGCAGGCCAATTACGACTATCACAACAAGTACTTCAGCGATGCCACCGAATACGTGTGCCCCGCGCCGTTGGACGCAAAGCTGGCCGATGAAATCGCTCGCCTGTGTCTGCGTGCTTACCGGGCGATCGGCGCGCGCGGGTGGGGGCGCATTGACGTGATGTTGCGCAACGAAGGCGCTGTGGAGCGTCCGTACTTGCTGGAGCTAAATACCGCACCGGGCATGACTGACCATTCGCTCGTTCCCATGGCCGCGCGCGCCGCCGGCATGAGTTTTTCGCAACTCGTGCTGCATATCCTTGAGCAGGCGCGATTGGAGATTGGCCAATGAGCTCGATCGCACTGATGCGCTGGCTCACCCGCGCGTTCTTGGGTGCGGCGCTCGCGCTTGGTCTTGCGGCGGCGTTCCTCTGGGTGGCACAGCGTCCGCGTTTTGATTTTCATCACATCCAGATCGCGGGCGACTTGCGTCATGTCAGCCGCGCCGCGATACGCGGCGCCATTGCTGGTCGGCTGGCCGGAAACTTCTTCACGATGCGTCTTGCCGATTCGCGCGCGGCTTTTGAGACCATTCCCTGGGTCGCATCGGCCGGCGTGCGCCGCGTTTGGCCCGATCGGTTGGTGGTCACTTTGGTTGAGCGTCGCGCAATAGGAACTTGGAGCGACGGCCGCGTCCTGTCCGACGCGGGTCTGTTATTTGACGCCAATCCGGCGGAAGCCGAGCTTGACGCGGCGCGAGTGGAATTCTCGGGACCGGCTCGCTTTGCCGCCGAGGCCACCGAACGCTTGCGCGCTTTTTCCGCGGCCCTGCACACAATTTCGACAAGCGTCGTCGCAATCGCGGTTTCGGAGCGTGCGTCCTGGTCGGTGCGAACCGCCGCCGGGCAAACGCTCGAGCTAGGCCGAGACGATCCGCCGGGCAGCGTTCAGCGGCGTTTGGTGTCGATCGTGGCGAACTACCCAACGGTGCTCGCACAGCTTGGCAACGCGCCGCTTCACGTAGACGCCCGTTACGACAATGGCTTTGCAGTGACAAGACCATGAGGAACGAGACGAAGGATTTGATTGTCGGGCTGGACATCGGGACCTCTAAGGTCGTCGCGGCCGTCGCCGAGATCCTGCCCGAGGCGGGGTTTCAGGTGATCGGCCTGGGCCAATCACGTTCGGAAGGTCTGCGCAAGGGGGTGGTGGTCAACATCGAGGCGACGGTGCGCTCCATTCGCGCGGCACTGGAGGAGGCCGAGTTGATTGCGGCGTGCCGGATCACCGAGGCGTACAACGGTATTGCCGGCAGCCACATCCGAGGCATCAACTCGAGCGGCATGGTGGCCATCAAGGACCGTGAAGTGGCGTCGACCGACGTGGACCGCGTGATCGAAACTGCGCGGGCCGTTCACATTCCCAACGATCAGCAAGTTCTTCATGTCTTGACCCAGGAATTCATGGTCGACGGGCAAGAGGACATCCGCGAGCCCATTGGAATGAGCGGGGTGCGCCTGGAAGTGCGGGTGCACATCGTCACCGGTGCGGTGAGCGCCGCCCAGAACGTGGTCAAGTGCGTGCGCCGCTGCGGTTTGGAGGTCCAGGACATCATTTTGCAGCCTCTTGCTTCCGCCTTATCGGTTCTGACGCCCGATGAGCGCGAACTCGGTGTCGCACTGATTGATATCGGCGCAGGAACGAGCGACATCACCGTCTTTACCGGAGGCGCCATTCGCCATACCGCGGTCATACCGATCGCGGGTGACCAGATCACCAACGATATCGCCATGGCGCTGCGCACGCCGATTCCCGACGCCGAGGAAATCAAGTTGACGCATGGCATGGCCAAAGAGGTGCTCGCCGATCCTAACGATCGGATGGAGATTGCCGGTATTGGTGACCGTCCTTCGCGCCTGCTCTCGCGTCAGGCGCTCGCGGCGGTGATCGAGCCGCGAGTCGAGGAACTTTTCACTTTGGCGCAACAGGTCATCCGAGAATCGGGTTTTGAGGATCGGCTAGCAAGCGGAATCGTGTTGACGGGAGGTACGTCGCTTCTACCGGGAATCGCGGAACTTGCCGAGGATGTTTTCTTGCGTCCCGCGCGCACGGGCATACCCACATATTCCGGTGCGCTATCCGACGTCGTTCGCAGTCCTCGCTATGCCACGGTGATGGGGTTGCTCGTTGAAGCCTATGCGCAACGACAGCGCGGCCGTCGCCTGGTCGAACAAAGTGGCTCGCTCAAAGGCGCCGTGCGGCGCATGAAGGAGTGGATCGTTGGCAATTTTTAGCTTTTGGGGCAGCGCAGAACGTCAAGTGCGATGGCGTAGGGACCGACGCGGCGCCGGTTGGCAGGCGCTTCGAAGGATGCCGCCGTGTTTGACATTGCGCGTTGCGGTTGTGTGGCAGGGGAAATTGGAAACAGGAGAGCAACATGGCATTTGAGATTCTGGAGACCGAGACGCTCGGAACCGTAATCAAGGTGATCGGCGTCGGAGGTGCTGGCGGCAACGCCGTGGATCACATGATCCGCCGCGGCGTGCAAGGCGTTGAGTTCATTTGCGCCAACACCGACCGGCAAGCGCTGTCGCGCTCGCGTGTGCGCAATGTGATTCAGCTGGGCAAAAGCGGCCTGGGAGCCGGCAGTCGGCCCGAGGTCGGGCGTCAAGCGGCCGAGGAGGCACGCGATCGCATCGTCGATGCCCTGCGCGGGGCGCACATGGTATTTATTACCGCGGGCATGGGCGGCGGCACCGGAACGGGTGCGGCACCAGTGGTGGCCGAAATCGCCAAAGAGATGGGGATCCTCACGGTGGCGGTCGTTTCAAAACCGTTTGAATTCGAGGGACCCAAGCGAATGAAGTTCGCTGAGGCAGGGCTCACGGATCTGCACGACAAAGTGCACTCGCTAATCGTTATCCTCAACGGCAAGCTCGAGGAGGTTCTGGGCGAGGAGGCCGAAATGGCCGAGTGCTTTCATGCCGCCGACGACGTGCTGCACAACGCCTGCGCCGGGATCGCCGAAATCATCAATACACCCGGGCTGGTGAATGTGGACTTCGAGGATGTCAAAACCGTCATGAGCGAACACGGCAAGGCGATGATGGGGACGGCAACTGCGTCGGGTACCGATCGGGCGCGCGTAGCGGCGGAGCAGGCCGTCGCCAGTCCCTTGCTTGAAGGAGTCGACTTGTCGGGTGCCCGCGGCGTCCTGGTGAACATCACGGCCAGCAGCTCACTTAAGATGAAAGAGATTCGTGAAGTGATGAACACGATCCGCGAATTTGCCGCCGAGGATGCAACCGTAATCTTTGGCACCGTCAGCGACGATACGATGGCCGACAGCCTGCGTGTCACCGTCGTTGCCACGGGACTGGGTCGGGCGGCGGTTGCCAAAAAACCGCCGCTGACCGTACTGCGCAATGGAACCGACAACGCTCCGGCGAGCGGCGGCGTCTCAAGTGCGGCCGCTACGAGCGGCGACTACAGCCACCTTGATACGCCCGCGGTGTGGCGTTCGCGCGAAAGCTCTTTGCTGCGCGCCGCGAGTATGGATGAGAGCATCGAGCACCGGCTCGAAATACCGGCGTTCTTGCGCAAGCAAGCCGACTAGGACGATGACCACACCGACAGGGAGTCGATCCAAGCGGTGAGATAGCGATTAAAGCGCGGCGCTTCGTCGACGAACAAAGCGTGACCGGCCTGCTCGAAGATTTCGACCCGGCTGGCGGGGCGCGCCTGCAATAGATGTTGGGATTGTTCGCGGTAGCGCGGCGTTATGACATAAGCAAGCGGCCGATCAAAGGCGTGCACCACGGCGCGCCAATATTCGCGAGGCATCGGATAGGAGAGCAGCGCAATGCTGCTCTCCAAGGGCATGCGCAGCGCGCACTCTCGCAAATGGGTGACCTGCGGCTCGGGAAGCGGGTGTGCAAACATCGAGCGAACAAAACGCTCCACCGTGGGGGAGCGAGCGCGGCGTAATTGTTCAATGAAATCGCTCGGTTTGGGTGCCGGCGGTTCGCCAATGGAATTGTCCACGAGAACCAAGGCGAGCAGACGTTTACTGCCGTAGCGGCGCACGTAGTGCAAGGCTTCAAGAACGCCCAGCGACCACGCGACAAGGACCACGCGTTCTCGTTCCGCCAATACGTCATGCAAATCGTCCGCGCGTCGATCCGCGGTATAGCCGTGCGGGGGAATCTCCGAGTCTCCCTGACCGCGGGGGTCGAGCGCTAACGTGCGCCAGCGTTCACCCAGCCCGATGAGCTGTGCGCTCCAGATACTCGCCGGCATACACCAGCCCGGCAGCAGCACAATGGTTGGATCGGGCAGCGCCCCGGCTTTGGTGGGCGTCGATGGCAGGCACTCCAGAAGGTTTAGCCGAACACCGTCGCTGGTTGCGAGCTGACGTTTTGCAATTTGAGCTGAAGTCTCGGAAAGGTCCGTGGCATCGATCGAGGAGGGGCGCTCGAGCGTTGCCGCAGCGGCCGCAAGGCGTGCGCCTACGCCGGCGCCTGCGCACAAGCTAAGTGCCGCCAGAAGTTTCCTGCGGCCAAACGGGTCCATGGTTGCGTCCATGCCGGCTCGATCGCGCGGGCACTTACTGGCTTGCGCTTGCGCGCTGCGCCAGCAGCAAACCCGATTTGCCCTCCTTGCGCCAGTTGTAGCCAAAGGGAAATGGCACCGGTTCGGTGTTGCCCGCCTTTTCGTAGGCTTCTTCCAGGTCGCTTTGGAAGCGCCCCTCGAAGAGTTTCACGGGTCGTTCGTATTGGCCAAAAAGCGAGATCTCGAAACCGGAGTCTTTGACCGTCTTGTAAGGAATACCGGTGTCGTCCTGCACGATAACGCTGGCATCCTCTAGGATCTGCTTGCGCAGCTTACGGAAGTGATCGCCATGCAGCAGATATGAGGCCGACTTCAGCAGCACCGAAGGATGTGAGAACGTGCGCAACCAAGGCAAGAACTGCGGGTAGTAGCGCAGCTCACGGTCGCTGACGTCAAGCGATAGGTACAGCAGGACTTGCTGGCGCGACGTACGTGGATTTGTAAAAGTGATACGCACGCCCTGCTCCAACACTTCTGGGTGCGCGCTCGAGACCTTGCTTGCATTTGTTGCCGAGGACGGTATTCGGTCGGGCCACGGTTCCATGTGCTCGACCGAGTCAACGTGCAAATCGAGCAATCCCATCATTGCCAGCAGCACCGGCACAGTTCCCTGCAGCGCCTCGGTCTGCAGATTCTCCTTCATGTTCGGGGTGATGAAGAAATTCAGTGCCACCAAGTCGTTTAGTGCGGCACGCAGATCGCCAAACAAGGCGGCCAGCTGCTGGGGCTGCATCTGATCGAGCTGCGGGACCTCTCCTGGCGGCTCAAGGCTAAAGAAAACATAGGTGTCCACGTCCGGAAACAGTGCGTACGCGTTAATGAAATCCGGGCCACTAAAAGGGTAAAGCAAGCTGCCGCCACGGGTACTTGCCGGCAGATAGCGTGCCTGCCATTGGTTGATGTGGTCCAGGCGCGCTTTTAATTGACGAGCGCCCGCGCGAGCGGCCTTGCGGTGTTGCTGCCAGGCCTCGCTGGCCGTGATCTGAACAACGGCCGGATCATCCTTGCCCGGGTCGACTCCAGCCAGCAGCCGCGCGGTGGTCGTAAGCGATAAAGGATCGGCATGAGCGCTGCCCGGCACTAATAGCGAGGCGGCAAGCCCGCACGTTACGAACGCGCCCCAAAGTACGGTGGGCAGCGTGGCGAGGCGGCGTAGAAGATCGCTTGGCGATGGTGGTGCGTACATATTGGTCGGCGCAAGGGTGCGGCCGCAAAGCGAACCGCGATGTGACATTTTGCCATTGGCCGAGGACCCTACGGTTGCAGATGGAAACGATTGTTCGGGCTATTTCGACCGTTTGACTGGCGTTTCGGGTCGCTGGCGAAGATAAAATGCGCCATGCTGGTTAGCGCAAGGCTTTGCCGCTGTTGATTAACGCCGCGACAGCAACTCAAAACACATGATCGCACAACATACTCTAAAGTCCATCGCGCGCACGGTAGGCATTGGCCTGCATAGTGGAACGCGCGTGGACCTGCGCTTGCGTCCTGCGCCAATTGACACGGGAATCGTGTTTCGGCGCACAGACCTTGAGCCGGTTGTCGAAATTGCCGCCTCGGCCGAGGCGGTCGGCGACACGCGCATGGCTTCGACGCTGGAGCGCGACGGTGTGAAGATCGCCACCGTGGAGCACCTCATGTCCGCGCTGGCGGGCCTGGGCGTGGATAACTGTTACGTCGATGTCGATGCGCCGGAAATTCCGATCATGGATGGCAGTGCCGCGAGCTTTGTGTTTTTGATTCGCTCGGTCGGCATCGTCGAGCAGGCGGCTGCGCGACGCTTTGTGCGCGTACTCAAATCCGTTGAGGTCCGGGAAGGTGAAGGCAATATGGCCAAGTGGGCTCGGCTTGAGCCGCACTTTGGCTTTAAGTTGCGCTTTTCGATTGATTTTAATCATCCCGCGATCGACTCGACGACACAGGACGTGGAGGTGGACTTTGCGCGCGACAATTATGTTACGACCGTTGCGCGGGCACGCACGTTCGGATTCGTCAACGAGGTCGAGGCGTTGCGGGCGGCGGGGCTTGCCTTGGGCGGCAGCTTTGAGAACGCCATCGTGATGGACGAGTACCGCGTGCTCAATACCGATGGCCTGCGTAGCGGTGATGAATTTGCCAAGCACAAGATTCTTGACGCGATGGGTGACTTGTACTTGCTTGGGCGGCCACTGATCGCGGCCTATCGCGCCCATCGCTCGGGCCACGGCTTGAACAATCGCCTGTTGCGGGCGCTTTTGGCCGATGCCTCAGCCTATGACATTGTTCGCTTTGAACAGGAGCAGTCCGTTCCACCGGCGTTCCAACGCCTAGCGTTTGCCTAAGTTCAGCGGGCAATGTTTCGCGGCCTACTGCTTGCCTTCGGTGCCGCAGTTGTGGCCTTCGTTTTGGCCTATTTTGTCAGCGGGCAAACGCGCTACCTGAAATGGGCCGGCCGAATCTTCCTGCTTGGCTTGGGCACTGGCCTTGCCTTCTTTTGCATTCTCTTCGTCAAACGGCTGATCTGACTCGCGCATTCGAGCGAGGCGTGCAGCCACTGCTTTGCCTAGGTCGGCGACCGCGCGGCGCAATGGCGAATCTGGAAGTGTGAGCGCTAACTGTCGTGAGAATTCAAGTGGGGCATTGTATCTTGCTTGTGCTTTTTCCTCCCCTTGCCCAACCTCACGGGGTATTGGCGCGCTATTTGAGCGTTTGGCGAAGTTGCTTTCGCGTACCGTCCTAGGTTGAACACCGACCTTGATTTCGTTAACTTCGAGCCCCTGACGCTGTAGGGCTGCCAACAGCCGCGGCGTCGCCTGGCGCAGCTTGGTCGACTGGGCGCTGGACCGTAGCCAGATTCGCAACTCGCGCTCGCGCAGATCGCAACTGCCCGGCCGAAATGGATCGAAATCCGGTGCGATCTCGGCACAGATGGGTGCGATGATTCGCGCCGCATTGCGGCCTGCCGCAATGCGGCCGAGCAGTGCCGCTGCAATTGCGGAATCGGTCAGGATCTGATCGATGCGTCGGGCAGGATGATTCATCCGAACGGATGAAGGCAAGGGGTATTAGGCGCCCGGGCTCCGGTGTCGATAAAGAGTAGCCGGAGTCTGGGTAGCGCAAGTTGGTTGGAGGTGGTTTTGCAGATCATTTTCGTAGACCGACGGCTTTGCAGAGCACGCACTTTAAGCCTGACGCGCATGCGGATGGCAGCGCTGGCCGTTGCCTTCAGCCTGGTTATTATCGCAGCCGTTGCCGGTTTATTCGCGCTGGCGTTTCGCTTGGCTGCGGGCGCCGATGTACCAGCAGTGCAAAACCTGGTGTCCCTGGTGATGCACGACCAGGCCGAGCGCAATGAACAATACGTTCAAAACAACGTTGCGGCCATGGCAAAAATGCTCGGCGATGTGCAAGCGCGTCTTCTGCGACTCGATGCCCTGGGTGAGCGGGTCTCCAAGCTCGCTGGCATTCGACCCGAGGAATTTAATTTTCATGAGCTGCCCGGGCGTGGCGGACCTCTTGCGGCCGACGCGCGGCCGCTTTCGTTGCACGAGTTGCAGGAGCAGGTCAGCCGCGTAGGCCAGGGCCTGGAACAGCGTTCGGATTTCATGGACGTGGTCGAGTCCGAACTGGTAGCCAATCAGGCGCGCGATGCGTTGCTGCCCAAGGGCACGCCCTTGATCGAAGGTTTCGTGGGTTCCGGTTACGGCATGCGCAATGATCCGTTTACCGGCGAGTGGACGATGCACACGGGTGTTGATTTTGCGGCGCCCGTGGGTACACCAATTTTCGCTGCAGCCGGCGGCGTCGTGGCGAGCGCCGAACAGCATCCAGCCTTCGGTAACATGGTTGAAATCGACCACGGCAAGGGCCTGTCCACGGTTTATGCACACGCGAGCCGCATACTCGTGAAAAACGGCGATTTCGTGCGCAAGGGTGAAAAAATCGCCGAAGTCGGAACAACAGGACGATCGACAGGACCACACCTGCACTTTGAGGTCCACGTCAAGGGTGTGCCGCAAAACCCGTCGCGCTATCTCGCTTCGCTTAAACCCGCAAACGGGGCCGCAACTGCGGCTGCGCCGCGGCCCGCAAGTGCGGCGCCGGTGGCTGCTTCGACATCGCCTGCGACCGCAAATCCTACGCCCGTGCTAACGGCCGCCACGCTGCCTGCTGGCGGCGCCGAGTAGCTCGCGCGCCGCGCTCAAGCCAGGGCGTCCGGCGCATCTCATTTATAATTGCTAATTTGCCGCCCTGGCGGCTCGCAGGATTGCGCGCTGGTGCCGGCATCCGCAGGCATGCGCGACCTGACGCGCCTCCGGACCGCCCTGGCCACGAGGCTGCCTGCGCTGATGTTTCCGGCTCTGCTTACCAAAATATTTGGAAGTCGCAACCAGCGGCTGCTCAAACAATATGAGCATGTCGTTGTACGCATCAATTCCCTGGAATCATCGGTCTCGTCGCTATCCGACGCGCAACTTGCGGCCAAGACGACCGAGTTCCGAGCCCGTCACGCGCAAGGCGAGACGCTTGATCAATTGCTGCCGGAAGCCTTCGCGGTGGTGCGCGAGGCGGCACGGCGCGCCTTGGGGATGCGTCATTTCGACGTGCAGCTCGTTGGCGGCATGGTTTTGCATGATGGCAAGATCGCCGAGATGCGCACTGGGGAGGGCAAGACGCTGACTGCCACCCTTTCGATTTATCTCAACGCCCTGCCCGGCAAAGGCGTGCATCTGGTCACCGTCAATGATTACCTGGCAAGCCGCGACGCCGAGTGGATGGGGCGCGTATATCGTTTTTTGGGCTTAAACGTGGGCGTGATCCTGACGCAGCAATCTAGCGTCGACAAACACAGCGCCTACGCTGCCGATATCACCTACGGCACGAACAACGAGTTTGGCTTTGATTACTTGCGCGACAACATGGAATACCGGTTGGAGGACCGGCGCCAGCGCGGGTTAAATTACGCCATTGTCGATGAAGTCGACTCGATCCTGATCGATGAAGCGCGCACGCCCCTGATCATTTCGGGGCCGGCCGAAGACAACACGCCGATGTACCGGCGCGTAAATGAAATCCCACCGCTGCTAACGCGGCAGGCCGACGAACAGGCTCCGGGCGATTTCTGGGTGGACGAAAAACAGCATCAGATCCACGTCTCCGAAGCAGGGCACGAAAGAATCGAGGAGATCCTCGTCCGGCGCGGGTTGCTAGCCGAGGGCGAGAGCTTGTACGCGCCGCACAACATCGTACTCATGCACCACCTCAACGCCGCACTGCGCGCGCATCACTTGTTTCATCGCGACCAGCAGTATGTCGTGCAAAACGGGCAGGTTGTGATCGTCGATGAATTCACCGGTCGACTGATGCCCGGGCGGCGTTGGTCCGAAGGTTTGCACCAGGCGGTCGAGGCAAAAGAAGGGGTCGCGATAC
>CAZSOI010000334.1:0-4037 GCA_964608115.1 uncultured Burkholderiaceae bacterium | reverse complement strand
CAGGCTACGCAGATTATGCTAAAGGTGCATCATGAGGGGCGTGGGATTTGCGGCGTGTACCCGCGCGATGTGGCTGCGAGCAAGGTCGAGCAGGTGTGCAGTTTTTCGCGCGAACACCAGCACCCGTTGCAATGCGTGATGGAGGAAGCATGATCGCGCAGGAATTAGAAGTTAGTTTGCACATGGCCTTTGTCGAGGCCCGGCAGGCGCGACACGAGTTCATAACCGTAGAACACCTATTGCTGGCATTGCTCGACAATCCGTCGGCCACGGAAGTGTTGCGCGCCTGCGCGTGCAATATCGAAGATCTGCGCAAGAGCTTGCAAAACTTCATCGCGGACAACACTCCGGTGTTACCGCAAAACTCTGAGGCCGATACGCAACCGACCTTGGGTTTCCAACGCGTGATCCAGCGCGCGATCATGCACGTGCAGTCCACCTCCAACGGAAAAAAGGAGGTCACCGGCGCCAACGTTCTGGTCGCGATCTTTGGTGAGAAAGACTCCCACGCGGTGTACTACCTGCATCAGCAAGGCGCAACGCGCCTTGACGTGGTCAACTACATATCCCATGGGATCACCAAGGCGCCTGCGGCCGACGAAAAAGCCAAACCCCAGGGTGAACCGGAACAAGAGGCGGGAGAGACGCGCGAGCAAGTCTCGCCGCTTGAGCAGTACACGCAAAATCTCAATGCCTTGGCGCGCGATGGCAAGATCGATCCTCTGATTGGCCGCGAGCTCGAGGTCGAGCGGGTGATCCAGGTTCTGTGCCGCCGGCGCAAGAACAATCCCTTGCTGGTCGGTGAAGCCGGAGTGGGCAAGACGGCAATTGCCGAGGGCCTGGCGTGGCGTATCGTCAAAAACGAGGTTCCCGAAATCCTCGAAAAGGCCAATGTGTATTCGCTCGACATGGGTGCGCTTTTGGCTGGCACTAAATATCGTGGTGACTTCGAGCAGCGGCTCAAGGCGGTGCTCAAGCAGCTCAAGTCCAACCAGCAGGCCGTTTTGTTTATCGACGAGATTCACACGCTGATCGGGGCCGGGTCTGCGTCAGGCGGCACCTTGGATGCTTCGAACTTGCTCAAGCCCGCGCTGTCCACTGGTCAACTCAAATGCATCGGTGCGACCACCTACAACGAATACCGCGGGATCTTCGAAAAGGACCATGCCCTTTCGCGGCGGTTCCAGAAGATCGACGTTATCGAGCCGACCGTGCAGCAAACGATTGAGATCCTCAAGGGGCTGAAGTCGCGCTTTGAGGAGCATCATGGCGTGAAATATTCCTCGGGCGCGATTACCGCGGCTGCGGAGCTTTCGGCGAAGTTCATTAACGATCGGCACCTACCGGACAAAGCGATCGATGTGATCGATGAGGCCGGCGCCGCGCAGCGCATCTTGCCAGTATCCAAGCGCAAGAAGACGATCGGCAAAAACGAAGTCGAGGACATCATTGCAAAGATCGCTCGGATTCCGCCGCAGACGGTATCGAGCGACGATCGCGCGCAACTCAGGAACCTTGAGCGCAATCTGAAAAATGTGGTCTTCGGCCAGGATCCGGCAATCGAAGCGCTTGCGGCGGCGATCAAGATGGCGCGCTCGGGTCTGGGCAAACCCGAAAAACCAATCGGCGCATTCTTGTTCTCCGGCCCCACCGGTGTGGGCAAGACCGAGGTTGCCAAGCAGCTCGCTTTCACATTGGGCATCGAACTCATACGCTTTGACATGTCCGAGTACATGGAGCGGCATGCGGTCAGCCGGCTCATCGGCGCGCCGCCGGGCTACGTCGGGTTTGACCAGGGCGGGTTGCTCACGGAAGCGATCGCCAAAAAACCCCATGCGGTCTTGTTGCTCGATGAGATCGAGAAAGCCCATCCGGACATCTTTAACATCCTGTTGCAGGTGATGGATCACGGCACGCTAACCGACAACAACGGACGCAAGGCCGATTTTCGCAACGTGATTTTGATCATGACGACCAACGCGGGAGCCGAGACGCTGCAAAAGCGCGCTATCGGGTTTGGCAGCAACCGAGAGCCCGGTGATGAGATGGCAGAGATCCGACGCATGTTCTCGCCCGAATTTCGCAACCGGCTCGATGCCACGATCAGCTTCGCCGCGTTGGATCGGGACATCATCCTGCGCGTCGTCGACAAGTTCCTCATGCAGCTCGAAGAGCAGCTGCACGAGAAGAAGGTCGACATCATATTTAGCGACGCGCTGCGCACGTTCCTGGCCCGCAAGGGCTTTGATCCGGTGATGGGCGCGCGGCCGATGGCGCGCCTGATCCAGGACACGGTGCGAAAGGCGCTAGCCGACGAGCTGCTCTTTGGTCGCCTTGTCAATGGCGGCAAGGTCGAAGTCGATATCGACGAGGAAGAAAAGGTCAAGCTCGACTTTCCGCCGGCCGATAACGGCGATGCGCCCCAGACAGAGCGTGGCGAGCCGGTGCTCTCCGAGTAACCCCGGCGCACACCCGTTGATCGTAACGTTCGAGCGCAGGCGAGGGCGCCGCGGTGCGGCCGCGCTCGCGGCTGCGCTGATCGTGACGTTGCTGTACTGGCTACCGGTGGCCGCGCAACAGCTCACGCCCGATGGTTTGTGGGAAAGCGTAAGCGATGTCGACGGCAAACCCAAGGCCTACATCCGGATCCGGGAAACCCAAGGCGAATTCATCGGGGTGATCGAGCAGGTGCTCAACCCCGAAAAGCGCGATGCCCGCTGCGAAGAGTGTCCTGGCGAGCGGCACAATCAGCCCCTCGTCGGCTTGACCATCCTCACCGGCATGCATCGCGACGGCGATCATTTCGCGGGTGGCAAAATTCTGGATCCGGACAGCGGCAAGCTGTATTCGTGCATCCTCACCCTGATCGATGGCGGCAAGCGCATGCAGGTGCGCGGCTTTTTGGGTTTTTCTCTTTTTGGCCGTACGCAGACCTGGCTGCGTCAAGAGTAAGAAGCTCGCGCCCTAGCTCGAACCCGTACTGCCAAAGCCGCCAGCGCCACGCAGGCTTTCCACAAAGGTCGTCACTTGGCGCAGTTGAACCTGGCGCACGGCGATGACGACCAGCTGCGCGATGCGCTCTAGCGGTTCGATGCAATACGGTTCGTTGCTGCGGTTCCACAGGGAGACCATGATCTGGCCCTGATAATCGGAATCAATGAGGCCGACGAGATTTCCCAGGACGATGCCATTGCGATGACCGAGCCCGGAGCGGGGCAAGATCAGCGCCGCAAGACCCTGATCATCCAGGTGAATGGCAATCCCGGCCGGAACCAGAACGCTCGCCCCGGGCGCAAGATCCAGCGGTGCCGGTATGCAAGCCCGCAGATCGATTCCCGCCGAGCCGGCCGTGGCGTAGGCCGGTGGCATCGTGTTGAGCCGTTCATCGAGAATGCGGATCTGCAGCTCGCTGGCGCCGTTCATCGCGCCACTCGCGTAGCGAGCCTCTCGGCGATCACTGCCACAATGCGTCGCGCCTGTTCGAGCTTGCTGGCGCGAGGCAGGTTGCGTGTCGCGGTGGCATCGACGAGCGCCAACTCGACGGCATCGGCGCCGACAGCCTGCGTGACCAAATTGGCGACAATCATCGCTACCCCCTTGGCTTTTAGCTTGGCGCGTGCGTGTTCGATCAGCCCCTCGCTTTCAGCAGCAAATCCCACGCATAGTGGCGGTGAAGGCAAGGCCGCGACGCTTGCCAAGATGTCCGGATTGTTGGCCAGCTGCAGCGTAGGCGGAGCCGCGGAGACGCGCTTTTTGAGCTTCACAGCGCTTGGTGCCGCTGGGCGCCAATCGGCCACTGCGGCAACGCCGATGAACACGTCGCTGGCCTCGACCAGTGCCATCACCTGGTCGAGCATTTGCATTGCGCTTTCAACTTCGATGCGCTGTACGCCTCGCGGCGCGGCTAGCGCAGTGGGACCACTGACGAGTGTGACTTGGGCGCCGGCCTCCCGGGCTGCGCGCGCCAGGGCGTAGCCCATCTTGCCCGAAGATCGGTTGGTGATTCCCCGCACCGGATCGAAGGCTTCAAACGTGGG
>CAZSOI010000333.1:0-16732 GCA_964608115.1 uncultured Burkholderiaceae bacterium | reverse complement strand
TGAACCCCACCCAGTCCGACTCAGAGCTGTGATACGCAACAAACAGATTCGCAGCACCAAGCAGACCAAAAAGCGCGGCGAAACCACGATTTAGCCAGCACCACTCCCTGTTGGAGAAGGCGAAATACGCGCCCAGAATGTAGCGGATCGGATAACCAAAACCGAGCGACGGTGCTAACAACATAATAATGGTTAGGATCCAGTAAACGATCGACGGCTTCCAAAACATGAACCCGGCTGGCTCTTGACTCGTCCCTGAGTACAGCCCAAACCAAAGTGCCCACGCTCCAAGGAAGGCGTACGAGATCAACAGCATCCAAACCGCCGGGTCGACCTTCTGCCGCGGCCGCCAACGCCACGAAACGAAGAAGGCGGCGCACAACAAAATGGTTAGCACCAAGGCCAGAGTCATTTGAGCCACCAGTAAGTGATGATCAGACCGAGGGTCCAAAGTATTTCGATGGAAATTGCGTTGCGAACCGAATGGGTAACTGGTGCCATTGAGACTACATTGAGCTGCCCCTGTGCCAGCGCTGCCTGAAAAGGCGACGTTTGTGTGCCCCTGATCGTCTTTTTCACGTAGGTAATCGCTTTTGCGGGTGATGCCTGAAGTCGCGTCAGGAATCTTTTTCGGCGCTCCACATGGCCTTGAATGATGGCCTCTCTCATGCAGGTGGGGCAGGGTTTACCGGAGAATTGCAGATGTCCTTTTGGGCAATTGGCCATGTATCCGGTGCTTCTGTTTGCGTAAACGCTTAGTAGTGTTACCCATTCATAGGCGTTGGCTCTGCCGCCGGACCCATAACCAAAAGAGCGATCAAAAAGTTCCCTAAGACTATCGGGAAAAGTCTCATGGACGCTGCCGGGTGCGACACGAACCTTCTTGTTGGGTGTTTTACCGTAAGGATAGAGGCCGAACTTGATGCGTCCGGATAATTCCGTTGGATAGGGGTAATGACCCACGGCGATACCGGCGTAGGGATGTATACCGAAGTTGAGCAGCCGGAAGATGATTGTCGAGAGTGCGAACCAGTCCTGGGCTTCTGGATGGGTTACGGCCTTAGCTTGGAATTCGGGTGCAAGATATTCAGGTGTCACCTGCGGTGCCTCGGAGACAAAACTGTCCGAGTAGATGTAAAAGCCGTCACAGTCGAGAATGGAGATATAGAGTTCTGATTTGTAGACTTTCAAGTTGATTGGTTTTAAATCCACCACCGCAATTTTCTTGCTATGTAGGCAATTAATAAGCGATGCAAGGTTGTAGCAGATCGTCACTAGCTTGCCAAAATCAACTTCAAACCCTTCGCCCGTAGCTTGGCGCCGGGTTAGCAGGTAATCCAACTCCATGGTTCTTTCAAAATCGATTTTCTCCATGACAAAGCCAACAAAGTTCGAGTCCTTCATTACTAAGGCAACCGGCCAAGCCAATTGAACGATGCATTGGTACTCGGGCGGAATCTGCGGAAGTTCGGGTTTGTTTTGAATCATCCAGCGGATCTTTTTCGCATAATGCCCAAGCTGTACCTTCGCAACGCTGGAGTGATAAATTTTTGCTACGTAGTTGGGCTTATCTTTTATCGTGAAGACTTCCCCTGCGCCGCCGGACTTGCCGATCGAAATGAGCGTGACCTGCTCGGAGTGTCCCGCGGGCCATACGACCCGTACGGTGTTCTTGAGTGGGTGTCTGAGAGCGACCACGGCAAAACGGCGGCGACTCGCCCAACGAGCTTCAGCTGGCCAAAGCGAGCAGCAGAGCCTTGTCGTCAGGCGTGATTGCTAATGTTTTCTCGTCTTCTAATACGTTCATTAGCGCCTGGTTGCCGTTGTGCTCGGTCGCTTTGCTCAGAAATGTGACGACCGGATCGATGAACGGTCGATAAAAACCTGTCTTTAGTCGGTTGATTGCAAATGGGGATGCACCATCGCTCATCAGACCGATAAGACATCCTCGACTAATATTGCAGATGGATGTCACCCGAAGGTGCTCCTTCCAGGCATCGTCCGTTACGAAGTAGGTCTCGTCGGCGTATTCGCCGTTCTCTGGGTGTGAGAGCACCGACTCTCCCGTGTCCCTCAGGAAAATGGCAAACCCGTCGCCAATATGAAAAAAGCAGCCCTTTCCCTTTGAAATGATGCATCCGACTAGCGTGCAGGCAAAGTCCCTCAGCTGGAGCTGGCGAGAAAGCGCGATTTCCCGCATCTGTAAGCGGACATCCTCAATGACCGCCAAGAGCCCGTCTCGGTAATCGGATTCCGTATCTTTCGCGAAGCGACCCGATCGAATTGACTGCGCGACGAGCTCAGTCACCTTCGTTGCGAAAAAATCCGAACCCACATGTCCTTCGCTGGAGGAACCAGCCCCGTCACAGACCGCGGCAACGAGTAAGTCGTCGATTGCTACATAATGCCCAGAATCCTGGCATGGGGTATTGGTAGCTAGGTGATACTTACCGGCGGCAGAAGCAAAAAACACCTTCCATCTCATCTCAGGCCCAGAACTCAGGTTTGAATTTGGGCCCAGCTGTCCACGGGATTTAACTGCACTGTTCCGCCTGCCGGTGCGCGCGAAACGGCTCGAATACTGCGGCTGAGCCAAATGAAGAGCTCCTTGAATTTGAGCCCACTCAAATTCAGCGCCCCCTTGTTGCTGAATGATCCGAGAATTTCCTTATTGGCCTGATTTCCAATGCCAATCGGCATGACATTGACCTTGTGTGAGGCCTCGGCATTCTTACATTCGGCAGCCACGGGCTGCCATTCGTCCGTAGGCTCACCGTCTGACAGCAACATGACGATCGGGCGCTTGTAGGACACGCCGGCGCCGCGCATCTGAGTTTTCTGGGATTCGATCTCATCCAATGCGCACCGCATTGCAGCGCCCAGTGGTGTCATGCCTCCGGCCATCAGAGTCGGTGGTGTGAAGTCCATCGCGTCAGTCCAGTCCCCCATCATTTCCACGTTGTTGTCCCCACCGAAGGAAATAACCAAGACCCTGCCACATCGAGCCGCGATCGGATCGCTTTTCAACTCCACTTCGAGGGTTTTGAGACCCTCGTTGAGCAATTGAATCTTGTTGTCTTCCAACATGCTGCCGGAACAATCCAAGACCAGCACCAGCGGTGCGCGCTCGTCGCTGTTGTCTATCAAGGCGACATCCGGAATGACGTTGCTCATATGCTGCTCTCCAAATTCTGTTCGATGCGCTCGTCCCAGCCGATCTTAGCCCCAGCGGCGCAACGCTGGGCGCAGCGATTATCTGCGGCTGCTTTCGATGAATTGCATTTCGCCTGGTGTGATCGAAGCCTCGGTTTGTTCACGGCTTTCATTTTGCGTTGGCTTGCTTCTCGCTAGGACGAACTATGGAGCGCCGAGTACTAAATGGCAAACGAACGACCAAGCGGCCTAAGCGTGAATTTCCGTCGGAAAACCACGATTAGGTTATGGTTAAAGCATGGCGTTTTGGTGAGAAGACCCTGGCCGATTGGTTTCTTTTTCTTGCAACCCAGACCACCCAGCGGCCTACGATGTTCTGTGCGGTGAAAAGCATCTGGGCTGCAATGATCTCACCGCGGGCGCTAGCGGAAGCCTTTTATGCTGCATTGCAGCTGGCGCGAGAGGGCTAAATAGTTCTCGCTTAGCGCCGATTACTGGGCAGAAAGGAAACCTCGCCATGAAGAACCGCCGCGAATTCGTCTTGAAATTTGTCCCCATGGCGAGCGCCGTCGCACTCCTTCCCCGTATTGCCCTTGCCGATGAGCCAAGGCTTACCGAAACTGATCCGATGGCGAAAGTCATGGGTTTTCGCCTGGATACGACCAAGGCCAACCAGGCCAAGTATCCGAGGCATACGAACGAGCAGATGTGCGGCAAGTGCCTGCACTTTACAAACCCCGGGGCCGACTCGGCCAAGTGTGACTTGTTTAACAAAATCGTGCCCAAGGGCGGCTGGTGCAGCGGCTTTACGAGTCGTGTCTAGCCGCAACCTGGTCTGCGTGCTATTCGAAGGCGGTACTTGCCCACTGGCTTTAAATTCTTTGGATCAAGCTAATCTCTTCGCGAGTGCGAGTTTGCGGTTTTGCTCCACAGGTACGGTGGCCAGCGACTGCACGTGCAATTGTGCAGGCGGCGTGCTTTTGTCCCAACATTTATAACCGCCCCCAAGCAAAGTCGAGAGTTGCTCGGCAGCGAGCGGCCACGATCCCGGTTGGTTCTTACTTTTGCCAAGAGGCGGAACTTCGCTGGCCAGTGCGTCTCATCGGCTATCAAATGCTCCGTGCGCGTTGACGAACGCTAGTCGTACCAACGATCTGCACAATGATCCCTTGCGCGGTTTTGCCAGATTAGGTCTGTTGGCGAGGACCGGTCTGTTTGGCTAACTCACTAGCGATTTGTTCCCGTGCCGCCGTGCGTAGCTTTACCGCGGCCGAAAATACGTCCTCTGCGTCGCTTTCTGGCGGCATGATTGGTTCACCGATCAGCACTTCGATCGCACCGCGTCGCATCCACCAGGTGCCCTCTGGCAAGACGCTTCGGCTTCCGCGGATGGTGACGGGCACGATTGGCACGCGCGCTCGCGCTGCAGTCAAAAACGCTCCGAGAAGAAACGGCAACAGTCCCGCACGGGCAACGAACGTACCCTCAGGAAATACAATCAGTGAGCGTCTGCTCGACACCGCCTGCGTCATTTTGTTTGCGTCTTCTGCGCTGCGTTTGACATCGAAGCGCTCGACGTACTCCACGCCAAGGCGCGTGAGGTAGCGGCCAGCGAAAAACTGCTCTTGGAGCTCGCGCTTGGCCACGAAAGCATATGGCTTTGGCAGCGCTGAAACGAGCAACATACCGTCCAGGTAGCTTGCGTGGTTGCAAACGAGGATGCACACCTGATTTTGCGGTAGGTTATCGAGTCCACGCACGGAAACAGGAATCGCGGCCAACCGCAGGAACGCGCGCGCCGCCGTTCGAGCAATTGACCACGCTGCGGCCGGACTCGTCGCAAGAAGCGCGGCTACCCAGTTGGTGGACGCCAGCAGCAAGAAGAGCGCCGCGGCGTAAAACCCATAAAGTGCATAGCCGCTGGTGACCAGGGCGTGCCGCAGGCGAGGCCCGATCGCCCCCAATCCAAGGCGAAGCATCTGCCAGCGCGCTGTTGGCGCAGCGGCTCCAATTCGGCCTTGTTCGTACAGTGCGCGGCAGGCGGACCGGCGCACCTTCCCGCTCGAAGTTTTGAGGACTGTGTGCGGTGGCGCAAGCACGATGTCATCGGCGGGCTCGCCGATGATGTCGAAGATTACTTGCGAGACGGTTTCGCGCAGCTGGGCCCGCTTGATGGCATTACTGCTACGTACTTCGGCAAGCACAACAAGCCGCTCGGTACCCGTGCGCGGATCCGGGCTGCCAAAAACTGCTACGTTGCCTTTGCGCACTCCGTTGACCGCACCTACGGCATCTTCAATCTGCTGCGGGTACAGGTTGCGGCCTCCGCGAATCACGATGTCCTTTACGCGTCCAGTGAGAAAGACGTCACCACCTGCCATGTAGGCCCGATCTCCGGTGTCGAGCCATCCGCCGTGGAACAGACGCGCGGTCTCCGTCGGATTGCGAAAATAGCCCCTGGTGGCGGACGGCCCGATGAATTCCAATAGTCCCTCAATGCGTTCGCCCACTTCGTTTCCCGAAGCATCGACGATTCGAATTGCGTGGCCAGCAAGCGGTCGGCCGCAAGCGACGAACGCCACTGCGGTTGCATCGTCATCGGCAGCTGGTATTGCACGACTTTCACGTAAGAGCGACTCGCGCTGAACCCGATCTACGCGCGGCGCTCGACCTAGCGGCGGGAAAAGCAATCCGACGGACGCTTCGGCTAAACCGTAGACCGGTGCGATTGCGTCGGGTTTTAAGCCGTACTTCGCGAAGCGCTGCTCAAAGCGCATCACGGTACTAGCGCTCACCGCCTCAGCCCCGTTCATTGCAAGGCGCCAGCAACTCAGGTCGAGCCCTTCGAGCGCTGCATCGTCGATACGTCGAAGACATAGTTCGTATGCAAAGTTTGGCCCCGCAGAAAGCGTGCCGCGAAAGCGGTGAATGGCCCAAAGCCATCGTTCCGGTTTGGCGAGGAACGCGAGCGGCGACATCACGACTAGCGAGCAGCCGACGTACAGTGTGCCGAGAAAGGCGCCAATCAACCCCATATCGTGATATAGCGGCAACCAACTCACGAAAACGTCGCGGGGTGTCGCTTGAATTGCTTGCACGATTGCACGGATATTGGCGAGCAAATTGGCATGAGTAAGTTCTACGCCCTTTGGATTTCCGGTACTGCCCGACGTGTACTGAATAAAGGCTAGGTCTTCGCCGTGAACAGCAACCGGGACTGGAACGCCATCGTCTGCCGCCAGCCGCTTGGGCGTTACTGCGCGGCGTAAGCCCGGCACGCGAACCTGAAGCAAATGGGCAACGGCCATAGCTTCTGGAACTGTCACGAGCAACGCCGCCTGGGCGTTGACCAAAATTTGTGTATGGCGCAGCACATGGTCCTGAAGCTGCGAAACTCGCGCAGGCGGGTAAATTGGCACGGGAATGCCGCCAGCGCGCAAGATGCCAAAATAGGTATGGAAATATTCGGGGGAGGTCGGCAGCATGATTGCGACGCTTTGGCCAGGATGCATGCCCGCGCGCTGCAGGCCCGACGCGATCGCCTCGGCCCCGGAGGCGAGCTCCTTGTACGTAATATCCTGTTGGCCGTCGTCGCCTAGGTAGACAATCTGCACTTTATCGGGATGCATGGCCACGTGCCAGTCAAGTACCTCGAGCAAAGTGCTGGCCTGCTCGGGCAAACCAATGTCTTCCACCCCGACTCTTGCCGCTTCAGCGGTTTGAAGCGCTTGGAATATCGTGCTGGGACTTGCCCTTCGAACCGCGTCTAGTAAATCGTGCACGCTTTCGGCGTGTGCGAGAGTGTCTTCCGGCAAATTGATATCGAAGGCGCGCTCCAGTCGCATGAGCAATTCCACTCGAGCCAAACTGTCGAACCCCAAGTCACGGTCAAGTGAACAATCGAGCGCGACATGCAATCCGACTGACCCATCGCCACGTAGATCTCGCAGTGTTTGCTCGACAACGTTTAGCAAGACCCGTTCAGCAGATCCGTTCCGAAATGTTTCCTCAGGCACGCTTTCCCTCTTGACAGACGCAACTGACATGCCGCACGTTCTGCCCTACTAGGCACGACTGCCAATCTACACCGCAACACTATCGGGCAACGAGACCGATCCCAAAAAAACCGCGATCCGTATTCGGTGAGAGGACTGCGCGCAATTTTTCGATTCAATTCCAAAGAAGAGATGCTACGAACCTCTGAATTGCGTCCCAGACCCAAACCTGTACCGTCATTGGCGCTGCGGTGTCACAGGTAACGGGCGCAGCAAGGGGCATGAGGCATGATTTAATGGGGGCCGGCAATTTCATTGACGGCCACTGGTAAATGAAGACAGAAGTAAGAGGCGAAGACGCCGAGACCTGCCCGTATCGGTATACGGCCGCGAAGGTGCCATGATTGCAAATTGCGGGCTGCGATTGTGAAAGAGACTCCAGGTGTCCGCGGTTTAGGAGGGCACTATTTCAGAACACAGGACAGCTTCTGGAGCTTGCCGCGCTCGGGGAACTGGGTAGTTAAGGCAAACTGCGGAAATTGCGGGTTGCGCCGCGGATCAGATCATTTTTGGGCGTAGCGAGCTTTTGGGCCGTCATTGTGATGGCCGTGCGAGGCAAAGGCGGCCAAGGAGCGATGAGGCCACGCTTGGGGATATGAGCCATGCAGCTTCGGGTCGCCGGCGAAACCCTGTCTCGTTCCTTGTTCCAGCGCAACGGCGGATTTGTTTCAGGCAGGTACCATGTCCTTGGCTGTGAATGGAGCTAGTGTGAAATCACGCACTGGTCTTTGTCGACGGCGCGACGCTGGCCGCCGCATGGCAGCCAAAATGCCGCTTTTTGGGTCCGAGGGCAGGCCGACGATCGAGCAAACAATTCACGATAGTTTTTTCGGGTCAATCCACAGTGGAGGCGAAAGCGCGCAAGATGGTTCATAGCAAGCGCATGGATCCGGTGGACATAACTTGGTTGCGCATGGATCGGCCCGCCAACTTGATGACGATCGTCGGCGTGCTGACTCTCGCGGCGCCGGTGAATATCAAGCGACTCGAAGCGACGTTGGCCAAGCGTCTGCTCGCATTTGACCGTTTCCGGCAGCGAGTCGAGGCCCGCGCGGCCGACTTTTGGTGGTGTGACGATCCGCAATTTCAGATTGGCCATCACATCAAGCGTGTGCGTCTGCCCGACGCGGCGGGCAAACCCGAGTTGCAGCGCTTTGTTGCCGATCTGGTTGCCCGACCACTCGATCGGGCGCATCCATTGTGGGACTTTCACATTGTCGAAGACTTCGAGGCGGGCGCCGCCGTTGTGGCGCGTCTGCATCATGCAATCGGGGACGGTATCGCATTAGTCAACGTTCTGCTCTCATTGACCGACGAACGACGGGACGCGCCACTTGCGCGACGTAAAAACAATCTTCAGACAGCGCCGCGCACCGGCAATAGTTGGGAGGAAACCTTCGGCTTAGCCGGGAGACTGATGGGAACCGGATTAAGAATGTCCGACGAGGCGTGGAAGGCGTCGCTAAAGGTCGCCGCCCGGCCCGCTCGAGCCGTTGACTATCTTCGCGACGGCACGGGCGTGATAGCTGAGCTCGCTTATCTGCTCTTTATGCCCACCGACACCCCGACGCGTCTGAAGGGCATACCCCTAGGCGATAAGCGAGTCGCCTGGACGGACCCCATCGCGTTGCCAGAAGTCAAGACCGTCAGCCGAGCCTTGGGTTGCTCGGTCAACGATATGCTGCTGACCGCCTTTGCCGGGGCCATCAGGGGGTATCTGGAGGGGAAAGGTGATCGTACCGATGGCGTTGAAGTCAGAGTGCTTGTGCCGATAAACCTGCGTGCGCCCGACGATAACGAAGAACTCGGAAACCGATTTGGCATCGTGGCAGTAGAGCTTCCCGTTGGCATCACAAGTCCGCTCGAGCGGCTATATGAAGTTCGGCGTCGCATGGAAGCCCTAAAAACATCTTACGAACCGGCGGTTACCCTTGGACTATTTGCCGCACTCGGTTACGCACCGAAAATTGTCCAGGACCGGCTCTTCGATTTGTTATTAAGTCGCGCGACGGCGGTGATGACCAACGTCCCTGGTCCCCCAAAGCCGCTCTATCTCGCCGGTTCGGAGCTCAAGCAGGTGATGTTCTGGGTTCCGCAATCGGGCAATCTTGGTATGGGTGCGTCCATCTTGACATTCAACGATCGGGTGCACTTTGGGCTCATTAGCGACGCGGCACTAGTCCCAGACCCGGAGGCCGTCGTTGCGCGCTTTGCACCGGAATTTGAGCGTTTGCTTTACTTTGTTCTGATGGGCGCATGGAGCCAGAGCGTTGCAACTCAGGCTGCCGCAGAACCCACTACGCGGCGGCGGCGATCTGACACGAGGCGTGGAGCTCGTGCGCAGGCGCCGATTCGACGCCAACGCGCTGGCACTTGATCATTTTTTGAGCTCAGTTTTCGCGAGCTCGGCGTCGAGGCGTTCCATTGCATCATAGGCTGGGCACAGTGCGGCCTCCTGGTAAAGACTTGTTGCCCGGGCAAGTTTGACCTCCCCAAATAACATGGCGAGCCCGTTTGCATACTCGATGCGAGCAATCGCCGAGTGCGGATTGAGTTTGAGCGCGGTCTCATAGTGCTTGACCGCTTCCTCACGGCTTGCCCCATACGTCAAAGCACCCAGCGCCGAACCAACCTTGTTAATAATTTCGGCGTGATACATCCCAAGTGCAATATGCGCGTCCGCATGACGTGGTTCCAGACGAAGCGTCTGCTCCAGGCTGGTTTTGACCTTTCCACCCAAACCTTGTGCGAGAGCCTTTACGACGGAGATCTCCTGGCTGTATCGCCCCAGCGCTTGGGCGTGGAAATACCATGCGTTCACGACCGACTTTTCGCGGGAAAAGATCTTTTCCGCGCGCATGGCGACTTCAAGAAACAGCTCAAGCTTGGCGTTCTTGTTGGTTTCTAGATAGGTCGCATAGATATTGGCCGACTTGTTGGCCACTGCATATCCTAACGGACCGACTGCAAGCCCCAGTTCCACTGCTTGTCCGAAATCCCCACGGTGGTAGGCGCGCCAAGCATCCTCCAGTTTGGCTGCCGCCTGCTCCAGTTTCCCCGAAGGGGCAAACTCGGCACATCGGTCGATGAGCTTTCGTAGCTCGCCGACCGCAGGGAAGGGCTCTAGATCCCCGTGATGCAGCTTTGCCCAATTCGCTTTGAGCCGGGCACCCGCATAGTCGTAGGCAGCATCAGCGTAGGGAAAGGGTTTCCATCGCGCCTTGGGCATCGGTCCGTATTCCTCAATTCGGTTGTCGGTTAGGGAGGCGCTTCGCACAACCTTGAAGCGTACTTTCGAGCTGGTTAAGCGTCTCTTCGAGTTCGTGCGCGGTGAGCTGGAGAGCCGAGGGCGAGCGGCGAGGAATTGCGTGGCCTGGCCTTAACAAGGTCCGACGCTGGTCGGCGAGCACTTTGTCGTTGATACGAAGGCCATGTCTGGCTAGAACCTCGCGCACCTCGCGACGGTTTTGCAAATTCTCGCGCGTCCTTTGGTATGCGTGCTCGCAAAGGCGCCGGCGATCCGAGTAGCTAAAAACGTTGGTGAAGAACATCTCGACGTCATCGCGATCGGGTTCAAAAAGGACGAGATCCGCATCCGGGTAATCCTTGCGGTAGCGTTCCATCCCCGAACGCATACGAGAGTAAATCAAAGTGCGAAAGGTCTGCGACAGGATCGACGGCAACCCGCCTTGGACGACTGAGATCGCCTTGCGATGTCTTTTGCTTGCTGCAAGCCGGGCATCGAAAGGCACGAGCGGATTTATGCAAATGAGCAGTTTGACTCCTTCCCGTAGACCAACCGATGCATGCAGCGTTTTGGTCAAAGCCCCGTCCACGTAATAACGGCCACCGATTTCCACCGGTGGGAAAAGACCGGGAAGGGCAGCGCTCGCCTGAACTGCACGCGAAATTGGCACGTCGTCCCAACCTGGCGCGCCAAACGGCACGGATGCCCCCGTATCGATATCCGTGGCTACGAGGAATAGCCTGTGCTTGAGTCGACGAAAGTCATTGGTTCTCGTCGGCCCTGACAGCAGTTGTGTCAGGTAGCTTCCAACCCGAGCGTTGTCAAAAATCCCGGCAGGAAGCGCCCGGGCGAGGCGGCTGAACGATTCGAAAAATCCGACCGATCCCCCATGTTCGAAATAATCTCGGGCCGCCGGCGCCAATAACTTGGGAATTAAGGCAAGGCGGTTTACGTATTCGCCAAAGGCCGGCTGCAACAGCAAGTCTGGTTCGAAAGGATCATCGGCAAGTTCACTTTCGATGAACATCTGGTGCATGGATTTTGCCGAAATGCCATTGGCCAAACCCGCAGCAAGAAATCCGCCCGAGCTCACACCCACATAAACGTCGCAATTGGTCAAATCCAATCCGTCGAGGGCCTCTTCCAATGCAATCAGGGCACCGATCTCGTAGATCGCGCCCAAAGGCCCGCCGCCGGCTAGCGCGACTCCTCGAGATAAATTGGCCACCCGAGCTGCCTTTTCAGCGCTGCACTGTCGCCGCCAAGCCTTCTTTGAGGCCTATCCACGGCCGGTGCGACGCCCTCCGGCTTTTCAAGTGCGCTTTTTCGCGGTGGTGCGCCGTGTCCGACGCGGTCGCGTTGGGCCGCCTATCGTCTCCGAGAGCTTCTTGGTGACCGCGGTCAGTTCAGCGACACGTTGCGAAAGAATGTCGAGGTCTTTTCGGGTCGGAACGCTCAGCGCATGCAACGCCCGAGCGACGCGATCCTCAAAGACACGCTCCATCTGATCCCAAGAGACCTGTCCCCAGGATTTGGATGCTTTGGACTTAATATTGCTATAGGCATCTTCAGCCGTTTTCTTGGCCTGCTTGTGAATCGTCTTGCCCTCATTGACCAGCAAGTCGAAGATCTTCGTGCCCTCCTTTTGCGCCTTGGCAAACGCTCCCAAACCAGCCAACCAAATCTGGCCTGCTGACTCCTGGATTGCCGCTCCGAGCTGACCTTCCCCTCCCGCTTGCGCCAGCTCTTTTAGCTTTCTAACCATTTTGATTGCTCCTCTTAGAGATAAAAGACGATGCGTTCACAAAGTAAATTGTCGAACGCCCCGGGGTACCCTCGTTGATGAATATCAACGCAGTCTATAGCATCGACCGTATTCTGAAATTTTGTTGATATCGCAGCGTATCGACCAGCGCGATTGGGTGCAAGAGGGTAACGTTGAAGCGTCACGTCGATTCCGGAGCCGCAACCATGATCTATTTTGTAACCGGCGCAAGCGGGTTCATCGGCAAAAGACTGGTGCGCAACCTGCTGGCCCGCAACGGCGCAACCGTTTACTTTTTGATGCGCAACCCCAGCCCTGAGCGGCTAGGGCGTCTTCAGGCCTATTGGGGCGCTGACGTCCGCCGGATAGTACCGGTTAGTGGTGACCTCACCATGCCTGGGCTGGGCGTCTCGCCTGAGGATGCAATTGCGCTCGAAGGCGTCATCGATCACGTATTTCATCTTGGGGCGGTATATGCGCTTGAGGCCGAACCCGAGCTGGAGATGCGGACAAACATCGAGGGCACGCGCAGCGCGGTACGTTTTGCCGCGCAGATCCGTGCCAAGCGCTTTCACCACATAAGTTCGATAGCGGCGGCCGGGCTCTACGAAGGCGTGTTTCGTGAGGATATGTTCGAGGAGGCCGAGAATCTCGATCACCCCTACTTTGCCAGCAAGCACGAGTCAGAGAAAGTCGTCCGCGACGAGTGCACCGTGCCCTGGAGGATCTACCGTCCCGGCATCGTCGTCGGCGATTCGCGCGATGGTGAGATGGATAAGATCGATGGGCCGTACTATTTTTTCAAGTTGATCCAGAAAATTCGCGCCTTGCTGCCACCGTGGATGCCCAGCATCGGGCTTGAGGGCGGTCGGCTCAACTTGGTACCTGTCGATTTCGTTGCACGTGCGCTGGACTATCTGGCCCACGCTGAGGGACAAGATGGGCGTTGCTTTCATCTCACCGATCCTCACCCGCGTCGAGTCGGCGACATTTTGAACATTTTTTCGCGTGCAGCTCATGCGCCCGAAATGACGGTCCGCCTCAATGCGGCACTTTTTAATCTGGTGCCGCGCGGCATCGTGCGCAGTCTTATGGCGTTGACCGCGGTTCAGCGCATACGCGACGCGGTGATGAAAGATCTGGGGCTACCCGACCAGATCTTGACCTTTATTAATTACCCCACACGCTTTGACAGTCGTGACGCTGAGAGTCTTCTCAAGCCGGCGGGGATACAAGTGCCGCCGTTGGAAGAATATGCATGGCGTCTGTGGGATTACTGGGAGCGTCACCTCGATCCGGATTTATTCATCGATCGCTCATTACACGGTCGCGTCTCGCAACGGGTTGTGCTCATCACCGGGGGTTCATCCGGGATTGGCTTGGCTACTGCGCTCAGGTTGGCGGCAGGTGGCGCGATAACCGTCATTGCGGCACGCGATAACAAGAAACTCGAGGCGGCCCAACAAGAGGCCGCACGACGCGGACTTACGCTTATTACGCGCGCGGCCGACATCACGGATTTGCAGCAGTGCGCCGCGCTGGTTCATTGGATTACGGAGGAACATGGCGGTGTTGACATCCTGATCAATAACGCAGGCCGTTCAATTCGTCGTGGCATCGAAAATTCATATGACCGACTGCATGATTTCGAACGAATGATGCAGGTCAATTATTTCGGTGCGCTGCAGCTCACGATGGGTTTGCTCCCGGGTATGGTAAAAAAGCGTAGCGGCCACGTGATCAACATCTCATCGATCGGCACGCTCACCAATTTGCCCCGATTTTCTGCCTATCTCGCGTCCAAGGCGGCACTCGAGGCCTGGACGCGTTGTGCGGCCGCAGAGTTCTTGGATCAAGGGGTACAGTTCACGACAGTCAACATGCCGCTGGTGCGCACGGCGATGATTGCTCCGACCAAACTGTATGAACAGCTGCCCGCACTCAGTCCCGAAGAAGCTGCGGATTTCGTCGTTGATGCGGTCATTCGCCGGCCGGTGCGCATCGCAACGCGCCTGGGAATTTTCGGTCAACTTGCAAACACAGCGACACCGCACGCGGCGCAGGTCGTCATGAACACCAGCTTTCGTATGTTCCCGGATTCTGCCGCGTCGCGTGGGGAGGCGTCGGAAGGTGAGCGGCCGACATCGGACCAGATCGCATTTGCCCAGCTGCTTCGCGGGATGCATCTATAGCAGGCAAGGCCCTTGCTCGAGGACGATCCGGCGAAATTGCTACGCCTCTACTGAGTTGCGTCAGGCGCGCGCAAGTTCGGCTTCCAGGCAACGAATGACCCGGGACGAGAAGACCATCGCCATGTGTCCCATGTCGTCAAAGACGATTTCGCGCACCCCTTCCACGCGGGAGGTGTCGGGTGGCAGCAAAATCTCGTCGTTGCGAGACCACATGTTGCAGATAGGGATTGGCGGTAAAGGCTGTGCGTTTAGGCTGTACAGCCATTGACTTTGCGGCCACATTTGACGGGCGTTTGCGCCGCAGCTAAGCCGTGCGAGCAGCGTTCCGTGCATCGGTGCAGCAAGCATCAAAAGGCCAGCCAAGCGAGTTGCGCCTTTTGCCCGCACGTAGGCGCGCGAAACCAAGCCCCCCATGCTATGGGTGATGAGAACGAGTTTTAAGGCGCCTGTCTCCTCAAGCAAGGCATCGATGCGGTTTGCGAGTTGCGCCGCGAGCTGGTCGAGGTCTGCAAGCGGAGGCTCCAGGTTAATCGTCGCGACGGCAAAACGCCGCAACCGAAGCCGTCTGCGCATCCACCACCATAGCCCGCGGTTGCACAAATAACCGTGGACTAACAGCACGGGAGTGCGTCCGGGAGGAAGTTTGCCCACAGTATCCTGGCCCATCCACAAGCGCTCAAAAGGCTGAAGGACAAGAAAGGCCACAAAAAGGGCAAGCAACTCGCGGATTGCGCAGCGCCACGACCGTGCTCCGGCATAGGGCCCCAGGGGTCCAAAGGCCGCAGCATATCCTCGCAGAGTTGCATAGGCCATAACAACCACGCAGGTATTGAGCAACAAGACCGCGGCGCTGATCAACAAAAGCGCCACGCCATTCAAGGTTCTGCCGCCGATGAGGTATGGCATCGCCAAAAGCGCCAATAGGGCCTCGATGGCGAGTGCGGCGCAAAGCCGGCGAGCAATCATGGCAATGAGTTTTCGTTAAGCGAAGGCGCGGCTGAATAACGGCGATTGCCCGGCGCAATACGCAAGGGGAGCGGTCGGGAAACTAGGCATGCATTTGCTTTAGCGCACGTATAAAGCGGCTGCAGGAAGACGCTCTGACATAAGTCAATGTTGCGGGGTCCCGGGCAGATAGATTGCAACTATCGGCGCGGCAGACGTGTCCATCTCCCGTCTGGGGAGGAGGCGTCAGTGGAGCGAATTTGGCTAGCTAGGTATCCGGCGGGCGTGCCCTCCGATGTCGACTTTGCTGCCTATGGCAGCATTTGCGAGGTGTTGGAAGAAAGCACCGGCAAGTTTGGCCCGCGCGCTGCTTTCAGCAATGTGGGATCGAGCATCAGCTTTTCTGAATTGGAGCGGCTGACGCGTAACTTCGCGGCGTATCTGCAATCGGAACTTAAGCTGCCTCGTGGCACGCGCGTGGCGCTCATGATGCCAAACGTCTTGCAATATCCCGTGACGCTTTTTGGTGTTCTGCGCGCCGGCTGCACAGCGGTGAACTGCAATCCGTTGTACACCCCACGGGAATTACGAAACCAACTGGCCGACTCCGGGGCCGAGGCCATTGTCGTATTGGAAAACTTCGCATGGGTCGTGGAGAAGGCGATTGTTTCTACCAACGTCAAACACGTGCTGATTACGGGGCTTGGCGACATGTTGAGATTTCCAATGGGACTGCTGGTCAATTCCATCGCAAAGTACGTCAAAAGACTTGTTCCGAATTGGCATTTGCCCGGAGCCGTCTCGGTAAATGCGGCGCTGAGGATCGGAGCGGGTCTGCGGTTTGAGCGCGTCGTCATCGAGCCCAATGACCTGGCCTTCTTGCAATACACCGGCGGGACCACCGGCGTGCCAAAAGGAGCGATGCTCAGCCACGGCAATATGGTCGCGAACCTTCAGCAGGCGCACGCCTGGCTGCGCCCCGCGCTGGAAGAAGGGCGCGAGACGGTCGTAACCGCCTTGCCTCTTTACCATGTGTTTGCTTTGCTTGCCAATTGCTTGCTCTTCATGAAGATCGGCGCAACGAACGTCCTGATAACGAATCCGCGCGATACTCGGAGCTTTGTGAAAGAGCTCGCACGTCAGCCATTTACGGTGATCACGGGAGTGAGCACGCTGTTTAATTTGTTGCTCGACAATCCGGAGTTTGCCAAGCTTGATTTTCGGCCGCTACGCGTCTCGTTGGGCGGCGGAATGGCGGTGCAAAAGGCGGTAGCTGAGAGATGGAAACAAGTTACTCGCAAAGCATTGCTCGAGGGCTACGGACTCACGGAGACTTCTCCTTTTGTAACTGTAAATCCACTTGACCTTGATGATT
>CAZSOI010000332.1:0-3266 GCA_964608115.1 uncultured Burkholderiaceae bacterium | reverse complement strand
ACCTCGGCCAATTGCCGGGCGATCTCTGCAACGGTCATGAGGGCTAATCCTACGCTTTGAACACGATGTGTTCTTTGTACACTTTGCGTTCATTGCGGACAATAGGCACGCGTAGTCCATGGAGAAGAAGACCGAGACGCTTACGATCAGACTGACGCCGAAGGATAAGGCGGAACTCGTCCGCATCGCGAAGGCCGATAAGCGCCCCCCTGCCCAGCTTGCGGCGATTATCATCGAGGAGTGGCTCGAGGCTCGCGGAACGAAGTAAGCGCTTCTGGGCCCTGACTCTTCTTCGGCGCTCCCTTCCCGGCGCGTCAAGCGTTCCAAGCTCACTGGGAAAGGCGCGGGCACAAACGCTTGCAACAGGCCGAGGCTGTTCGTAGAATCTTTTTTCTTCCTTGGGGGGAAGTGGAACTCCGTTGGCGCTTAATGGGCTCCCATCAAGCGATTTGAAACGAATAGATCAAATACAGCCAAGAATTCCTGCCATAGTCTGAGCCGCTTAGCCCCAGCCAAAAGGAATGGAATTCTAAAGGCTCTTTTCAATCCGACGTTTTCGCACGACCTCGGCCGAAACCGGACCAAGCGGCCCTAAGAACGCTATTAGATCCGTACCTCCGCTTTCGGATCCCTTAGCGGAGATGCCAGAAGCAACGGCGGCTAGCGCTGGAGGCAAATTCGCTACCTCGCACTGTGGCATCCGGTTCGAATTATGGAGAGATTGGGCCCCTGCTGCGCCAGCGCAGCCAACTGGTCACCAAAAGGACATATTCTTTCATTCTTGAAGCTGATTATTTCTTGGAGTGAAATTTACAATGTTACAAGTTCTTTGTCCCGAAAGGGTGACGTCGGTCGCTTCACCCGACCTAGCAATCATTCTGCAGACATTGGGCAGAGCGCTGCGAACCCATTGCGATGACATTCAACTTCTTCCCCAACAATACGCCGACCTACCGTGATAAGCGCTTGAAGGGCTTCTGGCCGATACTTGGCGGCTTGTTCAACTTCTATCTGGTGTGTCAAGCCGTCACTCCCGCACAGCCACTCTTGGTGGATTTCCGCTATCGCGGGGATAAGTTGGTGCTGGGAATTACGCAGCAAGTTCAGGATTTGGCGCAAATTTGAGCCCGATAAGTAATTGAATGGGCGGTTTGAGATGACAATGGACATTGCGCTCCCCCTGAAAGCCGGGCGCACCAGGCAGTTCTTTCCAGTTGTAGTGTTTCTAGGTTTAGCGGTGATTGCAACTGCTCTGTTATTTCTGCCCCTGGCCGGGACTTTCTTGCATGTCTCGCGTGACTACAATGAGGGCTGGAATGCGTATCATGTAGCTCGTCTCCTAGAGGGGCTCCCTCTTTACCCGCCTATGGACGCGTTCATCACGAACAACTATCCCCCCCTTTCGTTCTACGTTAATGCGCTTGGGACTTTGGCTTTCGGGGATCCAATCATATCTGAGCGCGTTATTTCGACATTCAGCCTTTTTATCGTTGCTTTGAATATAGGTCTCGTTGTTCGAAGGCTTTGTAGATCTGCTTATCTAGCCTTGTCCGCGGGTATTTATTTCCTGGTTTATGTCAGCTGTTGGTTCAATGGATACATCGGAATTGCCGATCCTCAATGGCTGGGCCACGCCTTGCAAACGATTGGCCTCCTGTTCCTTTTCGGTCCCGCACATAAGATGCACTCCATCAGCCGCAGAAATGCTGCGCTGTGCGCTTTATTGATGCTGCTAGGTGGATTGGTGAAGCACAACTTGCTTGCTTTGCCCCTCACGGCTGCAGCATGGTTGCTTTTTTACCATGGTCGAAAGGCATTCCTTTTATTCACTGGGGCTGGGCTAGGATTTCTCATCTTGTTCGCATGTATCTTCTGCTTGATGTTTGGCGAGCGGTGGCTCCAGGCTGTTTTTCTCCATTCTCGCGTAATCGAGCTTGCGCGTGTTGAGCATTACCTGCCCATCATACTTGTCTCTATGGCTCCTTACGGGGCCGCAATCGGCATAGCCGCCGCCATCGCGCCGAGAGACTCCCGCGTTGGCTTCGTAATGATTTATTTTAGTCTTGCGCTAATGTTAGGTTTTCTGTGGACGATGGGAGCGGGCGTCGACATCAATGCCTATTTTGACGTTGGCATCGCCTCGATGTTCGGTGTGGCTTTATGTGTCAGTCTGCTCAGCCTGTTCTCTCATCCTGTAAAAAAAGATTTGTTTCAAGCCTTTAACCTTTTATTGCTTTCTCTTCCGCTTGTAGCCGGCCTCCGGCCCGCGTTTGAATGGCAAGGACATCTGAGCCACCAGTTTTGGGATAGGCATGAAGCGGCGGAGTTGATCGCAGCCCTGAGGGATTCCGAGGGCCCGGTAGCTTGCGAGGATCTCGCTTGGTGTTTCTGGGCAGGGCGGGATGTCGAGATCGACGTCTTCAATTACGGGCAAAAAATCCTGACAGGCCACGTTGCAAGTGACGAATTGCTACGCCGCATTGAGACGCGATATTACAAACGTATCCAAATTTCTTATTCAAGCAGCCACCTTGAAATATTTTTTGGAGACTCAAACGTGACCAGGGCTATCAAAGCGAATTATGAAGAAGAAAAGCGCTTAGCACCTGGGATTTTGCTAGGGCCGAGAGCGCGCCGCTAGGCCGGACCCTGCTCTGACGACGACGAAGATCCATGCCGTGGTTGATGCGCTCGACATCACTCGGGCTGCGCCGCTTCTCAACGAGGTCCAGCCGGGCGCTTTCATCGGCGACAAGGGATGCGACTCGGACGCCCTCGTCGATAAGCTCGAGAAACGCGAGATCACGCCCGTCATCCCGCCAAAGGACAACTGCAAGGAGCCGCGAGAGACCGACTTCACCCTCTACCGAGAGCGCAATCTCGTCGAGCGCTTCTTCAACGCGCTGAAGCAGTACCGCGGCATCGCCACACGCTAAGACAAGCTCGCCAATGAGCTTCTCGCTGGCGTTCTGCTGGTCTGCGTGATCCTATGGCTCAACTGACGACACGCTGTAGCTCGAAACTGTTGTATATAACTAGATCTAGACGGTTGTTTTCAGCAACAGAGCCACGTAAGGAAACGTGCCGATTGTTTCGGCTAGCCTGAAAGAACCAGGAACTCCGGGCTAGAAGCTATGTGATATATCCGGGATGATGGGGGGCAATGACACCATCGGATGATCTTTACGGCAAGCGCATCAAGCGCGTCCTTTTCACTGTCCTCCTCCTTTCCACTTTCGGCCTTGCGCTTGCGTCCGCCGCCCCCT
>CAZSOI010000331.1:0-2113 GCA_964608115.1 uncultured Burkholderiaceae bacterium | reverse complement strand
CTCCTTCTCGTTGTCGACTTTCCGGCTGTTGCAGATGATCCCGCCCAGCCGCACGCCACCAGCCTGGGCGAATTTCACGATTCCCTTGCAGATGTTGTTGGCGGCGTACATCGCCATCATCTCGCCGGACATCACGATGTAGATTTCTTGCGCCTTGTTCTCGCGAATCGGCATCGCAAAGCCACCGCACACGACGTCGCCCAGCACGTCGTAGGAGACGTAGTCCACGCCGTCGTAGGCGCCGTTTTCCTCCAGAAAATTGATCGAAGTGATCACTCCGCGCCCCGCGCAGCCCACGCCGGGTTCGGGTCCACCCGACTCAACGCAGCGGATATCGCGGTAGCCGACTTTCATCACGTCCTCGAGCTCAAGGTCCTCGACCGAGCCGGCTTCGGCGGCGAGGGACAAAATCGTGTCCTGCGCCTTTGCGTGCAAAATAAGGCGTGTAGAGTCCGCCTTGGGATCGCAGCCGACGATCAGGATTTTTTGTCCGATCTCGGCCAGCGCGGCCAGGGTGTTTTGAGACGTCGTTGATTTGCCGATGCCGCCTTTGCCGTAAAAGGCGATTTGTCTTAGTGCAGCCATAGTCTGATTTCTCCGTTAGCTCACCGTTCCTATCGGTTGGTCTTGCATTTGCTTCTCGCGACCTCGATACAGCCTCAGGTGCCACTATCGGTCTTCGTCTCGGGCGTCTCGTCGGCAAATGGCGGTTCGCAGCCATTAGCTACGCAAGCGCTGTGCCAGCCCTGGGTTTCGTACTCAAGCCACTGGTTTTCTTGGAAAAATGGCAAAAGCGGGAGGCCGTACCGCGACGTGCGGTTTGTCCCAAACCCGACAAAGCGCGCGCGCAAAAAGCCAGGCCTTCGCGGGCGCAAAGCGCCTTTGGCCCCGCGCTGTGGCCCTTTAATGCAAGTTGGAGTCAGCCTGGTACGGTGTTTGCTTTAAAGGAACGATGATGAAACCAAATGTCTCTACCTATAACCCGCACTATGAACAGATCGGTGGCGCCGAGGGTATCGATCGGCTGGTCGAGGCGTTTTATCGGCGCGTCGATACGCTGCCTGCCGCCGCGGGTATCCGCGCAATGCATGCCGCGGACCTGGAGCCAACCAAGGCGATATTGAAGGTCTACCTCACGGAATGGATGGGCGGACCCAAGGAATACACGCCAAGGCGCGGTCCGCCGAAGCTGCGCCGCGCACATCACGCTTTTGCCATCGGAGAAGCCGAGCGCGACGCATGGATGCAGTGCATGCGTGGCGCCTTGCAAGAGACCGTAGCCGATGCCAGCTTGCGAGAGCAGCTCGAGCGTGCCTTTTTCAAACTCGCGGACACCGTCCGCAATGACCCCGGAAGCCCTCATGACATCGATCTATCAAACCGCCTTCGCCCGACTCGAACAGCAGGGCCGTCTGCTTAACCCGGTCTGGAAGGCCGAAACCAAAAAACCCGGTCGCTTCGGTTTTCGCGGCGAGCTGGCACTGCGCTATGCGCCCAAACTTGCCGACGAGGCGCGCCCCCCCGAGCTGACCGCCGACCAGGTGATGGCGGTGGCAAACGTGGGCGCCTCCACGATTCGCTTTTTTGCCGCGTACCTGCTCTCCTTCGAATATCTCAAAGACGTAGCGCTGGTGCTGGGCGAGAACCTGGATCCGGACGGCAAGTATTTTGTTTTTTGCAACAACATCGATATTTCAAAACGCTATCGCGTACCGATGGGCGGTGCGACCTTCTATGTACTGCCGATTGATGAAGCCACGGTTTATAACGAGCTGCTCGAGCTGCTGTACCTGGAGAAAAACGACTTAAAAAAACTCGACACCGCGGGCAAGCTCGACGCACTCGCGGATGCGGCGTTAACGTTTCACGGGCACTTTGACACCATCAGCTTTGAGCAGGGCCTGCAATTGATGGGCCCCGTGCGAAATCCCAACGAAAACCGCCCTGTGTAACGGACGCTTTCTCGGGGCGTTTCTCGGCCAGCATTGCTCATGGCTCAGGAGCTCGCGCGCAAGGAGTCTGCCGATCGCGCCTGGAGCGCGACCAACCTTGTCGGCGTGCCCTCCGAGCTGATCGGCTCCACCGCCTTTAACCGCCACCCGGTGCACCTATC
>CAZSOI010000330.1:0-2209 GCA_964608115.1 uncultured Burkholderiaceae bacterium | reverse complement strand
CGGCTGACCTTTAGCCCGCGCGGCGGAAGCGAACAGGAAAATTTCCTACTGGACACGAGGCCAAGAGCCGTGTACGGGGGAGGGTTGCGGTGGGAACCAGACGACCGCACCAAACTGGAAGGTTTGGCTCAGCACCAATTTTTTGGGACGCAATGGATATACGGCTTTCGGCATCGCGAGCCGTTCTTCATCGTGAATATGGCCGGATGGCGCGACGTTGTGACCACCGCGCAAACGGTGCTTTTGCTTCCTCCCGGCGGAGACATGGCTGGGCTGCTTGACGCGATGTTGACGCCAAGCTACCCGGATCCGGTGGAACGCGCCGCTGCCGTGCAGGCAATGATGGCCCTGCAGAACTTGCCGCAAACTACGGCCGGTGGCTCGACGATCTACACCACGATTCCGATGCTGGTGACATCGAACAAGGCGGCGCTCACTTGGATCGGTAGGCGCGACGCGGTCAGCTTGTCGGGCTTCGTCCTGCGCACGCAGGATGTGCCGTCCGGCATGAACCCGGAATACAACGTGGGCGCGGAAACCGCACAAACCCAACAAGTTGGAGGCGACCTGACGGCTACGCACCATCTGACTCCGTTTACCAGCGTGATCGCAGGTGGCGTGGCATCCAAGATTGAAGGCATCGGTCTGACTAGCGGTCAGTACACAAAAGAATATGCCTTGACCCTGAACTTGGCCCACTTATTCTCACTGCGCACCACGGGTTTTGTCGGCACCCGGCTGCAGGCGATCATTTCGAACGTCACACCCGATGCGCGCGAAAAGGCGGTGTTGATCGGTCTGAACCACCGATTTTGAGTATCCGACGCGCCAGTCTCTTGTTTCTCGATACCCATGTACGAATCCTATTTCGGCCTCAACGCCAGCCCCTTTCAGCTCAATCCCGATCCCACGTTCTTGTTTGAGAGCAAGGGGCACCGGCGCGCGCACGCCTTCTTGCAGTATGGCGTTTTCCAGGGCGAAGGATTCATCGTGGTTACCGGCGAGATTGGCGCCGGCAAAACGACCTTGGTGCGCGCCTTGTTAAACGAGCTCGACGAGCACAAGGTTGTGGCTGCGCAGCTCGTGAGCACGCAGCTCCAGGCCGATGACCTGCTGCGTTCGGTGGCAATCGGCTTTGGCATTCCGGCCAAGGGAACGGGTAAGGCGGAGCTGCTCGGGGACATCGAGGGTTTTCTTCTGTCCCTGGTGCCGCGCGGGCAGCGCGCGTTGCTGGTGGTCGATGAGGCACAAAATCTCAGCTCGCAGGCAATGGAAGAGTTGCGCATGCTGTCGAACTTCCAGCTAGGCCAGCGCGCGCTGCTGCAAAGCTTTCTCGTCGGCCAGCCCGAGCTGCGCGAGATGATGCGTGCGCCCTCGCAGCAGCAGTTGCGTCAGCGCATCATCGCCTCGTACCACCTTGGGCCCTTGGAGGAGCCGGAGACGCGCGCCTACATCGAACATAGGCTCCAGCACGTCGGCTGGAAGAACGACCCGGAATTTGACGAGCAGGCCTTTGGCCCCTTGCATCGGGCGACGGGCGGCATTCCGCGCAGGATCAATTCGCTGTGCAATCGATTGATGCTGGGCGCGTATCTAGCCGAAAAGCATCGGATCGACGCCGAGGACGTGGAGGCGGCGGTTACCGAATTGCGGGAGGAACTGGGCGCCGATGCCCTGCCGCCGGAGAGCGCAATGGCCGAGCCCTCGCATGCCGTCGGTGGCGAGACCCGGGGCGGCGACGTCGTGCGCACGTTTGTCGTCTCCTCGATCACCGGGCGTCTGGACCGCTTGGAGCGCAACATCGCGACCTTGCTCGAACTCGTGCGCGCGCAGGGTGGCGGCGAAGCAGCGAAGTCTTCGGGGACAGGCAAGCGCATCGGGACGATCAAGCTGCCCGGTCCAGGGTGGAGCAGCGGCACGCGGCGTTGACGGCGACGATGGCGGGCGCCATGTTCAAGCGGTTCGCGCTGCACGCGTCGAATTATTCGATCGCGAACTTGCTTTGCGTGCTCGGCAGCTTCATTACGTTCCCGGTCTTGACCCGCATTTTCAGCGTCGATGAATACGGGGTGCTCAACCTGATCGCGGCAACATTGACGCTGCTCGTCGGCATCGGGAAGTTCGGCATTCAGCATGCGACGGTGCGCTTGTACAGCGAGACGACCTCGGGCAAGCGGTCGGAGACGCCGTCGCAGTTTGCATCGACCGT
>CAZSOI010000329.1:0-2952 GCA_964608115.1 uncultured Burkholderiaceae bacterium | reverse complement strand
CGGCTGCGGTCGCCATTTCGTGAGCCGCTGCGCATTTGGGCGCAGGTTGTGCACTTTGCTTTCCTCATCGAGCGCGCGCATGATGCGTGCGCGCAGTGCCGCCGGAGTACTTTCGTACGTCAATTCTAGCCGCAGCGCCGTGCGAACTTGTTTCAAGTCGTCAAGCAGTGCACGGCATTCGGCGCAGTGCTCAGTGTGCAGTTCAATGTCCGCGGCCGAGAACGCATCGGCCTCGCCGTCGAAGTAGGCCTGCACGCGCAATGATTCAGCGCACGGCATGCGGTTCTCGGTCGGCCTCTTGCAGCCATCGCACCTTCAGCGCAGTCCGCGCGCGCGCGAGCCGTGACATCACGGTACCAATCGGTACATTGGTAACTGTCGCAATTTCACGATAATCCATCTCCTCAATTTCCCGGAGCACCAAGACCTCGCGATGCTCTTCAGGCAATGCCGACATCAGCCGGTCGAGCGTTCGCTGATCATCCCGGCGCATAGAGGTGCTTTCCGGGTCAGGCGTTGTCGCGATCATCGCGTGGCCATCCTCGGCATCATGCTCTTCCGGTAGCGGCACAAAGGCGCGTCGCTGCTGCTGCTTGAGCGCCGTCAAATGGCAATTTCGCACGATTGTCAGTAGCCACGCTTTCACATCGGACCCTCGGAGGGCGTCAAATCCACGAAACGCGCGCAAGATCGCCTCCTGCACGACATCATCCGCGTCGCTGGGCGAACGGGACAACCACCGTGCGAACCGGCACGCAGAGTCCAGATGGGGCAACACCAGCACCTCGAAGCGATGGCGCCTGTCATCCATGGAGCGGACCACACACTAGGTTCACGGCACCCAACCAACCTTCATTGGACTAAGACTCGTCGCGCGTCCGATTTATTCCCGCAATCGGTCACGGCATCGAGGCCCTTGAACTGCTCGCAACGGCGACCTGCGTGATCTGGGCAGCGCGAACCGGCCATTACCCAATCATAGCGGATCGGTGGGCGGGCAGATCAGCTGAGCGAGGAGCTACGAGATTCGCGTAGCTGCTCGCGAACGCCGCCTATCGGGCGGACCGTACAACAGCATTGATCATCGCAGCGGTGACAATCTTTGTCACTTTCACAGCCGCTGCGCTGGTGTGCGTCGTGCTCGGCGCACATCGTCGCGTAGTGCACACCGTCGCGTAGTGCTCGGTCTTCGAGTCGACCGTGCAGCCACCACCCAGCTAGGCGCGGCTCATTCCCGCACCATGAAGTAGCGCGAATCCTTTTGCGACCATGTCCCCTCCACTGGTGTCGCCTCGCACGTGTAGTCCGCTGCGACGTTCGTGGCTGCCACCTTGAGTGCATCCTTGCATTGCTCCAGGGTCGGATACGCGGCCACGGTCTGAGTCCCGCCAGCGTGTAGCTGAGCCACCAGAATGAACAGCATGGACTTCATACGGTCACCTCCGCCCTCTTGGCCTCGTGCTCGCGGGCGTTTGGATACATCCGCCGAATCCACACGAGCATGTCGATCAAGTCGTCAATTCGTTGGCGATTCTTAGCGGTGCGCGAACTGGCAACACAGTGCGGATCTCTGCCGCAACTTTAGACATATGCAGCCGCCACCCGATGCCAGGCGCTGTATGAAATGGAATAGACGCAATTGTCCATCCGACCGATGGACCGTTACCGTTGCGTTGCATACGACACCCCTAGCTCGACACACCTTAAAGGAATGATTCTTGTGCGATGCTCGTGCGATCTTCAATTCGTGGCAACGTCGCCGCTGCAGAATCACGCTACCTGTCGCAGGTTAAAAAGCGTTATGTCACCAGCGCGCTCGGCTATGACTCCCTCGCTTGCCCGGGAGCCATCCCTGTTAGAAGAGGCCGTATCACTTCTTCGAAGATTTCTTCTTTCGCGGGGTCATAAACCTTGGCTTCTTCCCCTGAACAAGTCTCTCGCCTTCTACGATCAAATTGACGCCAAGAGCTTTCTGTTGTGCCCGAAACTCTTTCACCACGCGATTCCAGATCTTTGGAATTATGCGATTCAGTTCGTATTCAAGGTTCTCTTTCATTACAGTGTTCATGTATGCCCAGAACTTTGTGTTCCGGCTGATCTTCGGCATCTTCGCCTTTCTGGTTTTGCGCTTCGTTGCCATTGCTTCTTCTCCTATAGAAAGTTCTTGATGTGAGCGGTGACCGTATATGTCTGCCCGAACGCGCATCCCGACCACACGATTAGCGCAATTGCTGATATTGGTTTCTCATGGGCTTCCTCCATTGTTGATGCGTCAACGACCGAGTGACATTTGGAGGGCATTCAGAACCTCAACACAATGTTGAGCAATACGCAAATTCCGCGCTGCGATAGGGCACGCTTAGGAGCGTCGTGCGTAGGCGGTGCCGTTGTCGCCGTCGCGGTGTGGTATAGCGACGGCTGCCACTTGGCTATACTGTCGAGTCCCAAGCGGACGATTAGTCCGCTTGCGGTTAGGTAGTCCGCGCGCCCATCGCCCGCCCCTTCTTGGCCGTGGGGCGGGGGAGCCAAGCTGGCCGGGCGGCCAGCCAGCTACTTGCCAGACGCTTTGCTTGCCAGCGCAGCCCACCCGTTTATCACGACCATTGCCTTGTCAGCCGCCGCCTTGGCGCATTCCGCCTCGCTCGGCGCTCCATTCGGATAACGTTTGCCAAGCTCTTTGCAAGCTGTCTCGGCAACGTCCTTGACACGTTTCTCGGCTTCCCTAAATCCAGCCTGTGAGGCGAGATCCAAGCCCTTAATAATTACACCGTAGCTGAGCGATACATCATTAATCGGTATGCCGGAATATGTTTTGCCAACCACTTTTGTAGTCACCATTCGGGTTCCTTGGACCGTGATCTCATCCATGTTCTGGTTTTGGGCGACAGCGTTACCGCCAACCAACCCCGATGCAACTGCTCCGACGGCAACGCTCATAAATATCGTCTTCAC
>CAZSOI010000328.1:0-1949 GCA_964608115.1 uncultured Burkholderiaceae bacterium | reverse complement strand
GCCGCTGCCGGCTCCAAAATCGAGGCAGCTGCAGCCCGGTCGAAGGTAGTCGCCAAAAAGCTCCAAAAATCGCGGACCAGCGACGCGTCCGAAGGAAAGCTTGTCGAGCTCCGTTTGCGCAACGCCATTCCAAAACGCGTTGACAAGCTGCGGCGTCCACTCGATCCTCTTGACCACGTTCCCTTCCTCTAGAACTCGTCAAACGCTGAGCGATACGCTCGCTTAACGAAAAAGGCACCAAAGTTGTAGGGCAGCGATTTGATGCGATAGGGCAGATCGTTGCGTGACAAATAGTCATGTACGGCACGCGCGCACCCATCCCAGGCGTAATAATCGTCCACAATCACGATGCCCTTCTCGCAAGTGATCGGACATAGGTTTTCCAGACAAACTTCGGTGGACGCATACCAATCGCCATCGAGTCTCAGCACAGCAATACCCGGTTGAGAAAGTTCCTTCGACAGTCTCGGGACGGTATCCGAAAACCAGCCACGAACCAACCGGTACTGCCCAGCCTCAAACCGGTGCCGCCGCAGCAGATTCTCAAGGTCCTCCTGCGCCGCCTTGCAGTTATCAAAAAATTTCTCCTTATCCGCGCCGGCTTGCCATTGCGCTGCCAGAGGTCCGTCGCGCTCGTCTACCGCCGGCAAGCCTTCAAAACTGTCAAGCATGTAGACGGGTTTGCATATGTCGCCGTACAGTTCCCGTTGCACGAGCAGCATTGCCACGGCGCAGCCTCCTCGCCATGTCCCGCATTCGATCACTACGCCAGGCAGTTGGTGTTTGATCGCATAGACAACAGCGGCCATGCTAAAGACGACGCCAGTCTCGTGCACCATGCTATACGGCGCAACAACTTCCAGAATGCGGTCGATGCAAGGAGTGCGCATTTCCTCCTCGATCCCGAGTTGTCGAAAAGTGATGCTCTCATCCATGCCGAAGCTCCGCATCCTCTCCTGGAGCTTGGATTTTTTCAAAGACCAGCTTCGGGTTTAAATTCACGACGGAGGTAGTAAAAAGCGACGGGGTTTGCACCACGCGAAAGTGCAAGGCGTCGAGTTTGCAGTCGTATTGCGTGCCATCCTCGCCGGCGTTGGCTGCCTGCAGAAAGTAATCCCCTGCGGCAAGCCACGCGTCGATCTCGACCACAACCTCCAAAACATCGCCCTCTGACAATTCGGGGATGTCCAACCCCGCGGTCTTATTCGTTATGCCAAACAGGTCGATTCCCCTCTTGTTTCTAATGATGAATCCCGAAGAAAGATTCTCGACATGTTCATGCGCAATGACCCGCTGAACAATGCGGTAATGACTTCCCGAAGTCAAAACATCCGTCGAGCGTCCGGCCTCGTCGAAGATGCCCACGGCCAATATTTCCACCCTCCGGCTCCCAAAGCGTTGATCCGGCACGCTCTCGCGGGTTTGGGATGTTTGCGCGCTTGGACTGGGAGCCGCCCGCGGCACGGCCCCTGCGTCACCGCCGAGCCTACGAACAGGGGCGCCCTGGGCGGAATCCGCGCTGTACAAGAGCTCGAGGTAGGTTTTCGCGACATCATTGGGCTTGCCCGATGCGAGCAGTTTTCCGCCTTCCAGGAGAATTGCCCGGTCGCAGAAGCTCGTTACCGCGTTGATGTCGTGCGAAACAAAAAGAATGGTCGTCCCCCGCTCGCGCAGACTGCGAAGTTTGCGAAAGCACTTCTCTTGAAATCGGGCGTCGCCGACCGAAAGCGCTTCATCGACGATTAAAACGTCGGGGTCAAGAACGGTTTGAACGGCAAAGGCGAGACGCATCATCATGCCCGAACTGTATGTTTTCACCGGCTGATCGATGAAGTCCCCGATGTCCGCAAAGGATGCAATATCACCGAAGCGCTTTTGGGTCTCGTCCCGCGACATTCCCAAGATCTGCGCGTTTAAGAAGACATTCTCCCGTCCGGTGAATTCCGGGT
>CAZSOI010000327.1:0-1680 GCA_964608115.1 uncultured Burkholderiaceae bacterium | reverse complement strand
AGTCAGGGCGTCGAGGTTGAAGCCGCGCTGGCCTATGCCATGGCAGGCGACGCCGCACAAGCGGAATCGCTGGCGCAAGATCTGAACAAACGTTACCCGCTCGATACGCAGATGCAGTCGCTCTGGCTGCCTGCGATTCAGGCGCAATTGGCACTCAACCGCAAGGATGCGACTACTGCAATTCGCAGCTTGCAACCCGCCTTGCCCCCCATCGAGTACGGGCAGATTGTGTTTATCAGCAATCTCTCTTGCCTCTATCCCACTTACATTCGCGGCCAGGCGTATCTCACGGCTGGGCAAGGCAAGGAAGCCGCCACTGAGTTCCAGAAAATTCTCGACCACAACGGCCTCGTCTGGAACTGCTGGACGGGAGCCTTGGCGCATCTGGGCGTAGCGCGTGCGAATGCCTTGCAGGCGAAAACTGCGCAAGGTGCTGATGCCGATGCAGCCCGCGTGAGGGCGCTCGCTGCCTATAAAGACTTCCTCACGCTCTGGAAAGACGCCGATCCAGACATCCCGATCCTGAGGGAAGCCAAAGCGGAATACGCGAAGCTGCAATAGTCAGCGTGCTGCCAGCCTACAGTTCGCGGCAAATTGTCAATTGTTGCAAATCAGGCGATTGCACTTATTGAGCACCTGCGCACTTAGGACGATGAGTGTTATCGAGATTTATCAACAGCTACAGCTTGCGAAGCACCTTCGGCGAACATGTTCGTGTGATGCGGTTCGTTGACTTAGCTCGGGCCTCAGACCTACGATTTTTGTTAAAGGGTGAGGGGGAGGAGCATCTTCCCCTATGGCGAGTCGCCCATTTAGTCACGATTCGCTGGTCGGCCGGACCATCTCGCACTACCGCGTCCTCGAAAGGCTCGGTGGCGGCGGCATGGGAGTCGTCTGCAAGGCCGAAGACCTGACACTGCACCGATTTGTGGCCCTGAAGTTCCTGCCGGAAGAAGTTGCCCGTGATCCGCAAGCCTCGGCTCGCTTTCATCGAGAAGCGCAAGCGGCTTCTGCGTTGAATCATCCCAACATCTGCACCATTCATGAGATCGGGCAGCAAGACGGCCAGCTCTTCATCGTCATGGAGCTTCTGGACGGCATGACGCTGAAGCACTGCATCGGCAATCGCCCGATGGACACAGAATTGATTCTCTCCCTCGCTATCGAGATCGCCGAGGCGCTCGACGCCGCCCATACGGCGGGCATTGTCCACCGGGACATCAAGCCTGCCAACATCTTCGTGACCAAGCGCGGCCGCGCCAAGATTCTGGATTTCGGTTTGGCAAAGATTAGCCCGGCGGAGAGCGGAAGGATGGGAGCCGGTGTGCTGTCGCAGCCGACAGTGGAGTCAAGCGAGCACCTGACCAGTCCGGGCACAGCGGTCGGAACCGTCGCCTATATGTCGCCTGAACAGGTCAGGTGCAAGGAATTGGATGCCCGCACTGATTTGTTCTCGTTTGGCGCTGTGCTGTACGAGATGGCGACCGGGGCGTTGCCCTTCCGTGGCGAAAGCACCGGGTTGCTGTTCGAGTCCATCCTGAACCGGACACCCGTCGCCGCAGTGCGGCTGAACCCCGATGTGTCGCCGAAGCTGGAAGAGATTATCAGCAAGGCGCTGGAGAAAGACCGCGACCTGCGTTATCAGAGCGCCTCCGAAATGCGCACCGACCTGAAGCGGCT
>CAZSOI010000326.1:0-11624 GCA_964608115.1 uncultured Burkholderiaceae bacterium | reverse complement strand
CCTTCGAAAATCACCGATAGATCACCGAAAATCGCCTGCGTCAGGCTGCACAAAGGCTGCACGACGGTGCGCACGATGAAGTGTCGAAGGATTGATTTTTCCTGTCAAATCAGCGACTTATCATCACCAATCTGCACTAGGGTGCGCACAGGAAAAAGTGTAACTGGCGTCCCCATGGGGATTCGAACCCCTGTTACAACCGTGAAAGGGTCGTGTCCTAGGCCTCTAGACGATGGGGACCTTTGTGGTGGAGGTAAGCGGGATCGAACCGCTGACCTCTTGCATGCCATGCAAGCGCTCTCCCAGCTGAGCTATACCCCCCACGCGCGAACCCGCCATTATACGCAGGGACCGATTGGGCCAAAAACCTCGCGAAATCGTCCTAGGTAGTTGTGGCCACAAGGGCGGCACGCGTTCGCCGAAGCACGGTTTCGCGGCCGAGAAGTTCAAGCACCAGATCGATGGACGGCGTCTGAGTGCGTCCGCTGATGGCGACCCGAAGCGGAATCGCAATCTGGGGCATTTTCATCCCGAATTCGCCCAGGAGGTTCTTGAGCAAGACTCCAATGGATGCTCGCTGCCAATCGACCGTCGCCTGCGACCGCTCTACAAACGCCAGCAGCGCCGCCCGCGCCTTGCCTTGAACATGTTCGCGCAACAGATCCTCGTGCACCTGCGGATCGACGTAAAACAGCATTGCCTCATCGGCCAGCTCATTTAGTGTCTTTACCCGCTCCTTATATAACGCGATGACCGCGGACAACTTTGGAGTTGCGGTCTGCGCACCGCGCACACTCATACGTGCTTCGACGAGGGTGGCCAAACGCGCATCATCGACCTCTTTCATGTACTCGCCGTTGAGCCACAGCAGCTTGTTCATGTCGTACTGTGCGGGCGCACGGTTGACGTGCGCAAGATCAAACCACTGCACGAGCTGCTCGCGCGTGAACTTTTCCGCATCTCCGTGGCTCCATCCGAGCCGCGCGAGGTAGTTAAACAGCGCCTCGGGCAAGAAACCATCTTCCTGATACTGCAGCACGCTCACCGCTCCATGGCGCTTGGAGAGCTTTTGTCCGTCGGGGCCAAGAATCATCGGCAGATGGCCAAATCGAGGTAACGGTGCCTCATCACCCAAAAGTGCGCGATATATGTTGATCTGCCGCGGCGTGTTGTTGACATGATCATCGCCACGCAGGACATGCGTAATGCGCATGTCGATATCGTCGACTACAACCGCGAAGTTATATGTCGGGACACCATCAGCACGCGCAATAACCAAATCATCGAGCTCCGCATTGGCCACGCTAATAGGACCCTTCACAAGGTCGTTCCACCAGACCTCGCCCATGTCCGGGTTGCGAAATCGCATGACGGGCGCCACCCCCGCGGGCGGCGATTTGCCTTTGGCGCGCTCTGGGCGCCAGCGTCCGTCGTAGCGCGGCTTTTCGCCGCGGGCGGTTTGCTCCGCGCGCAGTGCATCGAGTTCCTCGCGCGTGGCGTAGCAGCGGTACGCTTTGCCTTGCTCAAGTAGCCGATCGATTTGCTGCTGGTAACGCGTCATACGATCCGTCTGCCGAAACGGACCCTCGTCGTAATCGAGGTTTAACCACGCCATGCTCTCGAGGATGGCCTGAACCGCCTCCTCGGTCGAGCGCTCGCGGTCCGTGTCTTCGATTCGCACGATAAACGTGCCCCCGTATCGGCGGGCAAATGCCCAGCAAAACAGTGCGGTGCGCGCTGTCCCAAGATGCAACATCCCGGTCGGACTCGGCGCGACGCGTGTGCGGATAGTGGTGTCCATTAGGCCTTCCGCCAACACGCGGCCGGCAACGGAACTCATGCCATACCCCGGCTATGTATGTTTGACCGCGCAGCTACTTTCGCGCGGGAACGCCATCGTCAGCGCCGTTCGTGCCGACTTTGGCAATGCGCAGCAGATTCGTAGTGCCCGAATGACCGAACGGCACACCCGCGGCAATTACCACATAGTCGCCCGTCGCGGCAAACTCTTCATGCAGCGCTGCTCGGCAGGCAAGATCTGTCATCGTAGTGACGTCGGGTGCTTCCGTCGTATGAACCGAATGCACTCCCCAGACGACCGCTAGTCGGCATGCGGTTCGCACGCTTGGGGTAAGGGACAGGATCGGGGCCTCGGGGCGCTCGCGAGCCGCACGAAGTGCCGAGGCGCCGGAGGAAGTGTAGGTAATCGTCGCCTTGGCCGAAACAATGTGCGCCGTCTGGCGCAAGGCCGCGCAGACTGCGTCAGCAACCGTCGAACGCGCTTCTTCGTGATTTGCCTCAAGCAGTGCACGATAGTGCGGGTCGGCTTCCACCTGGGCAATGATGCGGTCCATCATCGTCACGGCTTCCACCGGGTACTTGCCTGCGGCCGATTCGGCAGACAACATTACGGCATCGGCGCCCTGAAAGATGGCACTGGCAACGTCCGAGGCTTCCGCGCGAGTGGGCACGGGACTGGAGGTCATCGACTCGAGCATTTGTGTGGCAACCACCACCGGTTTGCCCTCCCGGCGGCAAGCTCGGACGATTGCACGCTGCAAGATCGGTACGCGCTCGGGCGGAACTTCTACACCAAGGTCTCCCCGGGCAACCATGATTGAGTCGGAGACGCGGACAATTTCATCGAGCCGATCAATCGCCGCGGGCTTTTCGAGCTTGGTCATGATCAACGCCCGATCACCAACGATGGCGCGTACATTCGAAATGTCCTCCGGTCGCTGCACGAAGGAGAGCGCAATCCAATCGACTCCCAGCTCCAGGGCAAAGTGCAGGTCGCGACGATCCTTTTCCGTTAACGGAGAGATCGGCAGAACCACACCGGGAACATTTACTCCCTTGCGGTCGGACAGGCGGCCGCCAACTTCCACACGGGTTACGGCAAAGTCGCGGCCAAAGTCCTCAACGCGCAGCGCCAACTTGCCGTCGTCGAGCAAAAGCGTCGCGCCGCGAACAAGCGCTGCGAAGATTTCTGGATGCGGAAGGCCCACCCGGTGCTGGTCACCGTCCGCGGAACTGAGGTCGAGGCGGAACATCGCGCCAGCCTCCAAGGTGACGCTGCCGTCCGCGAATTTGCCAACGCGAAGCTTTGGACCCTGCAGATCCCCCAGAATGCCGATCGGACGATTAAATTCGCGGCCTATACGTCGAACGGTGTCAAACCGCTCCTTATGTTCCGCGTGCGTTCCGTGACTAAAGTTCAAGCGGAACATGTCAACACCGGCCAGGAACAAGTCGCGAATCACCGCCTCTGAGCTACTTGCCGGACCGAGCGTTGCAACGATCTTGGCGTTTCGTTTTCTTCGCATAGATTTCCGATTTGGATTGGAAGGTGCGCGTCATGAGGCATTGCGCGCATCGAGGCCGATGCGCAAATCGCGCAAACCATGGGCTACAGCGATTCGACGGGCGTGCTGCAGAAAACGCATATTGTACGCAATCCTCGGCACGGTTGTCGCCGAATCCAGGCCGACAGATGCCGCTGCGGCTAGTGCTGCGTGATGAGAATTGCCCGTAACACGCTTGTTTGGGCTACGGCAATGGCTAAATGTTCACAATCGCCAAGTAATTCGAAGACCGATTTTGCCTCGCCTGCAGCCAGACGCTGGGCCACGTCGATCCGCAACTGCCGCGCCCGCGCGAGTGTGTCGGGGCCGATTTGAACGCTAAAGCCCGTTGACTCACCTGTTGTCACGCTCGGGCCACAGGCGAATGCATAGATGGCGCGATGTTCGTCCAGAGCCAATGCGAGTGCAAGAAGAAAATCCGCTTGCGTTGCAAGACTGTTTTTCTCATACAGCGGTCCTCCCGAAATTATCGCCGTGGGTGCCATCGGATTTCCGTGGCGAACGCACTGCAAAGCGATTGCGGCATGAAACTTTGCGAGCTCGCTGGCGTCCGAGCGCGGTTGTATGCCGAGCTGCAGCACGACAAAACCCAAGTCGCGAGCGCGCAGCGCCGCGCGCTCTAAGGCCTCCGATGTCGCAGCAAGAGCCGCGCCGGCAAATAGGTCGCGCAAAACCATCTGAGGCCGCGGGGGTGCATCGTCGCAAGTACTCATCAGCGAACGAACAGGCAGAAAAGAAGGCTATGGATGATAGTAGGAGTAAGTGCATTGCCCGCTGCGCACCGGCACACGACGCTCACGATGCCCATTGTCGGACGGGCACCGCCTTGTCATGCCTAGCGAGCAGACATGGGATTCCTAAAATTCGCAACGAACTGCACGCAATTGCCAGATTCTGTTTTGGCGGCAGCAATCGGCGCCATCGGCGCTGACGCAGAAACCGACGCAAAAGTCTCGATCAGCGATGTTGCCCGGTAGCGCTGCTTACGCGCGACTCAGAAACACCGATGAATCAAGCAGTCAGGATGATACGGCGCAAGCCCAGAGTTAAGGACGCATCCTCGCTTGGACGCGTGCGGGCCGGCACTGGGGCGTTTTGCGGTAGTGTTTTGCAATTCCTGGCCGTCTGCCTCAGAAAAAGCAGGCCGCTCGCAAAGCAGCAAGGAACGAAAGCCGGCGGCGAGGCTTCTAAATCTTGCGGGGGTGCTTTGCGCTGGTGCGCTCTGTAACGGTCCGCTTCACTTGACGCGATGGGATGCGCGCTTGGGCCGCAAGGTGTTACCGAGATGCCATTTGATCCTTTCGTGGCGCTCGCCCCGGGGCAAAGGAGGTGTCGAAATGAAAGCCTACGGTGGACAAATTGCTCAAGTAGCTTGTGCCATCGCACTCTCATTAGCGCTCGCCTGCGGCTGTGCGTCCGCATTCGCTCATGCCGGCGGTGCCAGCGGTGGCGGCGCCGCTAGTGGTGGCGGTGCTGGTGCTAGCGGTAGCAGCGGTGCTAGCGGCGCTGGCAGTCTTGGAGGCAGTGGCTTTGGCGGCCACGCCAGCGTCGGAGGACATGGGTTTGGCCGCGTCGGAACTCCTACAGGTCTTGCCCACGTTGCAAACATTTTCAATGGAAGCAGCACTCACCATGGTGCCTCCGGTGCAGGAGGCGTTTTTCCATACTGGGATCCATATTTTTGGTCCGATTATGGTTACGCAACACCAAGAGTCGGGGCGTCCGCAGCCAGCACATCGTGGACTGCGGCCGGTGCGCAAGCGCCACTTCAGACAAGGAACTGGCATTACTGCCCGGATTCGAAGGCCTACTACCCCTACGTAGGCCAATGCGGCTCTGCTTGGCAGCAGGTCCAACCCACGCCCTCGTCCTGATTCGCCGCAGGCTCGTCGACCCGTAGCACGCCGACCGGCACCGATCTGTTTTTGCGCGCGTTTGAAGTCGCGACCTCGTTACGCGCCTCGATTTTGCTTCTTAGCACAGCAGTGCATGCAAGATCGTGCGTAACGCTTCAACCCTTGAAGCGCCCGGGGAAGCATCGCGCAACCAAGGGAGCCACGACAAAAGACATGCCTGATTCCTGCGCGCGGGGACGATGTTCCCTTTTGGCCACCACGACTTGAAAGTGGTTGTTGTTTGCAGGGCTTGGACTACGCTACTTCTTTGGGCGGAGCAAGACACGTTGGGGTCGTCGCGAGTTATTTGCAGCCAAGCGCCTTGCCCCGCTACCTATCTAGTTAGAAGCATCGAGGTCCTCCGCGGACGTTTTCATGTGTTCTCGGGCGAAATTCTCGGCGGCCAATTCTCGGCGGCCAACTGATGAAGGGGCCGAAAACCGATAGCCGAGAGTTGCTCGTCCGAGCACTGCGGTAAACGGGTGGCTAACTTGGATCAGAGGCAGTACGACCGGGAGCACCCAGGCACAAGGAGCGTCGAGTCGGCGTTGCCCCACTCTTTTCTCGGAAAGGCCTTTGAGGCTGCTCCCACGGGCCTAATCGTCATCAATGGGCAGGCCATGATCATGGCAGTCAATGGCGCGCTACTGCGAGTCTTTGGGTACCGTAGGGCCGATCTCATTGGTCAGCCAATAGCGAACTTTCTCCCAATATCTGTGCATGAGGTTCGTCAGAGTCTGCTCGAGGCAACGGTCTCCTCACTTTTCCCGCGGGCAATCGGGCTTAGTCGAGATTTGTTGGCGCGGCATATCGATGGCCGTGAATTCCCAGTCGAGGTCCTCTTTGGACCGTTAGCCACTCCAAAGGAGACGATGATTCTGGCCTCGGTGATTGATGCCTCGCACCGAGCCAGCCTGCAGAGTACATTTGGCCGCGTCTTTGCGTCTGCCACGCATGGAATGGCTTTGGTGGACGGCGATGGTCGAATTGCGCTGCTCAATGAATATCTGGCCGCGATGTTGGGGTACACGCCAACCGATCTCGCGGGACAGCCCGTGGAATTGCTGCTGCCCGAGCAGTATCGCGCTCGCCATGGCGAGCTGATGCGCTCGTTTCAGGCGGCTCCCGCGACGCGGCGCATGGGTGCTGGGCGAGAACTGATGGCGCGCCATGCCAACGGTGCGGACCTTCCCGTCGAGATTGGGTTAGGCGAGGTGCAGTGGCGCAATCAACGACTGACCATGATGTCCGTCATCGACATCTCCGCTCGTCGTCGCGCGGAGGTGGAGCTAAAACAGGCGAACGAGAATTTACGCGAGTTCACGCGCGTTGCGTCGCACGACTTGCGATCGCCACTAAGGGGTATTGCCGATTTGGTCGAATGGGTGCGGGAGGATCTGGGAGATAACCCAAAAGCAGAGGTTGCACACAATTTAGGGCGAATTGCCGATCGTGTTTCCCGCCTTGAGCAGCTGATATCCGACCTGCTGCGGTACGCGCGCTCGGAACAAATCGATTCAGAGTGCGTACGTGTCGATTTTACCGCTCTCGTGCAGGACATTTTACGAGTCGAGCCGCTCCCAAGCGGATTTGTAATCGACATCAATGTTGACAACGAACCGATTTGGGCACCGCAGACACCACTTGAGACCGTGTTACGGAATCTGATCTCCAACGCAGTCAAACACCATGACCGGCAGATGGGACAAATCAGTGTCGATGTTCGCGACGATCAAGGCCTTTGTCGCATTTCGGTGTCGGACGACGGACCGGGAATTCGCGAACACGCCAAGGAGCGAATATTCCGTTTGTTTCAGACCACGGGTTCGGTCAAGCGAACCGGTTTGGGTCTTGGTTTGGCGTTTGCCAAGCGGCTGATCGAAATCCACGGCGGTCGCATTGAGCTGGTGTCGCCGCTGGCCAATCAGAGAGGATCGTGCTTTCGCCTTTGGTGGCCGAGAAATCCCAGGATGACGAACTATGTGCGAGACGGACATTTCCATTCTTCTCATTGAGGACGACGACGTTGCGGCCGAGGCGGTGCGTCGCAGTTTGGTCCGAAACGGAGTGAGCTTTCCTCTTGTTTGGGTTGAAGACGGGCGAACGGGGTTAGAGGTATTGCGCGGGCAAAGTCCTCGGGCCTTTGTAAAGCGACCACGGATCGTGCTGTTAGACCTAAATCTGCCACGGGTGGACGGGTTTGAATTCTTATCGACCATCCGTGCAGACAGGGTGTTGCACGATGACGTGGTATTCGTGCTGACAACGTCCGATGCCCAAGAGGACCGTGAGCGCGCGTACCGAGGGCAAATCGCCGGCTACATGGTCAAATCGGAGGTGGGACCACAATTTGCCAAGCTCGCGGGATTGCTCACGGCCTATGCTGATGCGGTGTGCTTGCCATGAATGCGCCGGCAATGAAGGGCGCTTCTCTGAACCGTGTGCGTCTGCTCGTGGTCGACGACGATGACGTCGATCGCGAGCGCGTGGTGCGTCTGGCTGGAAGCTCGCCGTTGAGCGCTGAGACAGTGCAGGCGTCAAACGGCGACGAGGCCCGCGCTTTGCTGAAAAATCAAGACTTCGATTGCGTTGTCCTCGATAACCAATTGCCCGATGGCACCGGTGCGGAGTTGTTGCGCGCCTTGTGCGACGATCTTTCTTGGCGCTGTCCGGTAATCATGGTAACCGGCGCTGGTGACGAGGAACTAGCTGCGGAAGTGATGCGCTCTGGAGCCGCCGACTACCTGCCGAAGAACCGCCTTTCCACCGACAACCTGTATCGCGCTGTCACGCGGAGCATCGAGGCCCATCAGTTGCGTCAGCAATTGGACCGATTTGCCAAGGATCTGGCCGCGAGCGAAGCAAAGTATCGTGCAATGGTCGAGGACCAAACCGAACTGGTTGCGCTGACACAACCGGATCTAACGCTTTCTTATGTCAATTCGACCTTTGCTGCACGCTGCGGACTGTCGGCCGAGGAGATGATCGGTCGAAGCTTGCTCGAGTTTATTGCTGATGCCGATCGCAGCGGCGCAACGGCCCAAATGCGACGGGTGCGGCAACTCAAGTCGGTCGAATATGGCGAGAATCGATTGAAATCGACGACGACCGGGGAGCGTTGGGTGGCTTGGACGCACAGGGCAATTGTCGATGCGCTAGGAAGCACGCTCTCGATTCACTCGGTTGGACGGGACATTACAGACGAGGTGCGCGGGCGCGAGGCCGCGTCGCGCCTAGCGGCGATCATCAATTCCTCCGCCGACGCAATCCTTTCGACTAACTTGCGCGATGAAATTGCCAGCTGGAATCCGGCAGCCGAGCGTTTGTTCGGTCACACGGCGATAGATGCAGTCGGTAAACCGATCAGCCTTCTCGTGCCTCCCGATAGGCAAGGCGAAGAGCGAGTGTTCCTGCAAAGGGTTAGCACCGGCGAGTCAATTGTCGAATTTGAGACGATCCGACTGCGGCGCAATGGAAAGCTTTTTGAAGTGGCTTTGACTCTTTCGCCGATACGCGATGCGAACGGTTCGATCGTCGGGATCTCCCAGATTGCGCGCGATATCAGCGAGCGCAAACGCCTGGAGCGCGCTTTGGCAGCGAGCGAACGCCAAAACCGCGAGTTGTACGAAGCCACACCCGCGATGTTGCATTCTATGGATGTAGAAGGGCGCCTACTGAGCGTCAGCGATGCCTGGCTGGCTCGCTTGGGCTACGTGCGCAGCGAAGTGCTTGGGCGTGACCTTGGCGAATTTCTTGCGCCCGCTTCCCGGCAGATCCTTCTTGAGGAGATTCTTCCCGGATTGTTACGAACGGGCCGATGTCGCGATATGAACTTGCGCATGGTGCGCTGTGACGGGACCATGATCGACGTTTTGCTCGCTGCAACACTGGAGCGCGACCCCTCTGGCTATCCCTCGCGCTCGCTAGCCGTGCTTCGCGATGTCACAGAAGAACTCACGCCCTAGGGTGCGCCGGCCGGTTGGCCAGAAACCTCTTACTTGGTTCAGCTCGCCTGGCGTTCGAGGGCGCAAAAATGTACTTCGACGCCATCACGAGGTCCCAGCCTAAAGCGAGTATTGCCCTTTTGCATTTTGCGGCCCGTTATCCGTCTATTCGTTAAGGCGTATGCGACGCGGCCTGACCGGCGGGGTCTCACGCTCGCGCGCCAAGAACTTGCTTTACAGGCGAGGCCGCACAGAACGTCCCTCTTCATCCCATCGCATGGCATACAGACGCAAAAGGCGGCCAGCTGGCCGCCTCAAGCAGATAAATGACTTCGCCTTTTTCGCGCGAACTCTAATTACGAGAGCGTGTTTGGCCCTTTAGAAAAAGTTCCTACCAGGGTACCCCAGATAGTGTTTGGGCGAAAAAAGCCACCCCAAGCGAAATCAGTACCGCCAAAACAATCGCGATGTCGTACTCCAAGTCAGTCTTATCCATATCAGACTCCTTCCGGCAACGGCGCTAGAACTGGGACTAAACCGACTGCAAATTTCCCATCGGCGCATCGAAGTTTTAATGATTCTCAATACGACCGTGGTAGAGACAATATGCGCTTAACCAACTACTTAAGTCAAGTAAATTCTTACTATTGCTTAATAAAAAAATTGCGCATTGCAGCAATGTCGAACTCTCGCCAGGCCGGACATCTTTTAAGTTGAACCGAATCGCGGCGGCGCCGGCGCGACTGGATCGATGAGACCCCCGTTTGGACAAACTCTCTATAACTGCGGCAAACGACTAATCCCGGAAGCGGTCAGCGCGGTCCAAATCCGAGCTCGAAGGGCGCGCTATTCGGGGGAGCGCCGAAGGTGGCGCCAAGAAGGCCAACGACGGTTTGGCTGCGCTCGAATGGTCGCGAGCTATGCGCTGCGAGCCCGCCGCAAGGAAACGACGGGCGTCGGGCCAGCTGCGCCCAGTTTGCCTAACACCCTGCGCTGCACGTTGGCGCCGGGGACAGATGGCTCAGCGCCCGGCGCCATTGCTTCGATTCCCACCCGTTCCAATGTCCGCGAAAGATCGACAAGCACCTCACTTCGGTAGCGCAAGAAATTGGCCTCGAAACAGCGCCATACGGTCCAACCGGCGCGCTCGAGCACCAGTTGCTGAACCATCTCCTCGGCCCATTGCTCTGCGCCTAGGCAACGGTCTCCGTCGCATGCGATGGCAATTCGGCGGCCGCTGGCATCCTCGACCACCAGGTCAATACGCGTGCCACCGCATATCACCTGAGGCTGCACGAAATAGCGGCCCGCGGTCAACTCGTCGAACAGGGCTGCTTCAAAGCCCGTCTCGCAGCGCTCCCTGAGTACGGCGGCTGGATCGGAGCTGGCGGCAAACGGCTTGCGGAAATGGCCGATCAAGCGGCGGTAAAGACTATCGTCGTCCAGATCGTCCTCGGCAACGCAGCGGAACAAAATCGTGCGGTCCCGGGCGCGTGACAACAAGTACGGCCTAAGCGCCTTTAATTTGCAGCGCTTGCCTTCTGCGCGGGGTCCTGGCAGTACACAGGCGGTGCTGAGTGCCCCGTTCAGGGTGGACCCCGCCTTCCGCAGGGAACTTGCGCTCGCACAAGCGAGGCTTGAGGAAACGCTTGCTCGGGAAGGATTGTGAAGCGGCACGGCGCGCGGCGTCGCACCTGATTTTTTTTGCCGGGACGCGAGATCCAATGTGCACCGATCCGCGCCCTGGCACTTTTACAACTCATCAGATAGGAAGGAGTCGAAGATGGATTTGCATAAATTAGCGAGTGCTGTTCTGACCCTCCCCGCGGACCAGCGTGGCGAGCTTTACAAGCTGATTGAAGCCGCAGAGACCGCGATGCACCCGCCGAAGCGCGGCGCATCGGAGCGGCTCGCCAAGGGGTTGAACTTGCCGCGCCTGCTCGGCAAGGCGTCGCTCATCTCGAGCGACGCCGACGTGTTGGAGCATTTGCAGAGCACGGGCAGCATTACTTACAAAAGGGACGGCTCGGTCGATCAGCCGCGCACTGTGCTTGCTGCGTGCATCCATCCGAGCCAGCGGCGCCAGGGACATCCGGGGGGCGCGACGCTCACGTGAGAGGGCCGCAGCTGCTCTACTGTTCGACCGGGGCGGTTATCACGTTGATAAAAATCGGGAGTTGTTGATGAATACCGCCAGCAATGCGTGTGAGGTCGTCGAGCGCAAGCTCGACCACTTCCTCGGTGTCGGTCTGCGTGTTCATGTCGGGCTCCTTGGATGTCGGGCGAACCGGGATGGCCCGCTCCAACGGAACAGACACGTTTTGGGGCTGAGAACCGACAGCGACTCAGGCGGGAATGTTGGCAACGCGCAGTGCAGTCACGCGCTGACGCTCGGATAGACCGGCATCGCTTGCTGCTTG
>CAZSOI010000325.1:0-14267 GCA_964608115.1 uncultured Burkholderiaceae bacterium | reverse complement strand
GTGGAGACGAGGAGGATCGAACTCCCGACCTTCGCATTGCGAACGCGACGCTCTCCCAGCTGAGCTACGTCCCCGAACCAAAGCGCAAAGTTTACTTCGTTCGGATGACCGGGTTCAAGCGGCCAGACACGTGTGGCGTAGGTCTGGCGCATGCTCTTAGCGTAATCGCACTTGCTACACTTGCTGCGCGCACAATTATGAAGGAACGACGTATGAATCGGCTGCTGCTTGCCTTTGGCGTGGTCTTCTCAAGCACGTCGGCGTTCGCCTCTGGGCTTTCGCTCAACTCCATACAAAACCTGAACCAGTCCGAGTTCTACGAGCTCTCCCAGGATCTGGGCGCTGCGCTCTCGTACAAACCCCTGGAGCCGGCCGATCCGCTGGGAATCGCCGGCTTTGACATTAGCGCCGCCGTTTCGGCAACATCGTTGGTCAACAGGGCAGCGCTGCAGACAGCCAGCAGCAATACCAGTGTGTACAGCACCTTGTTTGCGCCAAGTCTGCGCGTAGTAAAAGGCCTGCCCTTTGACGTTGACATCGGCGCCATGTATTCCAAAGTGCCAGACTCCAGCATCAACAATTTCGGTGGGGAATTGAAGTGGGCGGTGCTGCCTGGCACTCTTGTATTGCCAACGGTCGCACTGCGCGGGACCATCACCCGTCTTAATGGCGTTGGCCAGCTCGGTTTTGAGTCTGAAAGTGCGGATGTTTCGGTGTCCAAGGGTTTCTTATTGGCAACGCCTTACATCGGAACCGGTGAAGTCTGGTCGCGCACGTCCGCGACGGGTCTGCCCTTGGCGGAAGAAAAGCTGTCGCAGTACAAACTCTTTGGTGGCGTGAGCTTTAACCTCGGCTTAGCAAATCTGGTCCTGGAGGCCGACTCTACGGGTGGCATCCGCACCGTAAGTCTCAAGGCGGGCGCGCGGTTTTAGGCAAGCGGCAGAGCTAGCGCGCGAGCCCTCGCGCGTATGAGCGCGTAGACCGTTTGCGTTATCGGCATTTGTACACCGGAGCGTTGTGCTAGCTCTAGCGCCGCACCGACGATGGGTGCGAGTTCCAGCGAGCGTCCGTTTTCCAGATCCTGCAGCATGGAGATGCGCGCGGCACCGAGTTGACGAGCAATCGCGATACGCTCCTCGGGGGTCATCGCCACATCGACCCCATAGCGTGCGGCTACCGTCGTGCCTTCCGTCAGGACCGCGCGGATCACATCGAGCAGTTGTTCGTCTGCGCAGATCTGATCCATACGATATCCGGTGAGCGCGGCTACCGGATTAAAAGACAAATTCCCAATGAGCTTGATCCAGATTTCCCGGCGGATATCGCACGAACACTCGGCCACGAATCCCGCAGCCCGAAGATGAGAAGCTACAGAGTGCAATCGCTTGGAGTCGGAGTTATTGGGTTCACCCAGAATCAATCTGCGGCCGGCAGTGCAATGCACCTCTCCCGGCGCGCGCTGTTCTGCGGCCAGATGAACGACACAACCCAGAATGCATGCACCCGGCAGTATCGAGAGCATCTGTCCTTGCGGATCAAGCGTTGTCAGATGCGTGCCCTCCCAACGGCCACCCACCGCGTAGAAATACCACCACGGCAATCCATTGATCGCCGGTACAACAACCGTTTGCGATCCCACGAGCGCTGTGCATCGCAACAAGATCTCCGGCAACTGATGGGCTTTGACGGTGAGAAAGACGTAGTCCTGCGCGCCAAAGTCGACCGGATCGGCGCTAGCGAGGAGCCGGTAGGTGCCACTTTGTTCCGCAACATGATCGACAAAACGAAGGCCCTTGCTGCGGATTGCCTCGAGATGAGCTCCGCGCGCAACGAGGCAGACATCATGGCCGCTCGCCGCGAGGCGTGCACCAATCGTGGCGCCGATCGCTCCGGCGCCAACAACGCAGACTTTCATTTGGTCGCTGTTCTGGATGAGGCCACGCGCTTGCGAAACTCCTGCTCGAGTTTGTGCCGGTCCCACCCGGGGGCGACCATCTCGATGAAGGAATACACGAAACCTCGCAGATATGCTCCTTGTTTGATCGCAAGGCGCGTCGTATTGCGGCCAAACAAGTGTCCGCAATTGATAATGACGAGCCCTTCGGAGCTGTGGGCGGTAGCGACCCCCGCAACGATACCCACACCCAGACCCGCCTGTGCGTAGGTCTTGATTACATCGGCATCAATTGCCTCTAGCACGATCGATGGATCAATTTCGGCCTGCGCAAAAGCGGCGTCAATCCGAGAGCGTCCGGAAAAGTGCACCTCATATGTGACGATGGGGTAGCGGCCCAGTTCCTTGAGCGTAAGGCGTTCCGGATGCGCGGCGAGTTTTGCAAGTGGATGGTTTGCGGGCACCACTGCCACGTGCTCCCACTGGTAAACGGGAATCGACACAAGTCCGGGCGCATCGGCGAGCGTCTCCGTTGCCATGCCCACGTCCGCCTGGCCGGACATCACCATCGCCGCAATCTGCGGCGGATTGCCCTGCAAAAGCTTTAGCCGCACATCGGGAAATTTGCTCGCAAAGCGCTGCACCACTGGCGGCAATATGTAGCGCGCCTGCGTGTGGGTGGTTGCGACACGCAACGTTCCTTCGGGGCTGCCGGCGTAATCACGCGCAAGCTTCTTCAGATTGTCGACTTCCGTCATGATGCGCTCGGCCGCATCGAGCACTTGCTGGCCCGGTGGCGTCAAACCGAGAATGCGCTTTCCGTGCCGTGCAAAGACAGACACGCCCAGCTCCTGCTCGAGCTCGATGATCGCCTTGGATACACCCGGCTGTGACGTGTGCAAAGTGCGCGCCGCTGTCGTCAGGTTGAGCTTCTGGCGCACGGCTTCGCGCAGGTATCGGAACTGTTGAAGGTTCATGGTTCCCCGAGACTTGTCGTTTGGGCAGGGCTCAGCCGCAGAAACTGCGAGGCAGATGCGCAAAGGGCCATACTCAGAGCGCGCCCGTCAAACTCAATAATTAAGTATAAAAGCGCTGTCAAGGGTGTTAGGCCTATTTTTTTGCGGCGCCTAGCCAAATTTTTTTCCACCAGCTGTTGGCACAAATTGCCATTGCACCACAAGATATCGTGGTCCGGAGGTCTTTCGTCTGGCGCCGATCAAGCGGATGTTGACGGACATCCGACAGCAAAAATTTTTTGGTAACTACGCCTGCCGGTATGGACATCAACAGGTCCGACCCGTTCATAATGACGCTCCTTGGATAGGGGACGACGCATGAAACTGGAGCATGCCCACGTACTGCTGGACGAACAGCCGATCTCGCTTGACGTACTGCAGGAAAAATATGCCAAGGGCGACGAAAAGACTGCGGACGACGTGCGCCGGCGCGTGGCACGTGGTCTGGCGGCGGTCGAGGTACCCGGCTTGCGAGCTGAATGGGAGAAGCGCTTTTACGAGGCAATGGTCGCTGGCTTCATACCAGGCGGACGAGTAAATTCGGCAGTCGGCACGGAAATTTCTGCGACCCTGATCAATTGCTTCGTGCAGCCGGTCGGGGACGCGATCAGCGGCACCAAGGATGGACTGCCTTCGATTTACGTAGCGCTGAATCAGGCGGCGGAGACGATGCGCCGCGGCGGTGGCGTCGGCTATGACTTTTCCAATATCCGCCCGCGCGGAGCGCTCGTACAAGGCACGCATTCGCGCGCCAGCGGGCCGCTGTCGTACATGCGCGTATTTGACAAGAGCTGCGAGACGCTGGAGTCTGCCGGGGCGCGACGCGGAGCGCAAATGGGCATGCTGCGCTGCGATCATCCCGACATCGAGGACTTCATTCACGCCAAGCGTGACGGCTCCTTGTCCAACTTCAACATGTCGGTGGCAGTAAGCGATGCTTTCATGCGCGCGGTAGAGACCGACGCCACCATCGATCTTTGGCACATCGCCGAACCCCACGAACGCGAAGGCGCAAGGCAACGTGCCGACGGCAGCTGGGTGTATCGAACCGCCCGCGCTCGCGATTTGTTCGACCAGATCATGCATTCGACCTATGACCACGCCGAACCCGGCGTCGTCTTTCTCGATCGCATCAACGAGGACAACAACCTGGCATATTGCGAAACGATCACGGCAACCAACCCCTGCGGCGAGCAGCCCTTGCCCGCCTATGGCTGCTGCTGTTTGGGTTCAATTAACTTAACGCGCTTCGTCGGCGACCCGTTCGCGGCGGAGGCATCGTTTGACTTTGACGGTTTTGCTGATGTGGTCCGTGTGGCCCTTCGAGCGTTGGACAACGTGCTCGAAGCAACGCTATGGCCGTTGCCCGAGCAGCGCGCAGAGGCGGTGAACAAACGTCGCGTCGGTTTGGGGTTCACCGGTTTGGGGAATACCCTGACGATGCTCAACTTGCGTTACGACAGTGAAGCCGGGCGCACGATGGCTGCGCACATTTCTCGCCACATGCGGGATGTTTCCTACCAGGCCTCGGTGGACTTGGCTCGCGAAAAGGGTGCCTTTCCGCTCTTTGACGCCGATCAATTCTTGGCCGCGCCGCATTTTGCCTCGCGTCTGCCCGACGAATTGCAACGCCAGATCCGCATACATGGCATGCGCAATTCCCACCTGCTGTCAATCGCGCCCACGGGAACCATCTCGCTAGCCTTTGCAGGCAATGCTTCCGGAGGAATCGAGCCGACTTTTTCTTGGACCTACGTTCGCAAAAAGCGCATGCCCGACGGCACGCGTCAGGAGTATCAGGTCGAAGACTATGCCTATCGGCTTTACAAACTGATGGGCGGCAATCCCGAGGCGCTGCCAGAGAGTTTCGTGGGTGCGCTGGAGATGCACGCGCTCGATCACATGCGCATGATCGCCGCGGTTCAACCGTTCATCGACGCCGCGGTCAGCAAGACGGTCAACGTGCCGGAGGATTATCCGTTCGAGGATTTTCGCAAGATTTATTTTGAAGCGTGGAAGTCCGGCCTCAAGGGGATCACGACCTATCGTCCGAACCGTGTCATTGGCGAAGTGCTGTCGGTCAGTTCAAAGGAGAACCTGCCGCAGACCAGTGTAGCTGCCGGCGTCGTTGATGACGCCAATCGTCGCGTGCGACTGGACTTCACGCCGCAACCGGCGCTGGCGAGTCTGAAGTGGCCGGGGCGCCCCGATCTTTCTGCGGGCAACCTTGCGTGGACCTATATGGTGGAGATCCCGTCGCGTAACGAATCGTTTGCGATCTTCATCGGTCAGACGGGTGAGCCTCCCATGCCCTTCGAGGTATGGGTCAACGGGGCCGAGCAACCTCGTGGTCTGGGGGCGATTGCCAAGTCGCTTTCGATGGACATGCGCTCAGAGGACCGGGCCTGGTTCCGAATGAAGCTCGACGCTCTGGCCCGTTCACGCGATGAACAGGGCTTTATGGTGCCCTTCCCGCCCGACGGCCACCCGATCTGGGTCAATGGCGTGGTCGCTGCGTTTGCACAGATCGTGCGCTGGCGTTGCGATGAGTTGGGCACCTTCAAGGATCTGGACTCACATCCCACACCGGTGCTCGATGCCTTGTTCTCTCGCAAGGAACCCAAAGCCGGACCGGCGGGAACAATGAGCTGGACCGTAGACGTCAACAATCCGAATACGGGCGATGACTTCGTCCTCGGAGTCAAGGAATTGACCTTACCCGATGGCAGCCGACGGCCCTACTCGATCTGGCTCGCAGGCGAGTATCCCAGGGTACTCGACGGACTGTGCAAGCTCATATCACTGGACATGCGCGTAGTCGACGCCAACTGGATCGGCATGAAGCTTCGCAAGCTGATTAATTTTGGCGAGCAAAACGGGGACTTCTGGGCACCCGTACCGGGGGCAGACCGTTCCGCGCTGTTTCCGAGCACGGTCTCGTACATCGCGGCGCTGCTTTTGCACCGCTACAAGGTGCTCGGGATCCTCGACGACGACGGGCGCGCAATTCGTTCCGTGGGCATTCTTGCGATGCCCGAAACGCGCAAGACCGTGGAGCTGGGCAACGCGCCGATCAAGGGACGGGTGTGCCCGAGCTGTGGCGCGGCCGCGATGATCAAGCGCGATGGCTGTGAGTTCTGTACGGCCTGCGGGTTTACGGGCGCCTGCGGCTAACCCGCATATAAGAGGCGCCCGCCCCGTATGCAAGCAAGGGCGCCCGTGAACTACTTTATCGACGACCTGGGCGGTCTTGTTCCAGCGCCCGCTTAATGCGGGCTTCGCGCGCCGAATCCATTTCGTCCATCGCTTTTTTCTTTTCCAACCCTAATAGGCGTTCGATGAATTCGAACCAAACGAACGCGGCTACCAGCAGTCCAATTACCCACCACCAAGAAACTGTGGCGAATACCCCGACTTCAAAATAGCGCAGCAGTGCCAGCGCAAGAGCAGACCAGACAAACCACATGGGAATCGACGCAATCTTTCGTTAAGGCGAAAATCTAATCCGATCTTAGGGTTGCACCGTACTGGCAGCAAACCGCATCATTATCCACCCTGGCATTGGCGCCCAAGTGGCCTAAAAGCGCTGATCCAGCGCAAATATTTGCTCGACCGGGAAACCAGACATTGCGGTGCACAAGCTACACTTTTGCCGGTCTCGGCTCGCCACCCGGGCCGGTCAAAATTTTCTTTGGAGACCTCGATGAAAAGACTACTTGCCGTCGCCCTTCTTTGCGGTTTGTTCAGTGCTAGCGCAATGGCGCAACTCGATCTTGCCAAGCAAAAAAATTGCCTTGCCTGCCACAGTGTTGACAAGAAGGTGCTCGGGCCGGCGTACAAAGACGTTGCCGCGAAGTACGCCAACGATCCATCAGCGGAAGCACATTTGGTGAAGAAAGTGCGCGAAGGCGGAACCGGCGTGTGGGGCAAGAACGTGATGCCTGCCAACCCCAAGGTCACCGAGGAAGAGGCCAAGTCGCTGGTGAAGTGGATCTTATCGCTCAAGTAGCAGCTTGGGTGCGATTTTCATCTCGCGCTCCGATGCAAATCGGAGCGCGCTTTTTCGCATCAAGACAAACTGTTGCTTGCGCTCTGCTGACTGTTGCGTGAGCGTAAAATCTGCGGCGCGTTCGCCCGACTGGGTAGACGTGCGTAACCACCGCGCAGAGGAAACCCAATGAAAACCTGGATGAAGTCGGCCACGACGGCCGTCTTGGCAGCAGCGGCATTGCTCGGTTGCGGCCACAAGGAGGAAGCCGTCGCTCCGGGTACTGCCGGCGGTACGCAGGTCGGCATGCAAAGCGGCAACGTCATCCGCATCGGGCATGTTGCTCCCTTAAGCGGGGGCGACGCCCACTTGGGCAAGGACAACGAAAACGGCGCTCGCCTAGCCGCGGACGAGATCAATGCCGCCGGCGGCGTGCGACTGGGCGACAAGATCTATCGGGTAGAGATCCTGGGCGAGGACGATAAGGCTGATCCCAGAGAAGGAACGCTGGCCGCGCAAAAGTTGGTCGACGCGGGCGTCGTTGCGGTCGTGGGTCATCTGAACTCGGGCTGTTCTATTCCCGCATCCAAGATCTACAACGACGCGGGCGTGGTCCAGATATCGCCCTCGACCACGGCAGCTAAATACACCGACCAGGGCTTTAAGACGGCCTTTCGTGTAGTGGCCAATGACAACCAGCAAGGTAGCGCGATGGCAAGCTACGCCATCAACGATTTCAAAGCCAAATCGGTCGCAATCATTGATGATCGCACAGCTTATGGGCAGGGTCTTGCTGAGGTTGTCGAGCGCGTGCTAAAGGATCACGCAGTATCCGTGGTTGCGCGCGAGTACACCAACAACAAGGCCAGCGACTTTAACGCTATTTTGACTAAGATTCGCGCTCGTCAGCCCGACGTAATCGTTTATGGTGGCATGGACGACACGGCTGGACCGATGGCCAAGCAGATGCGCCAGCTCGGCATCAAGGCCCCGCTACTTGCCGGGGACGGCACCTGCTCTCCGGAATTCATCAAGCTGGCCGGCGACGGTGCCGACATGCTGACGTGCTCCCGCGCGGGCGAAGCCGTCGAAAAGCTGCCAAAGGGCGCGCAGTTCATGGCGAAGTACAAAGCCAAATTCGGAACCGACGTGCAGATCTACGCGCCGTACGCCTACGACGCGGTGTATCTCGTCGTCGACGCCATTCGACGGGCCGGTTCGCTCGACCGTGCGGCAATCGCGGCCGCTGTTGCCAAGACGGATTACGACGGTCTGACGGGACACATCAGCTTCGACGGAAAGGGCGACATCAAAAACGGCGCCATCTCGATGTTCCACGTGCAGGGCGGTCAGCTCAATTACCTGTCTACCACACGATAATTGCGTACCGATCCCTCGCCCGGCGCCTGCGCGCTGAGCTGTGCGGCACCGGTCGCGGAAACCTGATGGGATCATCACTCGACACGTTTTTTCAGCAGGTCTTCAACGGGCTGGTGCTAGGCAGCCTGTATGCGCTGATCGCCCTGGGTTACACCATGGTCTACGGGATCGTGAACCTGATCAATTTTGCCCACGGGGACGTATTGATGGTGGGCGCACTGACCGCATTTAGCGCCATCACTTTGACGCAGGCTCTGGCGCCAGGCATACCCGGCTGGGCTCTTATGCTCATGGGAATGCTCGCAGCAATACCGGTTTGCGTCTTGCTGAGTCTGCTGATCGAGCGTGTGGCCTACCGGCCCTTGCGCAACGCACCGCGCCTGGCTCCTCTGATCACGGCGATCGGCGTTTCTATCCTATTGCAGACCCTGGCCATGCTCATCTGGGGGCGAAACTACCTGACCTTTCCCCAGCTGCTCTCCTCCGAACCGATCGCAATTGGCCCAGCGACCGCGACCGTCACCAAACTGCTGGTCATCGTCCTTTCGGCAATCATCATGGTTGCCCTGCTCTTGCTGGTGCAGTACACGCGTCTTGGGCGGGCAATGCGCGCAACGGCCGAAAATGCTCGCGTGGCCGCCCTGATGGGAGTAAATCCCAATGGCGTCATTGCTGCCACATTCGCCATTGGTGCCGCCTTGGCAGCCATTGCCGGAGTGATGTACGCCTCGCTGTATTCGGTCGCACATTTTTATATGGGCTTCATCCCAGGGCTTAAGGCCTTCACCGCGGCCGTGTTAGGCGGCATCGGCAATATCCCGGGGGCAATGCTTGGCGGAGTCTTGCTTGGCCTGATCGAGGCGCTCGGGGCCGGCTACATCGACCAGATCAGCAACGGAGTCTTTGGCAGTAATTACCAGGACGTCTTCGCGTTTATCGTCCTGTGTGCGGTTCTGATTTTGCGTCCGTCGGGTCTGCTCGGCGAGCGGGTCGCCGATCGCTCGTAATCAGTAAAGCGTCCTGAATCTTGCCAGCGCTCGGCGAATGATCCAACCCGCACCCATGAGCTCGGCTCCACGCAGTACCGAAGAGCACCGTCGCGCCGCACTGCGTGCAACGGCGCTCCTCGCGCTTGTGCTGTTGGTTCTGCCCCTGGCTGCGCAATGGCTTGGGCCGGCGTGGGTGCGAACGCTGGCATTTGCCGCGCTGTACGTAATGCTGGCGCTCGGACTAAATATCGTTGTCGGCTTCGCCGGTTTGCTTGATTTGGGGTACATCGCCTTTTATGCGGTTGGCGCCTACACGTATGCCTTGCTGGCCTCGCCGCACCTGACCGAAAACTTTCCTAGCATCTCGCAAGCGTTTCCCGGCGGTCTGCACGTGCCGATCTGGGCCTCGATTCCTTTGGGGGCCGCCATTGCGGCCGGCTTCGGTGTGCTCCTTGGAGCACCGGTGTTGAAGTTGCGCGGCGACTACCTGGCAATCGTCACGCTCGGTTTTGGAGAGATCGTTCGAATCTTTCTGAACAATCTGAATGAACCGATCAACCTGACCAACGGCCCGCAGGGGATCACTCTGATCGACCCGGTTCGCATTGGCCAGCTGCGCTTTGACCACACAATCTCTGTATTGGGCCTGCAACTTACCTCGCTGCAGCTGTATTACTACTTGTTTACTGCGCTCGCCGTACTGTGTGTCTTGGTATGCGTGCGCCTGCAGAACTCACGAATCGGCCGTGCATGGATGGCCATTCGCGAGGACGAAATCGCGGCTAAGGCAATGGGCATCAATGTTCGCAACATCAAGCTGCTCGCGTTTGGTTTGGGAGCGACCTTTGGCGGTGTCTCCGGGTCGATGTTTGCCGCCTTCCAGGGTTTCGTGTCACCCGAATCGTTCTCCCTTATGGAATCGGTCATCGTGCTCTCGATGATCGTGCTGGGTGGACTGGGGCACATCCCTGGCGTCATTCTGGGTGCGGTGATGCTGTCGGTTTTTCCCGAATTCTTGCGCTATAGCGTCGGACCACTGCAAACGCAGCTGTTTGGACGCACCGTAGTGGATACCGAGGTGTTGCGCATGTTGCTGTACGGCGTGGCCTTGGTCGTCATCATGTTGTATCGCCCCAAGGGCTTATGGCCGGCGCCGCAACACGGAGTCGCGCCACACTCCACGCCGCCATCGGCGGCTCGATCGCAGGCCGATGCCTAGGACGGACACGATGAGGCGCGACTTAGTGCTAAACGTGCGCGGTTTATGCAAGCGCTTTGGCGGTTTGCAAGCACTGCAAGAAGTGGGCATGTCAATCGAGCGCGGGCAGATCTATGGGCTCATCGGACCCAACGGGGCTGGGAAAACGACGTTCTTTAATGTCGTAACAGGCCTGGTGCGGCCCGACACAGGAACTTTCGAGCTGGACGGCCGTGCCTACGAGCCGACGTCGGTGCATCGTGTCGCTGCCGCTGGAATTGCGCGAACGTTTCAGAACATTCGCTTATTTGCCGACATGACCGCGCTGGAAAACGTGATGGTCGGAAGGCACGTGCGCACGCACTGTGGCGCGCTAGCGTCGGTTCTGCGCACAAGCGCCGTGCGCGCGGAGGAGGAGCAGATCCGCCAGCGCTCGCATGATTTGCTCAGATACGTTGGCATTGACCGATTGGGCCATTTGCAGGCGCGTACGCTTTCCTATGGGGACCAGCGGCGCCTGGAAATTGCGCGTGCGCTAGCTACCGACCCCAAATTGCTGGCTTTGGACGAACCGGCGGCCGGCATGAATGCAACCGAGAAGATTGAATTGCGCCGACTGCTGGAGCGGATCCGCACCGATGGCATCACGATCCTGCTCATCGAACACGATGTCAAACTCATTATGGGACTGTGCGATCAAGTGACGGTACTCGACGAAGGCCGCATCATCAAAGAAGGCAGCCCTGCACAGGTACAACACGACCCGGCCGTGATCGAGGCCTATTTAGGGCGTGCGCATGCGTCGGCGTAGCGAAAAATGAGCGCTCCCGTACTGCGCATCGCTGGCCTGCGCGTGGACTACGGTGGCATACACGCAGTAAAGGGCGTGGACTTGCACATTTCCCCGGGCGAACTCGTTGCCTTGATCGGCGCCAACGGCGCCGGAAAGACGACGACGCTGCGCGCGGTAACCGGCTCGCTTGGTTGGAGCGGGACAATCGAATACCTCGGGCGCAGCACCCGGATGGTGGCCTCGCACAACTTGCTGCGTCAGGGCCTGGTGCTAGTGCCAGAGGGGCGCGGAATCTTCACCCGCATGACGGTTAAAGAAAACTTGCTGATGGGTGCCTATACGCGCGATGACAAGCACGACATCGCTTTAGATCTGGAGCAGCAGTACCAGACCTTTCCGCGACTCAAAGAGCGCCACGGCCAGCTGGCTGGGAACCTGTCCGGCGGCGAGCAGCAAATGCTTGCAATCGGACGGGCATTGATGAGCCGTCCGCGCCTGTTGCTGCTCGATGAGCCTTCGATGGGTCTGTCTCCCATCATGGTCGAAAAAATCTTTGACGTAATCCGCACGGCGTCGGCGCAGGGCATACCGATGCTGTTGGTCGAGCAAAACGCCAAGCTTGCCCTTGAGGCGGCAAACCGTGCCTACGTGCTCGACTCCGGGACTATCACTCTGACCGGGAAGGCCAGCGATCTGCTGCATGATCCAAGAGTACGAGAGGCCTATTTGGGCGAGTGATCCAATTTAAGCCTAGTAAAGCACAGCGGCCGAGGGCCTCCACATGCCAGCGGTTAAGTGCCTATCGCTGGCAGGTCCGCCATGGATACGAACGCATCGGAGAAGAAATTCTCTTCGCGCAAGCCGCATTGCGCAACAAAATCGCGGTGCGCCGACTGCACCATGATCGGCACCCCACAGGCATAGACCTGGTAAGCCGACAGATCGGACAGGTCCTGCATGACGGCATGGTGCACGAGGCCCGTGCGCCCGCTCCATGCTGGCAAAGACTCAGACTCCGGCTGCGATCGAGCAACCCCGGGAGACGCAGCGCTCGAGGGTGTGACGCAATCGGGCTCGGATAGCACCGGCACGTAGCGAAAATTGGGCTGCTCCTTCTCCCAACGCCGGGGCAGCTCATCCATGTACAGGTCGGCGCGCTTGCGGGCACCCCAGTACAGCATCACGGCACGCGCTCGCCGGCCCGTCAGGGGATCGTCCTTATGTATCCCTTTGGCGAAAATTGTCTCAACGATCGCCTTGATTGGGGCAAAGCCGGTGCCGCTGGCAAGCAAGACAATAGGTTCCAAACCGCTCTCGCGCAGGAAAAACGTACCCAGCGGACCTTCCAATCGAAGAATGCCGCGCTCGCGTAAGGCGGGATTGGCACGGCCAAAGAGTGCGTCGGTGAACTTGCCTCCGGGCATGTGGCGGATATGAAATTCGATCGCCCCTTCGGCGCCTGGCATCGTCGCTATCGAGTAGCTGCGCCGCAGGCCGCCGGGCAAGATGAAATCCATGTATTGACCGGCACGAAACTGCAAATGCTCAGAGACCGGAAGCCGGACCGAAAGAATTGCCACGTCCTTGGCGGGCCATTCAATACGCTCGATGCGCGCGGGCATCTTATGCGGCACGATGCCATCGAGCGCGGCGGCGATTCGCGCCTCAATGATGAGATCCGATAATGGATGGGCGCAGCAAAATAGCGCCAGGCCGGTCGCCTCTTCGGTAGCACTCAACGCCACCTCGGCGTGCGTGCCATGATGGACGCTGCCTGAAATGACCTTTCCCTTGCACGAACCACAAGCGCCATTCCGGCATCCATGGGGCAAAGTGATGCCCGAGGCGAGCGCTGCGGTCAAAACGGTCTGCTCCGAGGGCACCGTGAATTCTCGGCCGGAGGGTTGGACGAGGACTTTGTAACTTGTCATGTGTGAAAAAATGTTAACCGTGAATCAACAGGGGTGGCTTCGGCGCGCTCGAAAGCTTGCCGAGTATCGCGACAAAACATGAATTCAACGCCAATCGCACCGGATGGTAATTGGCGCCCGCAACCGGCGCCGTTCACACCGAACGCGCTGCCTTCGCGCCGACGTCTGGGCCAGCCGCGCTTGTTAATCGTCGGCTGCGGCGACATCGGTGTACGAATTGTCGCACGGCTGCGCGATCGCTTCCGAATCTTTGGCACGATTGCCAACCGCACAAGTGCAGACGCGGTTCGGGCCGCCGGCGCGGTCCCTTTGCTGTTGGATCTGGACCGACGCAGCAAAGAGTCCCGTATCAGCGCTCTGGCGCGTCGTGTCATCATCTTGGCACCGACGTCGCCCCACGGACGCCGCGATGCGCGTGCACGCCGACTGCTGCGCATGTTGCGGTACGTGCCGTCGGCCAAGATGCTGTACCTGAGCACTTCTGGGGTCTACGGTGATCGCGGCGGCGCCTGGACGGATGAGAGCACTGCGCCGACGCCGGTAAGCGAACGCGCACAGCGGCGCTTGGATGCCGAATCGCTGCTGCGGGCAAGTCGTTGGCGCGCCGCCGTACTGCGGGTTCCAGGCATTTACGGTCCGGGCCGGCTGCCCATCGAGCGGCTGCGCCGCGCCGTTCCGGTGCTGCTGCCCGGCCAAGACGTAATAACCAACCATATCCACGCCGATGATCTCGCTAGGGCCTGCGTTGCGGCGCTGTTTCGAGCCGCGCCGACGCGAACATACAACGTGGTCGACGACTCCGAGCTGTATGTGGGCCAGTACCTGGATCGGGTCGCCGACCGCATCGGTTTGTCTCGTCCGCCACGCGTGTCGTGGGACGAACTGCGCGCCGCGGCGGGCGATCAGCGTGTGTCCTTTCTGAGGGAGTCGCGCCGGCTGAAAAATGTGCGCATGAAGCGCGAGTTGCGATTGCGCTTGCAATACTCGGACGTCGACGCCGGATTGGCCGCGATGGACGAAGCGGCGGCCACGCGCTCAACAAAGCAGGCCTAAAGCCACAAGTGAAACGACAGGCAGG
>CAZSOI010000324.1:0-2458 GCA_964608115.1 uncultured Burkholderiaceae bacterium | reverse complement strand
AGCCATATGCGGCTTGGCACAAATCGCGCACCGTGCGTAACACGCCAGTGCCGACAACATAATCTTCGGGGTGCTCACGTTGGAGCATACGGCGCATCGCCTCGACGTAGTCGCGCGCATGGCCCCAATCGCGCGCGGCCTGCAGATTTCCCAGCGCGAGCTTGTTGGCGCGAACCACTGGTTCGCCTTCCTCATTGAGCACAGGCGAGTCGCTGATTGCCAACTTCGCGCAGGCCGCGCCATGGGCCACCTTCTGCGTCAGAAAATTCATGCGTCGCAACGGGCTTTCGTGGTTAAAGAGGATCCCACAGGCGATGAACAGTCCGTAGCTGCGCCGGTACACGTGCGCCATTTGGTGCGCATAGACCTTCGCGGCGGCGTACGGATTGGCTGGATTAAAGGGCGTGTTTTCAGTCTGAGGCGATTCGAGCACTTCGCCGAACATCTCCGAAGAGGAGGCGTGGTAGACGCGGCACTTGGGGGCAAAGCGCCGCACGGCTTCAAACAGGCGGTGCGCACCCATGGCAGTGATCTCGCCGGTCTCCAGCGATTGTGCCCAGGAGGCGCCGGGAGCGGATTGGGCGGCCAGGTTGTAGAGCTCATCGGGCTGGTGGTGCAACAGCGCATCGGCCAGATCGACCGAATTGGCTGCGTCGCCGAAGAACATCTTCATGCGGCGAAACAAGGGGTGCAGGTCGGTACGCGCAAGCACCGAGGGGCGCCGGCCAAAACCGATTACCTCGTAGCCGCGCTCAAGCAGGTTTTGCGCGAGCAGTACGCCATCTTGCCCGGTAATGCCGGTGATCAGAGCGCGAGTCATGAAATGTTCGTGAAATGTGCTTGATAAAGCGCCTGCGAAGTGGCGAGTTTAGCCCGCAATCTCCTCGACGAAACGGCGCACGTGCACCTGCCAGTTGGGAAGCTCGATACCCAATCGCTGCTGTAGCCGCCCGTTGTCGAGCCGCGAATTCATGGGCCGACGCGCTGCCGTGCGAAATGTCGATGCCGGGACGGGCACAATGTTTTCCCGAGAAACGCGGACCGGAAGGCCGCGCGCGCGCGCCGACTCAATCAGCAAGCAGGCATATTCGTGCCAGCTGGTATGTCCTGAAGGTGCCAGATGAAAGGTGCCCAGCAACGGTTCGAGTACCTTGCCCGGTGAGCCTGTGCTACCCAGCTTTGCGCGGTACAAGGCCAACGCCGTGACATCGGCCAATAATTCGGCGCTGGTGGGTGCGCCGAAGGTGTCGGCGACGACCTGCAGCCGATCGAGCGTTTTTGCCCTTTCAAGAATGGCGCGCGCGAAATTTTGTCCCCGAACGGCATATACCCAACTTGTGCGCAAAATCAAATGCCGACAGCCGGCGACGGCTCGTATCGCCTGTTCTCCAGCGAGCTTGCTGCGGCCGTAGGCGTTAAGCGGCCCCGTCGGGTCGTCCTCACAGTAGGCTGCCGGTTTTTCACCATCAAACACGTAGTCGGTGGAGTAATGCACAAGCAAGGCGCCCGTTGCGCTCGCCGCTTGGGCCATCTAGCCCACAGCCTCGGCGTTGACGCGCAGGGCGCGAGCCGGCTCAGTTTCGGCCCGATCCACATTGGTATATGCGGCGGCATTAACGATGACTTGCGGGCGCAAGCGCTCGATCAACGGCCCTAGCGGTTGTTCCAAATCGGCCTGCGCGTGTCCCAGCGCGGTGAGGCTACCGAGCGTACTGAGTGAACGCTGTAGCTCCCAGCCGACCTGGCCATTGGCGCCAAAAAGCAAAATGTTCATCTCTTGCCGATCTTGGGCGATGCATTTAGCGAAAAGATCGGACCCCGCAGCCAGCTGCAAGAGCCCCGCGCGACCACGAGCCCGCTGCACTGTGGCGATATGCCGGTCCCGGGGTGCGACATTGATATCACAAAACGATGCTGCCCGTAGCCCAGGTCGTGCCGAAAAGCTGTAGCCGGCGCCTGCATTAGAATCGCGCGTCGGTTTGCGGATATCCTTCGATGATATTTGTGACGGGCGGCGCCGGGTTTATTGGTTCGAACTTTGTCGTCGATTGGCTTGCTCCCGAGCGCGCTGCGCTCGATGAGACAGTGCTCGTCATCGATTCGCTCACGTACGCCGGAAACCTGGCTAACTTGGCCGCTGTGCGAAGCCACCCTGGGCTGCTTTTTGTCCGGCAGGACATTTGTGACAGCGCGGCGATACTGGCACTGATGCGAGTGCACCGGCCGCGCGCGATCGTGCATTTTGCCGCTGAGAGCCACGTTGACCGTTCGATCCTGGGTCCAGCAGAGTTTGTACGAACGAACATCCAGGGAACGTTTGCGCTGCTCGAGGCTGCACGCGCCCACGTGGCGCAACTGGAGGGTGCCGCGCGCGACGCCTTTCGCTTCTTGCACGTTTCCACGGACGAGGTGTACGGCTCGCTCAGTGCCAACGATCGGCCTTTTAGCGAAACAACAG
>CAZSOI010000323.1:0-1807 GCA_964608115.1 uncultured Burkholderiaceae bacterium | reverse complement strand
CGGCGGCCATCCGAACCCCCATGCCCCCTTCAGCACCATGCAGATGCCGGACCCAAATCCCGACAACAGCTTCACGATGTACGCGATGGTGACGGACGCCGCGAACCTGCGTCACGCCATGAAGAGCGTCGCGCAGGTGGGCCTGACCGCCCTTTTTATCTTCCAGCACATCTGGAAAGCGAAATTTGAGCTGCTGGGCATCCACGCAGAAATGAATCAACTTAGGCAGGAGAACCTTTAAGCCGCGAGATCGTCGCATGCACCTCTTTACGCACGTCCGTCGTATGACCGGCAGGTAGCAAAGTGAAACGCTTACGAATCCTCTCGTCCGGCGGTGGCAGGCTCACACACTGTTGGTTTACTACGGCCACCCGTATTCGAGTTTCGTTGCGCGGTATAAAGCATAAGCCGCAAAGGAAATGGCGCGGTAATTATGAGTTGACTGGCTTCGGCAAGGAGCGAAACTGGCGCGTATGGCACTCAGCGACAAGGAAGCCACGGCGCTTGGACTGCTGGCGATGTACGCGGAGGATATGTACACCGTCGGATCCTTGAATCCGCCGGCCGATCCGCGCATCGCTGCAGCGGGATGGGCGATCGAAGGCTATCTCACCGCGCACGACGCCGTCTTTCCGCCCAAGGGTGCGGCGCAGCGGCGATTAAGCGTTAGTCCAACGAGCCGAGTGTTCTTTGGCTTTCTCGCCAAAAGCAATGTTGATCCGAACTCGCATGTCGCGGTTGTTCGCGGTACTGACGGCATGGTCGAGTGGATCATTGATGCAGAGTTTCTGCTTATTCGACATCCGCGGCACCCGACGGTACAAGTCGAGCAAGGATTTTGGAACATTTATCAGACGATGAGTCTGGCTGATCCTCAGACCGGGGCTACGACCTATCAGAATGCGGCTGAAGGCGTCGCTAACACGGTGGGAGCCGGCACGGTCGTTGTGGTGGGTCATAGCCTCGGCAGCGCGCTAGCGACATATTTTACGGATGATCTCGCCGAGCGACTAAGCTCGCGGGCATCGGCCTGCCTCTTCGCGTCGCCGCGTACCGGCGACGCAGCGTGGGCGGCTCTCTTCGCTTCCGCGGTGACGGGAGGTTATCGGTTGATCAATTACCTGCTCGACGTTGTCACCCATGTCCCCACACTATTGTACGCGACGCTTCCGAATCCTACGGTGATCCAGCCCGCAACCGCACAAGCAGCAATTCGCCTGGACATCTTCTGCAACCATCACATCATCTGTTATTGCGCCATGATCGACTATGCCGACACGATCACGGCGCCTACGACACCGCAGGACGCCAGCTGTAAGGCCTGCATTGGTCCTCCCCCGATGTCCGACCCGGCGAAAGGCCTCGCGTTGCTTATCAACGACTTTGGGGTTGGCGATGAACGGGCGGTCGTCATGCTGAAGGCGCTCCACAGGGTCAACATGATGTAGCTGCCGATTAACGAGGTGAACATTCAACCGGCCCATGCCTTGCTGCGCTACTTACCGGACCGCAATTTTGTCGCCGACAAGGTAACACGGTGGCACGCTCACACACTGTTGGCGTGCAATGTTGTCACGTCCGCGAACGCGGCTTCGTCCTCGGACAAGGTGAAACGCTTACATGCCTCACATGCCGTACGCCTATCACCTTGTTCGGCTGAAACGCCGCTTCGGGGGATTTCTGCGCTGATTACAGGGTGATAAGTAAGGCGGTTGCACGCTGGCGCACCGTCAGGTGCCAGCTTGTCGCATTAACAACTCAACCGGTTATTTTGGCAGCGCCCGATGTCCGTTGTTGGCAGCATAAC
>CAZSOI010000322.1:0-2029 GCA_964608115.1 uncultured Burkholderiaceae bacterium | reverse complement strand
AGCGATCCTGCCGCCCCATGCGCGCAGTTCGAAAAGCCTGGAAGCGCTCATTCTGATCCTCTACCCGAAGGGCATTTCCAGCGGCGACTTTGCCGAGGCACTTAGTGCTTGCTCGGCCCGAACGCCAGCGGGCTCTTGGCCTCCACCACCCCATGCCGCCTGCCGCCAATCCCAGTCTGTACTCGCGCTGTTGCGACCAATCGTCTTAGCATTTGCTGCGTCCCGCCGAGCGGTAAAGACTTGACAACGTTTCCCACTTTAGCGACACAGATGGTAATCCCATTCGCAGAAAGTTCCTAGGACTAAAATTTAATAGGAGCATAGGTTGGAGACACTTCCGATCGATTATCGCACTCGCCTCCCAATCACCCTTAGGGCGTTGCGTGATGGTAATCTGGGCATACTATCTATTTTGCACGGAAAAAATCTCAATTCGCTCGACGGTCAAACTCTTGCCGGACTGAGAAGATACTTTGAAGGTGTTGCGGATGATGTAAAGGCCATCGTAATCATCTTTGAGGGTGCGGGCTTCGCTGCTGAAGACCTCACGAAATTCACTCAAACCGACGCAAGTCGTGGACTCGAACGATCACGAGGATTGAACAATGTCCTCGATCAAATTCAATTCTGCAAAGTGCCTGTGATAGCGGTCCTTCAAGGGGCTGTGTTTGGAAGCAAATTACATATTGCCGCCTGCGCGCACATCCGTGTCGCCGAGTGTTGCGCTTTTTATGCGCTTCCGAACGATAGCTTTCTGGAGTTTTTTGCGCCTACTGGATGGGTGAGGTTGCAAAGCCTATTTGGCATCGCCCGAATAACCGAGATGGCGCTTACTGGTCGAATCTATTCCGCCGAAGAAGGACATCAGCTCGGATTCTCTACTTACCTCGTCGCGACCGGCACTGGCCTCGCAAAAGCGCGGGAACTCGGCGCAGCGCTTTCTGTAAGGCACTAGAGTGCCACCGTCGGAACTGGAATGCACTGGACGCAAAAAACGGCGCGAATGAAGCGCCAGAAGGGCGCATCCGTCTAATCGGCAGCGACCTTTGTCAGATTTTGGGAGACATTTTCATGGCTGAGGTGGTGAATACGTCTGTGACGGGCAGGATTGCGATTGTGCGCGTCGATAATCCGCCTGTTAACGTGCTGGATGGAAACGTTCGAGCCGGTCTAAAGCGGGCTTTCGGCGAATTGCGTAATAACCATGAGATTGAAGCTGTCATCCTTGCCTGCACTGGTCGGACCTTCATTGCCGGTGCGGATATCAAGGAATTTGATACGGGTGTTGGTGAGCCTAGCTATCATGAAGTTTTTCGCCTAATTGAGGACAGTTCCGTTCCGGTCATTGCTGCAATCCACGGCACTGCGCTGGGCGCCGGAACGGAAGTCTCACTTGCCTGTCATTATCGCGTGGCTGCAGAATCCGCGTCATTGGGCTTGCCGGAGCTCTCGCTTGGGATCATTCCCGGCGCTGGCGGTACCCAGCGATTGCCTCGACTGATCGAATTTAAGGCGGCTGCTGACATCATGCTTTCAGCTAAACCTGTTTCGGCGGCGCGTGCGAAAGAGCTTGGTTTGGTGGATCGCGTCGTTAGCGGCGACGTTATAGAAGGTGCGACAGATTTCGCACGTGAAGTCATTGCCTCCGGAGTCCGGCCGCAGAAGACTCGCGAGCGGCCGATCATTGGCGCTGACGAAGCAGCGGAGGTACTACGTGTCAAGCGGGAAGAGATCGCGAAAACGATGCGCAACCGCCAGTCACCACTCAAACTGCTCGAAGCGCTAGAGGCAGCCGCCGAGTTATCGTTTGATCGGGGACTAGATGTTGAAGCTTCCATAGGTAGCTCCCTTGTCCAATCCATCGAGTCCAGGGCCCTACGGCATCTATTCTTCGCCGAGCGGACCGTGGCCAAGATTCGGGCTTTGCCTCTGCCCGCCAAAGTACAAGGCGACTTGGTTGCCGTCCTCCAAACAGGGCGGCTGCCTTCGATCTCCTAGCTGCGCGCCTGCTGCATGGAGCGCAACAAGT
>CAZSOI010000321.1:0-2701 GCA_964608115.1 uncultured Burkholderiaceae bacterium | reverse complement strand
CTCATGTCCTCGATCATGTGCGCGTCATCGCCAAAGAGCTCGCGGATTTTTTCCTTATCCTCCTTGGTGGATTTTTTTACGCTTGTGCCGACGACCTCCATGCCGGCTTCCTGCAGCGCCGAGACCACCGACCAGGACTTCACGCCGCCCGTGATCAGTAGCACGCGCTTGCCAGCTAAGCGCCGGCGGTATTCGCCGATCCGGGCCCAAGCACGCGCTTCTTCGAGGCGGATGAGCATTTCGGTGCGTACCAAAAGGTCCTCTGGTGCGCCACGCGCAACCAGCAGCTCCGCAATTTGACGCAAAGCCTCGCTCATGTCGGAGATACCGTAAAACGAACCCTCAAAATACGGAATACCCCAGCGCTCCTGCATCTTGCGCGCGATATTGATCATTGATTTGGAGCACACCATCATTGCCGCGCGCGCACGGTGGCTGCAGGCCACATCGTTATAGCGCCCGTCGCCCGAAATGCTCGCCAGAATCCGGATACCCAGGGCATCGAGCAGCGGCTTGACCTGCCAGAGCTCACCCACCAGGTTGTAGTCGCCAATGATGTTGATGTCGTAAGCGCTGGTGTATTCGGGCTCGCGCGTGCCGATCACGTAGTCCAAAAGTGCCTCGGCACCCAACTTGTTTCCCAGATTCTTGGGCCCCGCAAAGCCCGGCGCATTCACGGGAATGACGGGCTTGCCAAACTTATCGCTTGCGCGCTTGCACACCACTTCGATGTCATCGCCAATGAGTGCCGTCACGCAGGTCTGATAGACAAAAATCGCGGGCGGATCGTACTTCTCGATAATCTCGCGAATCGCGCGAAAGAGCCGCTTTTCGCCACCGTAGATCACATCGAGCTCACCGATATCGGTCGTAAAGCCCGTGCGATAGATCTGCGGCCCGGAAGAGGCGCTGTGGCGGTTGTCCCAGGAGTTGCCCTCGCAGGCAATGGGCCCGTGGACCAGGTGGGCAACATCGGCGATGGGCTGCAGGGCAATCTTGGCGCCATCAAAAGCGCAGCCGCCTGCCGCCGCACCGGGCGAAAGCTGTTTGGTGCAACCGGCCTTGCGCTTCGCTGCGCTCTTACCCTGGTTGACCTCGCAACCAGGCTCCTCGAAGACCTCGTGGATCTTCACCGCTAGATGCGCACTCATGCCCATCTTCCCCTTTTGGCGATGGCGACCCGATCGCTAACGCCCAGCGGTCAGAATCGCACCACGATGTCCTCGTCGCGCACGATGAACTGGCACGCGAGGCGATACGGCGGCGGAATATCTCGGGTTTCGGCCGCGTCGATCTGCTCTTTGGTGATCTTGCCGGCAAGGCGCAAGGCGGACTTTTCCTTTTCGGTGAGATTCACTCCGATGGGCTGCTTGTTGCCCAGCACGGTGATCTCTACCACGCATGAGCCGCACTTTCCGTCCTCGCACTCAAAGTGCAGTGGGATCTTGTGCGCCTTGGCAACGGCGAGCAGCGTATGCGTGTCGCCTGCCGTCGCATAGACCGTGATGTCCTTTTTCAGGGTCGGGGAAGTGAAGGTGACAAGGGCCATGGCGTTCTCAGCGGATGATGTCAAAGGAGTAGTCGGTGGTCGAAATGCCGCTTGTATCTGCGTCCAAGGCCTCGAAATACTCATCGAGCAGGCTCACGAGTACGCGCAGCCCCCCTTCGTATCCCCAGGTCGGGAAGCGGTGGTGATGGTGCCGATCGAAGATCGGAAAACCCATGCGCACGAGCGGTACCTTGCAGTCGCGCTCCAGGTATTTGCCGTAGGTGTTGCCGGTCAGAAAATCGACCGGTTCGGTAAAAAGCAGCGAACGCATGTGCCACAAGTCGCGCTTGGGGTAGACCTTAGCGCCCTTTCCAAAGGGCGAGGCATCGAGCAGAGCCCGCACCTTGGCCGCCCAGTCTTCACCCCCATTGGTCGAGAGCACGTGCACCGGCTCGGCGCCGAGCTCAAGTAAATAGCGCGTCATGCCCAGCATTAGGTCCGGGTCGCCATACAGCGCATAGCGCTTGCCGTGCAGGTGCGCCTGGCTGTCGGCGATTGCATCGACCAGGCGGCCGCGCTCTTTTTCCAGTTCCGCAGGCACGCTCTTGCCGCTTAGGCGCGCAATCGTCTGCACCAGTTCATCGGTGCCCTGCACGCCCATAGGCGAATTTAAAACTATGACTTCCTGGCCCTTTTCTTCGAGGTATTTGATGGTTTTTTCGGCGCAGTAGCCCTGAAAGACGATCGTTGCCTTGGCGTGCAGCGAGCGCTCGAGCTCTTCCTTGGTGGTGCCCCCGTCGTACATGCGAAACTCGCCATCCGTTGGCGTATTCCAGGCCTGCGAGGGATCGCACACGATCGTGTAATCGACCCCGAAAAGATCAAAAATGCGGCGGATCTCCTTGATGTTGCCCACCACGTTGCCGTCAAACCCTCCGATGAAATTGATCGACTCCGTGGGCTTGCGCTCCAGTGGCTCCGCCGTCTTGGATTTGCCGTCCCAGAAGTGCTGCAGCATGCCCTTTAGGGTGTTGTCGTAGCCCGTGATGTGGCTGCCGACAAAGGCCGGCGTGTGCGCAAAGGGCACGTCAAAATCCGCCGGAACGCTGCCCTTTTGCTTCGCGTTTTTAATAAACGCGTCCAAGTCGTCTCCAATGACCTCCGCCATGCAGGTCGTGGAGACTGCGATCATCTCGGGCTGGTACAGACTGT
>CAZSOI010000320.1:0-2155 GCA_964608115.1 uncultured Burkholderiaceae bacterium | reverse complement strand
CAAAAGCCGTATCCCGCCGCCGTGAGTGTCCGCCCGCGCAAGGTGCTCGCGTGCTACCAGCACCGGGGCAGCACAAAACCGGTTGCGCGTGAAAACCGCCGCGACCTGCGCGCCGGCCGCCAGGTGCATCAACAAGAGATCCTTGCGCCCCGGCTTGCGGATGCCCGCCTGCGCCCAGCCCAACTTCACGCCGGCTACCGGATACAGATCGCCCGCCTGCGGAGCAATCAAATTAACCGCCATCGCACCCTCGCTTGCATTATCCGCCGCGCCGCCCGCCCATCACGGAAGTTGAATCAGGCAATCTTGCCGTGACATTGCTTGTATTTTTTCCCGCTTCCGCATGGACAGGGGTCGTTGCGCCCTACTTTTTCGCCCACGCGACGAAATGGCTGCTGTTGGGGCTGTCGCGGCGGTTCCACCGCGACGGCGACCGCCGAGTCGGACTCCGCTTGCGCGTCCTCGGCGCTAGCCAGCGCCACCTCGGGGCCAAAATCGGCGTGCTGCGCCTGCGCGCGCTCGACGCGTTGCTCGGCCTCACGCTCGATGCGCTGCTCTGTGCGCTCGATTTCCTCCGGCGACTGAATCTGGACATTCATCAGTATCCGAACGACCTCGGCGCGCACGCTGTCAATGAGCGTGCCAAATAGTTCGAAGGACTCCCGCTTGTATTCCTGTTTGGGCTGTTTCTGCGCATAGCCTCGCAGGTGGATCCCCTGTCGCAAATGATCGAGCGCAGCCAGATGCTCGCGCCACTGCTGATCGAGCGTGTTGAGCATGATCGAGCGCTCAAAACCGGCAAAGGCGCTGCGATCGACCCTTGCCAGCTTGGCTTCATAGGCCTCGTCCGTGGCAGCCAATACCCTTGCCAACACATCGGTGTCGTTGATCTTAGCGTCTTGCTCCAGCCACCTGGCCAACGGGACGGTGACGTGCCAGTCATCGGAGAGCGTCCGCTCCAGGGCGGGGACGTTCCAGGATTCTTCCATTGCGTCAGGCGGAATGAAACTGCGCACCAAATCTGTGAAGAAGCCTCGGCGCAGATTTGTCACCATTTCGCTTACGTCGGCCGTCTCAAGGATGTCATTGCGTAGTCCGTAAATCTCTTTGCGCTGATCGTTGGCGACGTCATCGTAATCGAGCAGTTGCTTGCGAATGTCAAAATTGCGCGCTTCGACTTTGCGCTGTGCGGACTCGATGGAACGCGTAACCATGCCCGCCTCGATGGCCTCGCCCTCGGGCATGTTGAGCTTGTCCATAATCATGCGCATGCGGTCGCCGGCAAAAATCCGCAGCAGGGGATCTTCCATAGAAAGATAAAAACGCGATTCGCCCGGATCGCCCTGCCGACCGGATCTGCCGCGCAATTGGTTGTCAATGCGGCGCGATTCGTGACGCTCCGATCCGATGATCTTCAGCCCTCCGGCACCAACGACCTGGTCATGCAGTTTCTGCCAGCCGTTTCGCAGGGTGGAGACGCGCTGCTCCTCGGCCGCCGGATCGGCGAGATTGCCCTCGGCGTCGAGCACACGGCCGAGCTCAATTTGCTTCTCGACGTTTCCTCCCAGCACGATGTCGGTGCCACGCCCGGCCATGTTCGTGGCGATCGTAAGGACTCCGGGGCGCCCCGCTTGGGCGACGATCTCGGCCTCCTTCGCGTGCTGCTTGGCGTTTAAAACCTGATGCGGCAGCTTTTCTGCGCGCAGCAGTTGGGAGATCACCTCCGAATTTTCGATCGAGGTAGTGCCGACCAGAACCGGTTGGCCGCGCGCGTGGCACTCGCGAATGTCACCCAAGATGGCGTTGTACTTCTCGCGGACGGTGCGGTAGATCTTGTCCTGATGATCGGCACGGATCATCGGCCGATGGGTAGGTATGACAACAGTCTCCAGGCGGTAGATCTCCTGAAACTCATAGGCCTCGGTATCGGCCGTGCCGGTCATGCCCGCGAGCTTTTTGTACATGCGAAAGTAGTTCTGGAAGGTGATCGAGGCCAGCGTTTGGTTCTCCTGCTGTATCGCGACCCCTTCTTTTGCCTCGACCGCCTGGTGCAAACCTTCGGACCAACGCCGCCCGGGCATCAGTCGACCGGTGAATTCATCGACGATCACAACCTGCCCGTTTTGCACGACATACTGCTGGTCGCGATGAAACA
>CAZSOI010000319.1:0-2192 GCA_964608115.1 uncultured Burkholderiaceae bacterium | reverse complement strand
CGCTTTCGTATGGGCCTATGCGCTGTTCCAAGTTCCCGGTGGCTGGCTGAGTGATCGTTTCGGCGCGCGCGGCGTGTTGGGTAGTGTGGTTACTTACTGGTCGGTCATGACGGCGGCCACCGCTTCGGCTTTCGGTGCTACTTCGTTCATCATCGTCCGATTCCTGTTCGGAGTTGGCGAAGCCGGTGCGTTTCCCGGCGCGACACGTGCCATGCAACTGTGGTACCCGCAACGCGAGCGCGGGTTGGTGCAGGGCATTACCCACAGTGCGAGCCGCCTCGGCGCCGCGATCGCGCCACCGATCGTGGTGCTGATCATGACACGGTTCGGCTGGCGGCCGGTGTTCTATGTCTGCGGTGCGGTCGGTCTGCTTTGGGCGCTATGGTGGGGCTTGAGCTACCGCAATCTGCCGGAAGAGCACGGCTTGGTAAACAAGGCGGAGCTCACCCAGATCCGCGGTATAGATGCCAATGGTGCCATCAACGCGCCACCGATCCAGCAGCAAACCAACGTGCCGTGGGCCATGCTGGTGCGATCGCCCAACATGTGGGCGATCATGTGTGCCTATTTCACCTACGTCTATTGCCTATGGATTTTCCTGAGCTGGCTGCCGTCATATCTCATCGATGCGCGTCACTTTACCCTGCTCAAGGTCGGACTGTTTGCCTCGCTGCCGCTGTTCGCGGGCGTCGTAGGCGACACGGTCGGAGGACTTGCCACCGATTGGCTGTTGCAGAAAACGGGAAGCGCCAAGATTGGACGCCGCACTATCGCGATCCTCGGATTGCTTGGCTGTGCGATCTGCATCGTTCCAGCGGCGCTGACCGCAGACGCCTACGTCGCGGTCTATTGCCTAACCGCGTCGATGTTCTTTCTGGAATTCACCATCGGACCGTCGTGGGCGGTGCCGATGGACACCGGCGGCAAGTATTCTGGTACGGTGTCCGGAATGATGAACATGGCGGGCAATATCGGTGGTGCACTCTCTCCGATGGTCTTCGGCTTTCTGGTCCAATACGGTTCTTGGGAAGCGCCGTTTATCGTCGCCGCCTGCCTGCTGGTTGCTGGCGCAGCTGTGTGGGCATTCTGGCTCGATCCAGACAAACACATTTTGACGCCATAGGCCGTCACTCACAAAGGGCGCGAACGGACGGCTTGCAAACCGGGCCGATGGGTGGCTCTGGAAACATCCACGGGTCGGTCGGTTTTCGGGGTGTAAGAGACGCTGTTCCTGACCCTTTTCGCCATAAGACATTGGAAGTTTGCCGCACAGCAACCACTGCGCAACACCACTCGCCGTATTGACGAAGCCGTTTGCGCCTGTTTCGATAATCTTCCTCTGGCGCATTGAGGCATGAATTAGTGACGAGGCGGAGGGGCATTTGGATGGCCAAACGAAAAAAACGCAAAGCGGCAAGGAAAGCAAAAGCAAAACTTGGCAAGGCGCGCAGTAAGCCGCACAAAAAAGTCGCCAAACGCGTCGCACTCAAGAGGGCCAAAAAGACGAGTGAACCGTCTCTACCCGGCGTCGGCAAAGCGAAGCGGGTGCGAGCACGTCAACAGAAGCAGCCTCCGCAGCCAGCGGTGGTGGATACCATTATCGACGTAATCGACGAACCGGTCCCGGGCATCTTGCGTGTGACCGAGATCGAAGAGGTCGGCGTTGCAGTGCTCGATGGCAAAGAAGACGACGAGGAGGAATAAGAGACTCGGCCGTCAACGTTGGGCTGGAGCCAAGCATCGGTTCGCTCGCGGGAATGGGTGTTGGTGCGCTCTGGTGCTCAGGAAGGGCGGCGTCGGGCATGATGGCGCGTTACGCCTTTTGAGCGAGGGCGCGGCAGCGCTCCCTGGCATAATCCCATGCGGAGAATTTGCAGACGGAATCGTCCGAGCTGATCCAGGGATCTTCGCCGAAGCCGGCGTAAGCTTTGAACATCTCGTCGGAGCCGTCTTTGGGATCACATTTATTTAGGAATTCATCCACGATTTTCTTGCATGCGGCGATGGCAGACTGGCAATCGTCAAATTCGTCAAACTTGTATCGTTCGCTTTCATCCATGTAGTGAAAGTTGTCGTCAACGTAGACAACATATCGCTTCGCCATGCCTCTGCCTTCGCTTTCCAATTTGGGACTGCTCTTCTTCATACTTGGTTTCGTGGCTAGCTTGCCTATGGGAAACTCGCCACCTTGG
>CAZSOI010000318.1:0-1754 GCA_964608115.1 uncultured Burkholderiaceae bacterium | reverse complement strand
TCCGAAATCACTAGGAGATGAAGATTAGTCTAGTATCACTTTACGCACGTAGTATACGCTTAAGTGAGCTTTCTGAGGTTCCACGGATCCGTAATCTGATCAGGATTAGTCTGATGGTGGAATGATTGGAGTTAAGAATAGTGGAGGAGATCTTCGAGCGATTTAGGGACTTTGTGTGTGGTGTACTTGTCTGTAGCAATGTTGACAATAAGGGCGAAAACCAAACATTGACGAAACTTCTTAGGGAAGCTGAGACAGACATCAGAAACAATTTTGTTCTAGGGACTCTCTCGCAGAACCCTTTCTTCCTTTCGTGGCGTAAGGCGTATTCTGCTTTTCGTACAGACCCAACGAAGTTCAAATGTTCCAGCGAGGCTCTCGCAAGGAGGGTCCTAAAGGGCGATAACATCAGACACATAAACAAACTAGTCGACGCATACAACTACATATCATTGAAGTACAGGACGCCCGTTGGCGGAGAAGATTCTACTGCTATCAAAGAAACTATCCGCCTCATGTTTGCGGAGGGTGACGAGCATTTCGTAGCTTTGGGACGCGTTGATGAGGAACATGTAGAGAAAGGAGAAGTTATCTACGCGTCCGGGAAGGAGGTTCTCTGTAGAAAGTGGAACTGGAGAGAATCAGACCGAACAAAACTGACAGGGGACACGACCAATGCAATTCTCGTAATCGATGCACTGCCGCCACTCACCAGAGAAGATGTTAAACGATCGACAAACGATTTAGCCACACTCGTGTCGGAGTCCTGTAAAGCGAAGACAGTAGTGTTCCTATTAAACGCAGAAAATCGCCAGATAAGTTGGTAGTACGTTTGAAAGAAATGCCGAAATTAGCTTTCTAAGGTGCCACGTAATCTAGTCAACATCAGTCCACCTCTTGATCAAGACGAAAGCTAGAAAGCCTCATTCATCACGATATGTCTCAACAAATTCCCAAGTTTGGTTCCAGTCAATGAGTCACTATTGTAAATTGTGCCAACCGGTTAAGGTATTTCGATCAAACGACCAAGTGCATGATCATCATTGGACGGCTCATCGAGAATTGTGCTGTGATGTTTGTCATCATTTGCGTCGATTTCACTCAGGATTTCATGGTTGTGCAGTCTGCGGCTGCCGATACACGAAGAAGCATCCAGAACTAGACTAGCGGGACAATTAAACACGAATTCTTGGCTCGCTGTAAAGCTACTATGCGGTTACTTGTCGCGATTGCAAAATTCTAAATCCTCAGTCGATGCGATCTCTTTAGCGACGAGGGCTACGGTAAATGGCCGAAGACTCGGAGAAGAATCGTTCGTTCCCGACTAGTGTCAAGGTCATTTTGGCCTGCGTTCTGATCGTATTAATTGTTGCCGTAGCAAGTTTCGAGTATTCACAGCCTCAACAATCGGGAATGGTTACGACTAGCACGACCGTTACTCAGGCTCCGGTAACCGTGACGACCGCGCAGAGTGCTGCCGGGTTGTTACGGTTTGATGTCAGCATCGGTTTCAGTGGAGCCGGCAAATCGCAGTACAGTGTCGTCTTCAATCATCCAGCAAACGTCGTGGTCACATTATGCATTATGAGCCAATACAGTTTACCTAGCAGTGTGACTGCTTCGGGGGCAGTATCAGGTACGTTCAATCTCTTAGGCAGCCAATCTACAAGCGCACTAAACCAGTCCCCGTACGGCTTATGGGAATGGATCAGCGAAAGCACATCAGATGTCATCACAATAAATTATCCTTCAGG
>CAZSOI010000317.1:0-5225 GCA_964608115.1 uncultured Burkholderiaceae bacterium | reverse complement strand
TCTGGGACGACCCAAACTATGTTTTGCGTAGGATCCTTGATGTCGCAGGTCTTGCAATGAACGCAGTTTTGCGCGTTGATCTGCAATCGGTCCTTGCCCTCTTGCTTGACAAACTCATAGACGCCCGCCGGGCAATAGCGTGCCTCTGGCCCTGCGTATCGGGCCAGATTCACCGTTATGGGTACGGCAGGATCCTTAAGCGTCAGATGCGCGGGCTGGTTTTCCTCGTGATTCGTATTGGATATGAATACGGAAGAGAGTCGATCAAAAGTGCGCTTGCCATCGGGCTTAGGATAGGAAATGGGACTGCACTGGCTCGCGGGAAGCAGCTTGGCATGGTCCGGTACGCTACGATGTAGTGTCCAGGGGGCGCGACCGCGCAGCAGTAGCTGGTCGATACCAAACAACAACGTTCCTACTAGCAACCCCTTGTCCATCCACGGCTTGAAATTGCGCGTAACGTGCAGGTCCTCGTGCAACCAGCTTTTTTGCAGTGCCTGCGGGTAATCATGCAACTCGTCGCCTCGACGGCCCGCAACAACGGCGTCAAACGCCGAGGCTCCGGCCAACATGCCAGAGACTATGGCACCATGTGTGCCCTTGATGCGCGCGGCGTTGAGAAAACCTGCTTCGCAGCCGATCAGCGCACCGCCCGCAAAGGTGAGCTTGGGTAGCGACTGTGGACCTCCTGCGGTGATGGCGCGCGCACCATAGGCGACGCGCTTGCCACCTTGCAAAACGCTGCCAATGGCCGGGTGCGTCTTTAACCTTTGAAACTCCTCAAAAGGGGAAAGATAGGGATTGCGATAGCCCAGACCAACGACAAGACCTATGCTTACCTGATTGTTCTCGGCGTGATACAGAAACGACCCGCCGTAGGTATGCGAATCCAAAGGCCAGCCGGCACTGTGAACGACCAGCCCGGCCTGGTGTTTGTTCGGATCGACGTCCCAGAGCTCCTTGACGCCAATTGCGTAGGTCTGTGGATCGCGGCCGCGCGAGAGGTTAAAGCGATCTATCAATTGCCGACCGAGATGGCCACGCGAGCCTTCCGCAAACAAGGTGTATTTGCCGCGAAGCTCTACGCCGGGTTGGAAGTTCGCGGTGGCTTGACCGTCGCGTCCAATTCCCTGGTCGCCGGTTGCAACGCCAATGACCGCGCCTTCGGCGTCATACAAGATCTGCGCAGCCGCAAAACCCGGGAAGATTTCGACGCCCAAGGCCTCGGCCTGCTGCCCGAGCCAGCGCACGACGTTGCCCAGGCTTACGATGTAATTTCCGTGATTGGTAAAGCATTTGGGCAGCATCCAGGACGGCGTGCGCAGCGCGCCGGTTTGCGTCAGAAACAAAAAACGGTCTTCGCGTACCGGCGTGTTGAGCGGCGCGCCGCGTTCGCGCCAGTCCGGGATCAAATCATCAAATGCGCGCGGATCGACCACCGCACCCGAGAGGGTGTGCGCGCCCAGTTCTGCACCCTTTTCAAGGACGCAGACCCCGACGTCCTTTTGCGCCTCGGCGGCACGCTGTTTGATGCGAATCGCTGCGGCCAGCCCGGCTGGTCCGCCGCCCACAATGACGATGTCATAGTCCATTGCCTCGCGTTCGGCGGCGCTCATGACGGCTGTCTTTCTCTCCATTGCACTGCGCACCGGCAGATGCCCTCCGACGGCGCCGCAAAGCACTGCTAGCGACTGACGCCGAGGACTGCCGACCTACTGCCCGTAGCCCGGGGCCCATTTTAGATGCTTCGCACGGCACGACGGGCACAGATTGCCTAGAATTCGAATTCCCTCAGGGAGGTCGTATGAATAAAGTGTATGCGTCGGCTCGGCACGCGCTCGAAGGCGTGATCGGCGACGGTCAATTGGTCGCTGTCGGGGGGTTTGGTCTATGCGGGATTCCCGAGACCCTGATCGAAGCGGTTCGCGAAAGCGGGGTGCGCAACCTCACCTGCATAAGCAATAACGCCGGTGTCGATGGTTTTGGCTTGGGCTTGTTGCTTCAGACACGCCAAGTGCGCAAGATGATCGCCTCCTACGTGGGCGAGAACAAGGAGTTTGAGCGCCAGTACCTCGCAGGCGAACTCGAGCTTGAATTCACACCACAAGGCACTTTGGCCGAGAAAATGCGTGCCGGCGGCTCGGGAATTCCGGCATTTTTTACGCCTACGGGCGTTGGCACATCGGTTGCGCAAGGCAAGGAAGTGCGCGAATTCCGTGGCAAGCGCTACGTGCTGGAAGAATCCCTGCGGGCTGACGTGTCTCTGGTTAAGGCGTGGAAGGCTGATCGTCAGGGCAACCTCGTGTATCGCAAGACCGCAAGAAACTTTAATCCGGTCGTGGCGATGTGCGGCCGCGTTACGGTTGCGGAGGTCGAGCAGTTGGTGGAAAACGGCGAGCTCGATCCTGATCAGATTCACACACCCGGAATCTTCGTTCAGCGGCTGGTGGTAAACGCCAAACCGCAAAAGCGCATCGAGCAACGCACGACCCGTCCGGCGTAAAACAGAACGTACTACGTTGGCGATAAAGGAGCGATGAGATGGCCTGGAGCCGCGAACAAATGGCGCAATGCGCCGCGCGCGAGCTGCGCGATGGCTTTTACGTCAACCTTGGCATTGGCATGCCGACTTTGGTGGCCAATTACATTCCGCCAGGGATGGACGTGATGCTGCAATCGGAAAACGGCTTGCTCGGTATCGGTCCTTTCCCGACCGAGGAAGAAGTCGATGCCGACCTGATCAACGCGGGCAAACAGCTGGTTACCGCGTTGCCGGGTTCGAGCTACTTTCATAGCGCGGATTCCTTCGCGATGATCCGCGGCGGGCATATCGACTTGGCAATCTTAGGCGCAATGCAGGTTAGCGAGCGCGGTGATCTTGCAAACTGGATGATCCCGGGCAAGCTTGTCAAGGGAATGGGCGGCGCGATGGACCTTGTCGCGGGCGTCGGACGTGTCATTGTGCTGATGGAACATTGCGCGAAAAATGGCGAACACAAGATCCTGCAGCGGTGCACCTTGCCGCTGACCGGGGTAGGCGTTGTCAACCGCATCATCTCTGATCTGGGTGTCTTCGATATAGGGGAGGACGGTTTGCTTGCCGTCGAGTTGGCGCCGGGCGTAACGACAGAGGAGGTGCGCTTGAAGACCGGCTGCCACGTGCACTTGTCGCTGCTTGCAAGGGCAAGCCGATAGGGCCTGTTTGGCAGGCACAGCCGAAGTTCGCACGCATGAGCGCCGGGCACCGCCATCCCGTCCCAAGCTCGCACGCCGAGCTGACCCAAGACCTCAAAGAGGGTCACGAGGCGTATCGCGGTCCGCTGTTGGGTGGCCGCCGAGGCGGCGGACATCGCCACGACGACTTCAGCGGCCATTCTCACGGCGATAGTCAGTACCGACATGTTTCGCGCACAGGGGCCAAAAACCCGCTGTTCATCGCGCTTGTTTTGATCGGCAGTTTTGCACTGGTCGAATTTCTCGGCGGCTTGTGGTCGGGTTCGCTGGCTCTGTTAGCCGACTCCGGACACATGGTCACGGATGCTGCCTCGTTGGGATTTTCCCTTGCTGCGCACATCGTTGCGCAGCGGCCCGTCTCCGCGAGGCATTCTTACGGATTGGCGCGTACCGAGGTCATTGCCGCATTCGTGAATTCGCTGGCGCTGCTGGGAGTCGTCGTTTGGCTTTTGATCGAAGGGATCGACCGCATTGCGCATCCTGTGCCGGTGAACGGCGAGGCCGTTTTTCTGATCGCTAGCGCAGGGTTACTCGTCAACCTTGTGGTGGCTTGGGTACTGTCACGTGAGCGGGAAAATCTCAACATTCGGGCCGCGCTGCTTCATGTGCTCAGTGATCTGCTCGGATCAGTCGCCGCCTTGCTGGCCGGCCTGATCATCATGTTTACCGGCTATACGGTCGTTGATCCGCTGCTTTCGATGCTGGTTAGTGGGCTGATTTTGCATTCGGTTTTCGGCGTGCTGCGTGAATCGACCTCGGTTTTGCTCGACAGTGTTCCGGCCGGAGTCGATTATCAGAGCGTGGGCAAGGCGCTGGCCTCGATTCCGGGCGTCATCTCCGTACACGACCTGCACGTCTGGGCCATGGTGCCCGGCCAAAGTGCGGTTTCGGCGCATGTGTTGATCGATCGCATCGAGCGATGGCCCGCCATCCTGCATCAGGCCCGACAGCGGCTCAAACACGACTACCAGATTGACCACGTCACTTTGCAGCCCGAGTGGTTTGGGCGCGGATCGGCATCTACGTCGATACCGATTCAAGTCAAGTTCTGACGCAACGCGTGCACCGCGTACAGTGCACCAAAAAGCAGCGGCTGATGCAGCATGTATACCGTCAGTGGCCAGCGACCTAGCACCATGATCCAATGCCAAGCGCTGCCGCCGTAGCGGCGCAAGGCTTGTGCCCACGACGCGTTACTTTGCTGCCAAAAGTCGGCCGCGCCGATTCCGAGCAAAACCACGCCCAGCCAGGGAAACAGCGGAACGAAGTCTTCCGTGCGCGGTTTGTTTGGCGCGAAACCAATCCAGCTAACGCCATTGCTATCGAAGATCGCGGATTGCAGCAAGCTAGCCATTGCCAGAACCACGATGCCCAAAGCAAGGTTCAGGCGACCCCAACGCGCAGCGCCTCGAAGCAGCAACTGCGCCGCGGCTATAAAGTGCAGTACCCCAAACCAAATCCAGCGCTGACCGAAAATCCACCAGCTGCCTGCCGATACCAGGGCAGCGCAGAATGCAATTTGTCCCCAGCGCTTCCAAAATCGAGCGCGTGTCCGAGCGCGAGGGCTCTCATCGGACGCCCGCAAGGACAGTGAAACGCCCACCAGGAACAAAAACTGAGTGACAATTGCCGTGCGCCAGCCGATCCAAGGCGCATCGCGCGTCAGCGCGACGTGAATCCACTGAAAGTAGTTCAGGTCATAACAAAAGTGGTAGGCGATCATTTGCGTGATCGCCACACCGCGCGCAATGTCAACGATCGGCAGGCGCTGCGGGGTGGCAACGTTCGCCAAAGTCGGGACGGCCAGTGGCAGGGATTGCGAGGACACAGAGCGCAAGTGTACGCAGCCGCTCCCAGTTGCGGCTGCCTCTTGGGGACCTTGGATGTGAATTTCGCGCTTGCGAAGCGCTAATGCGTGGCGTCGAGCGCCAGGTTCAGTTGTAGAACATTTACGTGTGGCTCGCCTAACACGCCCCATTGGCGTGCGCTGG
>CAZSOI010000316.1:0-2349 GCA_964608115.1 uncultured Burkholderiaceae bacterium | reverse complement strand
CATACTCGACGTTGGCCGGTCGCTTGGGCGAGCGGCACATACTTCGGAGCGGATCAATGCAAAAGGTCGCCATGGTGACAGGAGCTGCGCGCGGAATTGGCCTGGCAACCGTCAAGCGGTTCCTGGCCGATGACTGGCGTGTCGTATTGCTCGATATCGATAACGAGACACTCAATCGCAGCGCCGCCACCCTACCCGATCCGGACAAGAACTTAGCGATTTGCTGCGATGTCGCTGACGCTGCCGGAGTTGTAGCAGCGATTGCAGAGGTCGCCAAAAAATTCGGTCGGCTCGATGTCCTAGTCAACAATGCCGGCATCGCGATCTTTAAACCGATCCTCGATATCGCCTATGCGGAATGGTCGCGCGTCCTTGCAGTCAACCTCACCGGACCGTTTCTGTGTACTCAGGCAGCTGTCCCGTTGATCCGCGACAGCGGTGGTGGTGCGATCGTGAACATAACTTCCATATCGGGACTGCGAGCCTCGACGTTGCGTGCGGCGTACGGCACGAGCAAAGCCGGCCTTGCGCACCTGACCCAACAGCAGGCCGTCGAATTTGCTTCGCTTGGCATCCGGGTCAACGCCGTCGCGCCAGGCCCTGTCGATACCGCCATGGCAAAGGCCGTTCACACGCCGGAGATCCGCGCCGCTTATCATGACGCAATCCCGCTCAATCGCTATGGACTGGAGCAGGAGGTGGCCGAGACCATCTTCTTTCTTTGCAGCGATAGAGCGAGCTACATCACTGGGCAGACGATTGCCGTCGACGGTGGGTTTGAAGCTACCGGCATTGGCTTACCGGCGCTGCGCGCGAAGGCGCGTGACGCTTAGCGTAATGTCGCGGCAGGGTAATAGATTACATTCTCGCACTCGTGACAGGATAAACTCGACCTCGCACGCGGGCACGCGATACCGAAACCCCTCAGTCGACGTTCTGAGCGTTTCGATACATGACTTTGTGACGAGTTTTGTCGACCCAGTCTTCAATCTGGGCATCGGTCATGAAATGCGACCGATCGAAGTTATTCCAATTGGTGATCTCCGCCAAAGTCTTCTTCCATCGCTTGTATGGCGGCTTGGCCGGCGGGCCAAAGCACATGATGTCGAGTACCGACAGTTCCTTCGGAATACCAAGCAGCGGCTTCATTGCCTGCTGCGCTTTTTCCTGGCCGATCGCGGTCACCCACCAAACGTTATAGCCAAGGGCGGTAGCCGCGAGGTGGGCCGACATGGTCGCAGCGGCTACGCTTTGCAGCAGAATACGTTCTGCGTTTTCCTTGTACATTCTGTCGAGGTCCGATCCATCGTTGAGTACCGGAAACGCCTTAACCCAGCGAAAATCGCTTGCGACAACAATCAAGCCCGGCGCGGTTGCCAGGCCCCGATAATCGGGCGTCGGGAACTTCATCTTCAGCTTCGCCCTTGCGACCTGTTCCTCGCGGAAGTACTCCATGATCTTGTTTTTTAGACTTTGTTCCGTGACGACAATGAAGTGCCATGGCTGTGCATTCGCTCCAGATGGGGCGTGACGCGCAGCTTCAAGGATCAATTCGTAATGCTCTTGCGGCACAACGAAATCTGCTTGAAAAGCACGGGATGTGATCCGGGTTCTTACGATTTACATGAACGAATCGTATTTTGTTCTGTCGCTGAAGTTGTGTCGAGACGGCGCAGTGATTTGCGTCATGACGATCCTCTAACAAAGCGGTCGCGATCGTAGCGATTCCGCGTGCCGGTCCGGCGGCGCGTAGGGACCGAGAATACCGACTACCGGCATTGCGGTCTTTTGCGCGCCTGCGGCAGTCGGCCCGGCAGCCGTCGCACTGCCAAAGAGGGCGACGAACTCGCGCCGCTTCATAGGCTTTCCGCAACAAGACAAAGCGGCCAGGGCCGGAGCCGGCGTAGGTGCCTAGGAGCTAACGTCGGTTCGGCCAAGGCCGCTCGGGCTCGGTTCGCGACCAACTGAGCCGATAATAATGCTACGCGCCTTGGCTCAAGATCGTTTGACCTGGATCAACGGCGAAGCGCCATGAAATGGGGGCACCCAAGGTCGAAGCGGCCTGCTGACGCGAGGAGAAACGCGCTCACCAAGCTCCCCATGCGGGGACTTTGGTCAAGAGGCGCCAGGCTATGCGATAAATCCCGTCGCCTCGTCTGCTGCATTGTTTCCTCATTAACCGGCACACGGTTCGCTTGGGCACGCGCCGCATCCGTTGATGCGGCTCCGTTTTGCGCCTTTCGGCGTTCCGCCTCCCTTCTTTGTTTTGGGGGGCCGTTGGAAGGGCTTTCTTACCCGTAGCGTGACAAGACTCGGGCGCACATGCGTCGCGAGAACGGATTTCTATTT
>CAZSOI010000315.1:0-1674 GCA_964608115.1 uncultured Burkholderiaceae bacterium | reverse complement strand
CGCAAGATCACTTTGGTTGAGGGACTGCTGATGAGAGTTATTGCGCCGTCGTGGCCATAGATTTCGCGCAGTTGGCTGATGCTCTGCACGTTCATTACCAGCGACAGGTCGCGCTTTCGTCCGCGCGTGGCGATTTCTTTTAGTTCCGGCTGGTAGCCCATGGCTGCGCATTCTTCGGCGAAGATCCAAACGTGCGGACTGTGAAATGGCCGTGCGCGAAGCCAACGAGCCAGGCAGTCAAGCCATATACCTTGCAGTGCCTGCACGGCGTCCCGCGTGGTGGCGTCCGAGGTGAAAAAGATCCAGCCTTTCGGGTTGCGCGCCCACTCCCGTGCGGACCATTGCCGGGTCGTTTGACTGCGGTTCGGCATATAGCCGAAGCCTTCGATGGCGGCATCCGTCACTCCGATAATGCCGGTTCCGCCGCCTGAGTCATGGGCGCCAGGGTCGATGATGGCGGCCGGCGCCTTGGTTTTTTCCAGTTGCTCGCGTAGCGTGTCGCGGGCTTGTTTGAGGAAGTCGGCGAAGACTTGGAGGTTGTCGCGATCCTTGACCGGAATGGCTTCGAACATGCCGCGCACGAGCGCCCTGGCGTTGCGTTGAAAATATTCCTGGGTGTCGTTTTGGGGTCGTCCGCGGATGATCGAAGCAGCCAGCGCAGCGGCGTCGACGGGCTTGGACTCGTCGCGCAGCTCGAACCATGGACTCCAAAACGGTTGCCTTAGATCGACCGGGCATAAGATGATATCGCCCCGGCCTTCATCGAAAAATTCCTGCACGAACTCGCATTCGGGGTCGTTGATGATTGCGGTCTCACCGCGTTCCTGGATTTGGTAGAGCAGATTGCGGTCGATGGTGGTTTTGCCCGCCCCCGTGTTCCCGGTAATGACGAAATGCTCGAACTCCAGCCAACGCGGCAGGGTGACTGAGGCGAGTGTGATACCCTCCGGTTCGCCGCGCGCCTTGCGCCAGGTGCGCTGGAGCCAGCCGCCGTTGAGCTGGCGGTCATACTGCCGTGGCGTGAGCAATTGCAAGCCGCGCAAGTGCTCGACGTTGACCATGTGCCGCACCCGCCAAAATGCTGCGCACGCTGCGATTGCGAGCGGCAACACAGCGGTTCGTAGTCCGTAATGCCAATACCAAAAAGTGAACGGCAGCCGGTAGGCCGAGGGGCCGCTGAGCCAATCGGCGAGTTGTTCCATCGGATACCAGGTACCGGCAAGAGGCACGATGCAGCGCTGCGCAAAAATGCCGATAATGGGTGTTCGCACCAGGGTCGAGCATATAGCCCAGCGCCACCAATATTGATGGCCGAGTTGCGGGAAGGCTTGTCCGGTCTTGCGCCAGACGACGTAAATAGTGAGTCCCGCCCAGGCGATCAGTACCCACAAAACGATGCGTGTATAGAGCACTAGACCGATGCGCGCCCTGGTCAGGTAGGCTTGGCTTCGTGCGGCGTTGGAGGGTTCGAGTGCCACGCTTATGCGTTAACCTTTTTGCTCATCGCTGCGATCTCGGCCTGCACTGCGGCGAAGCTGTCGGGGAACCCCACCGCATAAACCAGGGCGTCGGCGCGCACGCGGTCATAGACTTCGTCCAGTTGCTTGGCCGTCAGGAAATTGCCGGTCTTCCCTTCGGCTTCCGCAATCGAGTAGAGCGCGACATAGACTTGGT
>CAZSOI010000314.1:0-2329 GCA_964608115.1 uncultured Burkholderiaceae bacterium | reverse complement strand
TCCAAATAGGGGAAGCAGCAAGGTTGCCGAAGCTCCCCAATGGTTCTGGGGTGCAACGCCCGCAAAAAGAACCAACACCAACACGACGCCCAGAGGCGTGAGGGCCAAGATTGCCAGCGCCCGACGTTGCTGAAGCGTGCTTGTGTGGTCCAGCTTCCGCGGTGTGTCTTCGTTCTGGGACGGCCGGCGTGACGTGCGCTCTACGATTAGGGCTAGGCCGAGCGCGAATAAGGCCGGTGCGAGACGACCAATCTGTTGCACGAGAAAACCTACGATATGCAACAGTCGCTCACTTAGCGGCAGTTCGGCCAACAAACTGTGACTTGCGTAGGCAAAAGTCGAATATTCGTGACCGCCCAGCCATAGCACATGCGGCAGCAGCGGCACCAGTGTGAAGAAGCAACAAAGCACTGCGTAGTGCCAAAAGCGGGGCCGGCGCCACACCCCCAGCGCGATAAGCGCAAGTAGGTTGGCGCCGATGAAGATTGCCATTTGATACTTTGTGAGTAACCCCAGGGCCTGGCAGACACCGAGCAATAGCCACGGCGGCCAGCCCCCGCTTCGCTGTTCGTCGCGAACGATGCGCAGCACACACCAGGCGCTGGCAGCAACGAAGGGCAGCATCACCGTGTTGTGGTTCAGAAAAGAGCCGCGCCCCATGAGGTAGTAATCGGCGCTAGTTAGTAGCACGGCCACAAGCGCATCGGCACGATCGAATAACAGCAGCGCGCAGCGCCATAGGATAAGCAGCGTCGCCCCGACGCAGGACATCGCCAAGGCATAAGTGAGAAAGGCACTTGCACCGAAGAGCTCGATTGCGGCATGCAAGAGCCAGGTTGGCAGCGGTGGGTGCTTAAAGTAGCCCCACTGCAGCGCGTGCGCCCACGTGAGCTGCTCGACATTGTCGGCATGGGGAACTGTCTGCAGTAGTGCGGGAAGAACGCTCCAGAGCAAAACCACAGATGCAACGAATGCGAAAACACAGGGCCCGTTCGTGAGCTCGACCCTGCTGTTCTGAGACGAGGCGAACCGGTCGGCTGCCGGCACGTGCTCAGCGAGCACGCGACACCGGGCGCGGGGAATGTGATCCGACCAGCGGCGCTAAGCGCCGCTTAAACAGTTCGACTTCACGCACGACCGTAGCCCGGACCGACGGCTCCCATACCGAGTGGCCTGCGTCGGGCACTACCGTGTAGCGGGCGCCCGGCCAAGCGCGGGCTAATTCGTCAGCACTGACGATCGGACAGACCACGTCATAGCGTGAATGCACGATCGATGCGGGTAAGTGCTGGATACGGTACAAGTTGTTGAGTAATTGGTTGGGTGCAAGAAAGCACTGGTGCGCAAAAAAATGCGCCTCCAAGCGCGCCAATGCCAAGGCATCGTTGGAGAACTCGCGGACCAGTTCGGGATTGGGAACCAGCGTCGAGCAGGTACCCTCGTATTCGCTCCAGGCTCGCGCAAATGGCATGTGGATCTTTGGGTCGGGGTTAAACAGCCGCCGCCGATACCCGCGCAAGATGTCGCCGCGCTCGGCCTCGGGCAGCATCTCGACAAACCGCCGCCACGCCTCCGGATGAATCTGCCGGGCGCCGTGGAAGAACCAGTGGACTTCGCTGGCCCTTCCGAGAAAAACGCCCCGCAAAACAAATCCAAGACTTCGCTGCGGGTGGGCTTGGCCATATGCCAAGGCCAGGGTACTACCCCAGGACCCGCCAAAGAGCAGCCATCGGGCGACGCCAAGGTGCTCGCGCAGCCGCTCCAGGTCATCTATCAGGTGCTGCGTCGTGTTGTGTGCGGCCTCGGCAAAGGGCGTGGATGCGCCGGCGCCGCGTTGGTCGTAAAGCACGACGCGGAAAAAAGCCGGATCAAAGAACCGTCGATGCTCTGGTGCGCTGCCGCCGCCCGGGCCGCCGTGCAGGAACACGACCGGGATGCCCTTAGGGTTGCCGCTTGTCTCCCAATACATCGTGTGAACGCCATCGAGGGCTAGCATCCCCGCGTCGTACGGTTCGATTGGGGCGTAGAGGTCGGCGCGCGCGTCCATGTGTCTGGGGCTGTCGGATGCGCGATTATGCCGGTGCGCCGAGCTTCGCGGTAATCGCACCTGCGGCCGAAACTGAGGCGTTGTCGCGGCCTGCCCGCCGCCCATCGGCAGACGATGGCCGATCGCGTAAATGGGAGCATGGCGCGGCGCACCATTGCGCGATTTTGCAACCGCTCACAGGGTACTTGTCGTATCGTGGTTACCGTGGCGGCACTGCCGCTGGGATCGGCAAGGGAGGAAAGGATGAACGCAGGCGACGTCTTACGTGCTAAGGGCAACGCG
>CAZSOI010000313.1:0-2459 GCA_964608115.1 uncultured Burkholderiaceae bacterium | reverse complement strand
GCTTATCGGATTTATGGTCCTGAGGTCAATGAGCGGCATCGCCACCGCTATGAGGTAAACAACCACTACGTCCCGCAGCTCGAGGCCAAGGGTCTGCGCATTAGCGCGCGCACGCCGACCGAGAACCTGCCAGAGATCATGGAGTTACCCTCGCACCCGTTTTTCATCGGGGTGCAGTTTCACCCGGAGTTCACCTCCACGCCCCGCGGCGGCCACCCTTTGTTTCGTGCGTTCCTAGAGGCGGCGATCGCGTTTCATCAACGACGCTTGGATTCGCCTCTGCACAAGGTTGCTGCATGAGTGCGCGTTTGTGCGGTCCGTGCGCCTTGTGCTGAAGGCGCTGGCATGAAGCTGTGCGGGTTTGACGTCGGCCTGCAACATCCCTTGTTCGTCATTGCCGGCCCCTGCGTGGTCGAAAGCGAGGAGATGACGCTTCGTATTGCAGAGCACTTGCGGGAGATCGCGGCCGATCTGGGAATCAATGTTGTGTTCAAGGCAAGCTACGACAAGGCCAACCGCAGCTCGGGCGGATCGTTTCGCGGCATGGGAATGGAAAAAGGCTTGCGTATTCTGGCGAAGGTGCGCAGCGAGTTGAACCTGCCGGTGATAACCGACGTGCATACGGAGGAGGAAATCGACCCCGTCGCATCGGTAGTGGACGTCTTGCAAACACCCGCATTCTTGTGCCGGCAGACGGACTTTATTTACGCCTGCGCGCACAGCGGTCGGCCCGTCAATATCAAGAAGGGCCAATTTCTTGCGCCCGGGGATATGATCAATGTTGTCGAAAAGGCGCGCAGTGCCGCGCGGGACGCGGGGCTGGACCAAGATCGGTTCTTGGTTTGTGAGCGGGGCGCCTCCTTTGGCTATAACAACCTGGTGAGCGACATGCGCTCGCTTGCCATCATGCGCCAGGCCGATTGCCCGGTAGTGTTTGATGCTACGCATTCGGTGCAATTGCCTGGAGGGCAAGGCGCGAGCAGTGGCGGCCAGCGCGAATTTGTTCCCGTGCTTGCACGTGCGGCCGTAGCCAGTGGTGTGGCAGGAATCTTTCTCGAAACGCATCCGGACCCCAGTAGCGCAAAGTCCGATGGCCCCAATGCGGTGCCGCTCCAGTACATGCGCGAACTGTTGGTCTCCTTGATGGAGATCGATCGCACGGTGAAGGCGCGCGGTTTTCTGGAAAGCAAATTTAACTAGCAAAAAGGGCAAGGTATGAGTGCAATTGTTGACATCGTTGGCCGTGAGATCCTCGATTCGCGGGGTAACCCGACGGTCGAGTGTGATGTTTTGCTCGAAAGCGGCGTCATGGGTCGGGCCGCGGTTCCGAGCGGCGCATCAACCGGTTCTCGCGAAGCGGTGGAATTGCGCGATGGCGATCGGTCCCGTTACCTGGGAAAGGGCGTACAAAATGCTGTTGAGCATTTGAACACCGAGATTTCCGAGGCCATCATGGGTCTTGAGGCGGCCGAACAGGCATTTCTTGATCGCACCTTGATCGATCTGGACGGAACCGAAAACAAGTCCCGTCTGGGTGCCAACGCGACGCTGGCGGTTTCACTGGCGGTCGCGAAGGCGGCCGCAGAGGAAGCGGGTTTGCCGCTATACCGATACCTCGGAGGTGTCGCGGCCGTACAAATGCCGGTGCCAATGATGAACGTCATCAACGGTGGGGTCCATGCCGACAATAATTTGGACGTACAAGAGTTCATGATTGTGCCCTTGGGTGCGCCAAGCTTTTCCGAGGCGCTGCGTTACGGGGCGGAAGTGTTTCATGCGCTTAAGGGGCGCCTGCGAGATCGGGGGTTGACAACCGCCGTGGGTGACGAAGGGGGCTTTGCGCCGAGCGTCCAAAATCACGAGGAGGCGATCAAGCTCATACTCGATGCGATCGCCGACGCCGGATTCGAAGCCGGCTCGCAAATTGCGCTGGCGCTCGATTGTGCCAGCTCCGAGTTTTATCGGGACGGCAGGTACTGGCTCGGCGCGGAGGGTCTGAATCTTAGCGCGCGCGAGTTCACGGACGTGCTCGAGCAGTGGTGCGAGCGCTATCCCATTATCTCGATCGAAGATGGCATGGCGGAAAACGATTGGGACGGCTGGGAGGTGCTGACGCAGCGTCTTGGCGCCAAGGTGCAGCTGGTCGGTGACGACATCTTTGTGACCAACACACGTATCTTGCGCGAAGGCATCCGGCGCTCGATCGGCAATTCGGTCTTGATCAAGGTCAACCAGATCGGGACTTTGACCGAGACGTTCGCGGCAATCGAAATGGCCAAGACGGCCGGTTACACCAGCGTGATCAGCCACCGTTCGGGCGAGACCGAAGATTCGACAATCGCGGACATCGCGGTGGCAGCCAACACCATGCAGATTAAGACCGGTTCGCTTTCGCGCAGTGACCGTATTGCCAAATACAATCAGCTGTTGCGCATCGAGGAGGATTTGGGGGAGGTGGC
>CAZSOI010000312.1:0-3531 GCA_964608115.1 uncultured Burkholderiaceae bacterium | reverse complement strand
ACCGCGCAACACACCGCCTCGAGCTGCCGCCATCGCCAATTCGTTGCCTGCGGGTCTGTAAGTCATCAATTCGGGCAACAACATTGTCTGCCAAAGGCTATCGCGGAACTGCTCACGAAAAAAACCAAAATGGCCGATCCGCGCAACGCCGACTTCTTCGGGGGCTACGCGCTTGATGCTCTTGGCAGCGTGCACGTAAAAGCTCTCCAACGATTGCGTATTGCGTGCGGACATGAATTCATCGTCGGTAAACGATATCGAGGTCAGTTCCGTGCTCACCGCTGCATAGCGCTCCTGCGCCCAAGGGCCCTCCGCGCCGAAGGCATATTGCGGATCTATGCACCAGCGCCGCCATTGCCGCATCACCCCGCCAGGTAGATCGCCGATCATGCGCAAGCGTCGGCCCGGAAAGTAGCCCAGCAGCCCGAGAAGCACGGGAACGATGACAAACCACAAAACTCGCGCGCGCCGACGCAGCGGCGCGGGGTGCTCGCGCCAATAGCCACTGCCACTTGCGATGAAGATCGCCTTGGAGACTTTTGTCCAATTGGGCGTAAAGGGCAGGATCTGGGCGCCTAGGCTGTGTCCGATCCAGTACAGTGGCGTGTCTGGAAGACGCGCGCACAATGCCTCGATCATCGCGCTGCAATCGGCCCTTGCCCACTGCAATATGTCAACGTCGATGTCGCGCAGCTTGCCGCGAAGCGAGCTGCCCATGCCGTAATAATCAAACGTCACTGCCAGAAATCCCTTGTCCGCAAGCCATTTGGCAAGTGCGCCGTAATAGTCTTGCGTAACACCCATGGCGCCAACCAGCAGGACGCAACTTTTGCCTCCGCCGGGCGGGGCATAAAAAGTTGCAGTTATCGCTCGCCCGTCACCCGTAGCAACGCTCTGGCTCTGAGGCGCAATCATTGCCAGCACCGCTGCAAAGCATCGCCTCGCAAGCCTTTACCCATTTAACCGGGCCGCTCCTTTTGCGGCCAGCTGCAGCGCGTAGCTCCAGCCGGGATGGTCAGTGATTTGTTTCATTCGCATCTTCACTGCTTGCTTTTTCCCAGAGGGCCAACTTGATTGCGCCCTCCGCACAACTTCCGATACCAGCAAGGGCAGAAGGTTGATCCTCAGGGCGATTACACGCTAATTTAGGAGCAGCGACTTTAGCGACTTTCACAAAACAGCCGCCCGCGCGGCTTCACGGAAGATCATTGCGGCGAAAGTTCGCTGCACAGTATCGCACCGCTTCTGCCGCAGGCAAATTGCCCTTGCCAATTGGCTGCAACGCTCTATCGAGGCGATTTTTTGCGTCCGCGCAGCGCGCGATGGCGGCGACCTATTTTTCTTGCGGTCCGTCTCGATAAGCGCGACACGCAGCCTTGCTTCTTGGCGCTTAGCTCGCCGCTTCGCCGCCCGCGCCACGGCCCCCCGCAGCGCCGCTAGCGCCTGCGTAGATGGCATCGGCCTTTGCTAACAGCGCCTGCGCCATGCGGATACTGGCCATGTCGATCAGCCGCCCATCGAGCGATACCGCGCCTTTGCCCTCGCCTGCCGCCTGGCTCATCGCATCCATGATTCGCCGGGCCTTCTCGACTTCGGCGGCAGTGGGCGTAAACACCTGGTTGGCCAGTTCGATTTGCGATGGGTGAATCGCCCATTTGCCTTCATAGCCCAGAACCGCTGCACGTTTGGCGCTCGCAACGTATCCGTCGGGGTCGCCAAAATCGCCAAACGGACCGTCGATCGGCCGCAGACCATACGCGCGGCAGGCGATAAGCATCCGAGTCTGCGCCGCGTGCCAAGGGTCTGTCCAGAAATATTGCCGATCGCCACGCTCATCGCGGTCGGTAAGCACTCCGCTGTCCCGGTGCACGCCACCGATTACCGTTGTACGTGCGCGTGTGGATGCGGCGTAGTCGGCCACGCCAAAGCTCATGGCCTCCAGACGGCGGCTCGATTGCGCAATTGCTTCGACATTGGCCATGCCCAGCGCAGTTTCGATCAGCACCTCAAAGCCGATTCGTTTGGCGCGTCCTTTAGCCGTCTCAATCTGCGTAACCAGCAAGTCAAGCGCATAGACATCCTGCGGTACACCGACCTTGGGAATCAGGATCATGTCCAGTCGCGGGCAAGCCTCGACGATGTCGACAACATCGCGATACATGTAGTGGGTATCCAGGCCGTTGATGCGGATCATCATCGTCTTGCGGCCCCAATCGATTTGCTGCAGGCCCGCGATAATGTTGCGCCGTGCCTGCTCTTTATCGTCGGGCGCAACCGCATCCTCAAGGTCCAGAAATACGAAATCCGCGGCGCTGCGCGCGGCTTTTTCGAACATGCCGGGGTTCGAACCTGGCACCGCGAGCTCCGATCGTTGCAGCCGCGGCGTAGCTTGCTCGATGCTGGTAAAGCTCATAGTCCTTTCTCCCTCAAGCGCTGGGCGGTCACATGCCTCCTTGCAACGGACACGGCGTTGCGCGAGCTGCGGTTTTTCAGCGCAGCGCGCTCAGGGCCTTGGCAACCGTGTTACCTAGGTCTGCTGCGCTTGGCGCCACGTGCAGACCGAACTCGCGCATGATCTGCGACTTTTCCGCTGCCGTGTCGCCCTGTGCCGAGATGATGGCTCCCGCATGGCCCATGCGACGGCCTTTTGGTGCGGTTAAGCCAGCCACATATCCGATGACCGGTTTTCGCATGTTCTTGCGGATCCAGGCGGCTGCATCGGCTTCCTGCGGCCCTCCGATCTCGCCAATCATGACAACGGCATCGGTTTGCGGATCGGCTTCAAAAAGCGCCAGATGATCGACGAACGAGCTGCCATTGATCGGATCGCCACCGATGCCCACGCTAGTGGAAACACCGATGCCCAAGGCTTGCATTTGTGCGGCGGCCTCGTAGCTTAAGGTCCCGGAGCGCGAGACGATACCGACGTTTCCGGGCTGATAGATATTGCCGGGCATGATGCCCAGCATGGCCTTGCCGGCGCTAATGATGCCGGCGCAATTGGGACCGACGATCATGGTGCGCTCTTTTTGCGGATAGCGCAGCAAGTAACGCTTTACGCGCATCATGTCTTGCGCCGGGATGCCATCGGTGATGACGCACACTAGGCGCAAGCCCGCATCGGCCGCCTCCATGAGCGCATCGCCCGCGTAAGGCGGCGGCACAAACGCCAAGCTTGCTTGCGCGCCCGTTGCGCGCACGGCGTCTTTTACGGTGTCAAAGACGGGTACGTTGAGGTGGCGTTGGCCCCCTTTGCCGGGAGTCACGCCCCCGACCACTTGCGTACCATAGGACATCATCAAGCGAGTGTGAAAACTCGCCTTGTCGCCCGTAATGCCTTGCACCAGTACAGGCGTGTTTTGATCGATAAGAATGCTCATGTTTATTTCTCTCGCCCTGCGTTGCGCCTTCTAAGGGCGCGCCGCCGCGGCGCCCCGCGCGGCCGCAACAGCTTTATGCGCGGCATCGGCCAGATCCGTGGCGCTGATGATGGGCAAAGCGCTTTCGCGAATAATCGCTTGACCCGCCTCG
>CAZSOI010000311.1:0-12733 GCA_964608115.1 uncultured Burkholderiaceae bacterium | reverse complement strand
GGCGGGCGTGTATGAGTTTGTTAAGCAAGAGGGCAAGGACCGATTGCAGATCAACGCGCAAAACTGCGTTCATTGCAAGACCTGCGACATCAAGGATCCTACGCAAAATATCGTCTGGGTTGTCCCGGAAGGTGGCGGCGGACCGCGTTACCCCAACATGTGAGCACTTCGCACCGCACGCCAGTTCGCACTTGCGCTGTGCTGCGCATCCGGTACGGGGCAGACCCTTTATGCCAGCGGCCGTTTTCTGTGCTTCGTGTCGCCCTCAGCCTTGCCGCAAACGATGCGCGCAAGCGCGCTTGCGACACATCGATAGGTCTGCCACGACAAACGAGGGCGCAAGAAAAAGTCGAATCACGCTCCGATGGCGCAAGCGTGCCCGTGCTTTTTGCAGCGGCTAGAGGTTTTCGACATAAACTGTTCGCGCGGTTGTGCATTGCGCCGGCGTTGCGCCCGCACCACGCCAGTTCTCGATACCAGTTGCACCACTAGGCGTTGCGATCAAACTATTAACGAAAGCCTACGAATAAAAAAAACGACGGAGAGGAAACCATGAGTGTCGTTGCTGGACGGCCTTGGGCTTTGCTTTCTTGCCGTTCTCCTGCGCGCGTGGCAAAGGCTTTGCTGATCGGCGCACTTGGCGCCACCGCCGTGGCGCTTTCCGTGCAAGCGCAAACCGCACCGAGCGCAGAGGAGACAAACCCGGCTTCGGCCGCACCGGCCTCCGAAAGCGTTTCTCCGCCCGCTATGGAGGAACCCAAGTCTGCACAACAGGCACCATCGCCCCCAGCACAAATGCCCGAGGCGACGGTTGACTCGCAAGGTACCCCGGCACAAGGTGAAGCCCAAGCAACGGGCGCTGCGGCAGCCACCGAAGGCACCGCGCAGCCAACCGTTGCCGTAGAGACCGGCGCCGGCGCAGAAGCGGTCGAGGGCGGTGTGACGGCCCTGCAGGAAATCATCATTACGGCAACGCGGCACGAAGAGGCGTTAAGCAAGGTGCCCGCCAGCGTCAGCGCGTTTTCTCAGGAAACGATGGATCTCAAAGGGATCAAGGACTTTACCGAGATCGCGCGGTTTACGCCTGGCGTCACCATCGATGCAACCGGCACGGGGAACAACCAGATTTCAATTCGCGGCATCTCGTCCTCGGGTGGCTCTGGCACAACCGGAATCTACATTGATGACACGCCCATACAGATCCACTCACTGGGTTTTAACTCTGACGATACCCTGCCCAAAACATTTGACTTGGAACGGGTCGAGGTTCTGCGTGGCCCACAGGGCACACTGTTTGGAGCCGGCTCGGAAGGTGGCACCGTCCGTTATATTTTGGCGCAACCGAACATGCATACGCCCAGCGGTTATGCCCGCGCAGAGCTCGCTTATACGCAAGGCGGCGCTCCCAGCTATGAAGGCGGCATTGCACAGGGAGTCCCTCTGATCGACGGCACAGTGGGTGTGCGCGCCAGCATTTGGTACCGGCACGACGGCGGTTGGATCGACCGCATTGATCCGTTTACCCTGGCCACCGTCCAGAGCGATGCCAACTACGAAGATAGCTTTGTAGGTCGTTTGGCAGCCAAATGGGCGGTGACACCAGACATCACAATCACACCCAGCGTGCTGTATCAAAGCATGCGGCAAAACGATATTTCCGTGTTTTGGCCAACAGTCACCGGTGCCAACGGGCAAACGGTGACTTCCGATCCTTCGAGCCATCGATTCTTGAACGCCGACCCATCGCAGCGCCCCGAACCGGACCACTATTGGCTGCCGGCGATAAAAGTCGAGACCGAGGTCGGTGGAGCATCACTAATATCAAACACCTCCTATTACGATCGCGCTGACGTCAGCGGATACGAAGGCACGCTCTATAACCTGGGTTACTACCAGACGGTGGCTTCGCGCCTAGGTGTTCCTGCTGGTGCCAATCAAATTGGCACTTTGGCATTTCAATCCGCGAGCGACTACCCGCTGATAGACCAATACGGTCTGCACCTTCCACCGAGTGTCCAAGACTACCGATCCCCTGCTACCGTGATCAACGACCAGAAAGTCTTCACTGAGGAGATACGGCTGCAATCCGAAGACCCCGCGGCGCCGCTGACGTGGACGACGGGGATTTTTTACCAGTTCAGCCACGAGATCAGCTTAGAAGAAATCTACGACCCGATGGTCGATACGCTCTTCGACGCGCTGTTCGGTACTACGGCGACTGGACCCAACGGCTTTGGAGCGTCCTGTCCCTCAGGCACGTGTCCCCTCGTTCAGGGCGGCTATTCCTATTACAACTACAACACCGGGCACGATAAACAAGTCGCTGGGTTCGGAGAGCTCAATTACAAGCTAACTGATCGCTGGAAACTTACGGTCGGCGCGCGCATCGCCCGGACAGGTTTTACCTTCACGCATTACGCGGACGGCCCCCAAAACGGTGGCCCGACATTTAATTCCGGTACCCAAAGCGAAACGCCATTTACGCCAAAGTTGGGCGTCTCCTATCAAGCCAATCCCGGCAACCTGTACTACTTTACTTACGCAAAGGGCTTTCGAACCGGCGGAGACAACGCGCCAATACCGCAATTGCTGTGTCCGACTACTTTCGCCACTTTGGGTTTGACTACGCCGACCTCGCCGGCGACGTACAAGTCAGACAGCGTGCAGAGCTACGAAATTGGCGCCAAGAATCGGCCTTTGGAGTCGCTGCGGATCGCGACCAGCGTGTATTACATCGATTGGAACAACATTCAGCAAAACGTCTATTTGCCAGGTTGCGGTTTTCAGTTCACTACGAACGTGGGGCTAGCGGTATCCAAGGGTTTTGACGTACAGGCCGACTGGTCGGCTACCAAATCGCTGACATTGGAACTGGCGATCGGCTTTACCGATGCGCGCTACGAGCAAGACGCCAGTTTGGCGCCCCGCGGGCAACCCATTGCGAAAGCGGGCGATGCCGTGACCGGCGACTCCGGTACCGCTGCTCCGCCGTGGACCGTGACCATTGGTGCGAACTACGACTTCACGGCATTTGATTTGCCCTCGTATTTTCGTATCGACTACGAGTACCAGAGCAAGAGTCACACGCTGACCGCGGCCGAAGATCCCGGTGTGAGCCCAACGGTCTACGACCCGTACGCGTACACGCCGCCAGCCACTACTTTCGTATCGGTACGGGTCGGCACGATCTATCATGGCTGGAACGTTTCGGGGTTCGTTGACAACCTCTTGGACGCGCACCCGCTCTTGCCGCCAGGCGGTTTTAACAATGCGCACAGCGACATCGATCCGAATGCGAACACCGGACAACAGGTTCTGGTGCGCAACTACACTTTTCGGCCTCGAACCTTTGGTATCACGACGACCTATCACTTCTAGGTCGCAAAGGTACCGAGCGACGCGGGACCTCGACTTGCGCCGAGCGACACCCAAAGCGGGCAAGCTCGAGCACCATCGTGCGCAAGATTGGCGCGAACTCCTACGTCCGATTGCCTCGGAAAATTGGTCAGAAACGCTGTGACAGTCCCACGTAGAGCTGCACGCGCGGTCCGACGCCATTGAGGCTGAAATTGCCGCCAAAGTCCAGTTGCAGATTCGCTAACAGCGCGCAAGTGAGCGCACCGTCCAGCGTGTAGATCGGTTTCTCGCTTGTCTGAAACGACTGGGTCGTGAAAATTTCCGTATAGACCGTCCAGCGCTCACTGACCGGATGGCTGACATTGACGAGAAAATCGAAGGCGCCGTGATACCCACTACCAATGGCATCCTTCAAATAGTCACCTTCGGGCATCACGATGATGGTGAAGCCCTCTGGTGCAGAAAAACTCACCGGCACAATTAACCCGCCTTCCACCTTGCCGTTGCCCAGCTCCGATCGTGCCGTCGGCAGCTTGATATAGGGTAGCAGTGCCAGTGCGACGTTGCCTGCATCGTCGCCAAGCAAGTTAAATTTTAGGCGCGCGAGGGTGTCTCCGACGCCCGATACGGTCGTCGTGCTCGAAGGGCTGCGCGTCGTCAGTGACTCGTAGGGCGTGACCTGCAGTTCGGCGTCGACCGTATTGGTCAGGCCAAGTTTGAGTGTCGGGTCAACGATCGTCCACTCCTGGGTCGTAACGCCGTCGGCATTACCGTGGCTAAACACGGTGAGGTCCGTTTCGTACTGAAAATGCCCGGCGTCGACCGTGTACGGGCTGTTTGCCTTTGGCGGCCGATCGGTGCTAAAGGCACGCATGTCCGCTTCGGGAGTCGGATTAAAAAGCGTAAAACCGCTTTTATCCGGCGCCACATCATCAGCAAGCGCAAGGACGGTATACATAGACAGCATCAGACCAATGAGTCCACATTTCACAACAAGTGTCTCCGCGCAAGGCGCCTCGCCGCACCGTGGCTTCTTGCGGCCGTGCGGCAACAAAGCAGCCGGTCGCGACAACATGAAACCCTGGGCCCAGCGTCCGGATGCGATCGGCGCCGGCGCTTTATTATCTTCCGGCGCAGTGTACGCCGCCCTTTAATTATCCATTGAAGTTCAGGCGATCTGCGAATGCGGCACCGGTTGGGTGAGAAGAGCTCCCGCGCCGGCTCTGCAACGCAATGTACATCTTCTTGGCCCTCTTGCAATTCTTGCACACGCGCAGCGATCACGCTCTTAGTTTTTCCGGGAATTCATCTGCCTTCGTCGTTTTCTTGCGCAACAAAGCAAGGGACCTTCTTACGTCTGCGGTGAGTTCAAGAGCCGCAGGTGCGCGGTCCCCAGAATGGTGTCGCATCACTCCTGCCTGATCAGATGGATGGCACGCCCGCAGGCAGTGCACTGCTGCGGAAGTCGTGCGCATTGCCATCACAATTCTCGGTCGGAACCGGCGGGGAATGCCGTCTTGCATCAATGGCAAAAAGAAATTGCCACTTTCCGGTGAAACCGAAAATGCGTTGCCGATCGCGAGGTGGGCTGAAGATCGCATCTATGGCCGCATTTCAGGCTGATCCCTTCTGATGGCAACCTATTGTTCAAGCAAGGCCTTCGTGCTCCCATTGACGGAGGCGTCGCATGAAGAAGTTGCGGGAACCGATCTACTTTACGTGTGACCCGCCTTCGCCCAGGTCTTACGGAAACGCGGTTTGCGGCATTCGCCGAAGCGAAGAGCTTTAATTTGTACCAGAGTGAAACCCGTTGCGCCGACCTGGTTGCGCGGTTCAGATGCGAGGTGCTGTAAGAAAATCAAACGCTCCCAATTCCCCGGCTCCTATTTCACGTGGCCCCGATTGGCGACAAACTGCTGCCTTGGGGCGTGACGCGAACGCTCGCCATGGCGCTCGATAAATAGTGTGCGGCACGCTCCCGTACCGGAGCCGTTTTCGAGCAGAGCGGTACATATGCCTGGGCTGTTGCTTGCGACACATTAATCGTTGCCACTTTAGCAGCCGTTGGGCGCTTGCGCAGAAAACTGCCTGGTGAGCACGGCAACCGTCCGTGGAATTTGCCTGCTGCGCTGATGTACATATAATGTCCATGTATATTGGAATTTTGCGGACAACCTCTATGCCGTCGGCCACCGAACGTATTGTCGTTCAAACCACTTTACAAGAAAAGAAAGCCATCGTCGCTAAAGCGAAGAGGCTTGCGCTTCCGATATCGGAATTGATGCGTCGCGGCGCGTTTGCGTACGAGTCAAATGAAAACGATGCGGAACTGGCGGCTTTTGCGGAAGCCGCCAAGGCGGCTGCGACGCGCTCTTGCGCTGCAATCGATCATGCGCTCTCGTTTATCGAGGCAAGCAACAAGCGGATTGCGGCCATGCAAGCCAAAGCCGCGGCACGCGCAGCGCGAAAGGCCGCGTAATGGGTCTACCGGAAAAGATCTGGGATGCGCTTTCGGCGATGATCAAGCTCGAGGACAGGGTATCGCGGCAGGCGGAGGCAATGAAACTGCAGCAACAAAAGATCGAAGACCTTACTGGCCGCGTAATCCGTCTGGAGGCTCAACTGGAACTTTTGGTGGGTTCCGCGATGATCAAACGGCTAAAGGGCAACTAAACGCTGTAGTAAGCGCAAGCGAACCGTGTGCTCGCTGGCCTGATGCACTATTACGCGTTCGCGCCAGGGCCCAATGGATCGCGCGCCACAGCTATAGCCGGATCCAAGTTGTCTTTAGCTCGGTGTACTTCTCCAGAGCGTGCAACGACTTGTCGCGGCCATTGCCGCTTTGCTTGTAGCCGCCAAATGGAACGGTGATGTCGTCCTCGTCGTACTGATTCACGTGCACCGTGCCAGCGCGCAAGCCGCGTGCGACGCGGTGCGCGCGCGCAAGACTTGTGGTCCACACCGCCGCTTGTAAACCGTACGTGCTGGCATTGGCGCGCGCCAGCGCTTCTTCTTCCGTTCGGAAGCGGATTACAGACAGCACCGGACCGAAAATTTCCTCGCGAGCGATCGTCATTTCGTTACCGACGTGATCAAACACGGTCGGCGCGATATAGCATCCTCCCTGCATTGGGTGCACCCGCTCCCCGCCGATAAGAATTCGCGCCCCCTCCTTGCGGCCGGTTTCGATGTAGCGCAGCACGGTTCCGACCTGGCCCTCGTCGACCAACGCCCCCATGGGCGTATCGGGAATCAGCGGATTGCCCGGCGACCACTGTTTGGATTGCGCCACCACGCGAGCTACAAAGTCCTCAGCGATGGACTCCTCTATCAACAGACGAGTCGGCGCATTACACGACTCACCTTGGTTGTAAAAAACGCCGGTCGCCGCCGTCTCCGCCGCGCGGTCCAAATCGTCAAAATCCGCAAACACGATATTGGCCGACTTGCCACCGAGTTCGTTAAAGACGCGCTTTAAGTTCGAGCGCCCAGCGTATTCAAGCATGCGCCGACCAACCCGCGTCGACCCGGTGAAACCGACGGCATCAACATCCATATGCAGAGCAAGCGCTTCACCGGCCTCAGGCCCAAGGCCCGGGACGACATTCAAGACGCCCTCGGGCAAACCGGCCTCCAGTGCCAATTCGCCCAAGCGCAATGCTGTGATGGGGGATTTTTCCGAAGGCTTGAGCACCACGCTGTTGCCCGCCGCCAGCGCCGGGCCAAGCTTCCACGCGGCCATGAGCATCGGATAGTTCCAGGGCACAATCGCGCCGATTACACCCATGGGTTCGCGCGTGATCATGGCGACCGCGCCCGGGCCTGTCGGTGCGATCTCGCCATAGACCTTATCTACTGCCTCGGCGTACCACTGGATACAGCGCGCTGCCGCTGGCACGTCTACGGCCATGCTGTCGCGAATGGGCTTGCCCACGTCGAGCGTTTCCAGTAATGCCAGGTCCTCGCGCGCCGCCAATATCGCTTCTGCAAACCGCCGAAGCACCTTTTTGCGCGCCGCTGGTGGCTGCAATGCCCAACGACCGTCTTCAAAAGCGTTCCTTGCGCTTTGCACCGCAGCATCAATGTCGGGAGCCTGACCACGGGCAACCATGGCAAGAACACGCCCGTCGATCGGCGAGCGTTTCTCGAACGTATCTGCGGTTACGCTAGGCACGCGATGCCCATCGATGAGTGCTCGGCCATCGATCCGCACGTGGCCGGATCGTTCCTGCCAGTCGATGGCGGTTTGCGTTTTCGTCTTCATGCGACCCCCTTGATCACTCTTGGCTTGCCGAGGCAAACTGCGGTCGCGCCGCCTCGCCAGATTGCAAAGTACCCACTGCATAGACCTTGCGCACGCGTGTCAGGTTCTCCCAGACTCCGGTAAATCCGCCGGGCACCACAAATGTGGCGCCAGCAGAAAACTCTTGCGCCCTGCCCTGCGCGTCGGTCAATCGCACCCGGCCCTCGATGATGGTGCACAGTTCCTCTTCTCGCGGTCCATACTGCACATGCCAGGATCCGACCTCTCCTTGCCAGATTCCGGCATGAAACTGACCGGTTGGATCGCTGTAGTGGTTCCATGTCAACTGCTGCGGATCGCCCGAAATAATGCGCTCGGCCGCAGGTCGCGAGGCCTCGGGCGCGGCCACATGCTGCGCGAAGCTGATTACCTGCGAGCCGCTTTGATCAACTTTCGCGTCCGCTGTCATTGCGCCTGGGCCGCCAACATGGCATCACGATACGCCGCTGCCTGCGCCTGCGCACGCCGACGCTCCTGGCGCACCAGAACGAAACTCGCGATGGTGACCCCGATCCCGACCAGCAAAACGGTGATCGTTGCAACCGCGTTAACCGTGGGGTCAAGGCCTAAGCGGGCGCGCGAGAAAATCAGCACCGGAAGAGTTGTCGAGCCCGGCGCGTTTAGAAATTGCGTCGTGACAACGTCATCCAAGGAGATCGTAAATGTCAGCAGCCACGCGGAGGCCAGCGATTGAGAGATTGCCGGCAGGGTCACCAGGTAAAAGACTTGAAACGGGCGGCAACCCAGATTCATTGCCGCCTCCTCGACCGAGCGATCTACCGCCGATAGGCGCGCCTGGATGACGACGGCCGCATATGCGGTGCAAATCGAGGTGTGCCCGATCCACACCGTCAGAAGCCCGCGCAGTGAGATGCCACCAAACAATTCCTCGCAGGCAACAAAAAACAACAGTAAAGACAAACCGGTGATGACCTCTGGCACAACCAGCGGGGCATTGATATGCGCAATAAACGCCGTGCGGCCGAAAAATCGCCGGTAGCGCACCATCGCAAAAGCAGCCAGCGTGCCCAGTAGCACCGAGGCGCTAGCCGCGGCAAAAGCAACTTTCAGAGAGATTCCCACCGCCGAAAGGATCTGATCGTCGGTAAAGATCGCGTAATACCATCGCAGAGAAAAGCCGGTCCAAAGGCTGGCCATCTTTGATTCATTAAAAGAGAAAACGATCAGCGTTACGATCGGCAAGTACAGGAAAAGGTAACCGGCGATAAGCCAGTAGCGCCCCAAACGCCCGATCATCGCAACCTCGTATCACGCTGGTAGTGATTAAACAGCACCAGGGGCAGGAGAATCAGTCCGACCATGCTCACTGCAACGGCCGAAGCCATTGGCCAGTCCACGTTGTTGAAGAATTCATCCCACAGCACACGCGCAATCATCAGCGTCTGAGGTCCCCCAAGCAGTTCAGGTATCACGTACTCGCCCACCGTGGGAATAAATACCAGCATCGAGCCAGCAACGATTCCCGCCTTTGACAGCGGCACCGTGATCAGCCAAAACGCCTTCCATGGAGTCGCACCCAGGTTTCCTGCCGCCTCGAGCAAGCTCGGGTCGGCTTTGACCAGAATTCCATACAAAGGCAAGATCATGAACGGAAGATACGTGTACACCATCCCTATCGTCATGGAGAAGGGCGTATACATCATCTTTATGGGGTCATCGATCAAGTGCAGCCACAACAGCAGATTGTTGAACACGCCATGATCGTCGAGCAATCCCTTCCATGCATAGATGCGCAGCAGGTAGGAAGTCCAGAACGGAAGCGATACCAGCATGACCAGGACGGGCCGCAGGGTGGGACGGGCACGGCTCATGAAATACGCGAACGGATAGCCGATGAATAGGCAAATCACAGTGGTGATGGCCGCAAACCGGATCGAGGATATATAGGTATCGAGATAGATCGGATCGGTTCCGAGGAATATGTAGTTGGCCAATTTCAGGCGCAGTGTCAGTGTTCCGTCGGCAAAGTCGAACAGATCCTTAAAGTGCACTCCCTCGGTTTCCGAGACGCTGATCTTCAGAACGACAAAAAACGGCAGGGAGAAGAAAAGCAACAGAAACAGGTAGGGGATGCCAATGACAGATTTTCGGCCCCAGCCGCCGGGCAACCAGCGCAGCAGCAAACTGCGCCCTTCCTTGGGCGCGCTCTCCAGCCTGCCAGCAACCGACGCCGTATCGCTCATGATTGCCCTCGCACCACGGTCAGTTGACGAGGACGACAAGAGCGTCCGGAGTGCACGAGGCGTACACCTGTGTGCCGACCGTGATCACCTGGCCATGACGTTCGGCGTTGGGCACCGACACTTGTAAACGCGAGCCATCGCGCAGTGCCACGCGGTACAGCGAGGTCGCGCCGAAATAGGCGCTCTCCACCACATCTCCCTGCAGACAGTTCACATCCGTGCGCGCCGGCGGTTGTGTGCCGATCTCGATCTTTTCGGGTCGCAATGCCACGCTCAGGCGCTGGCCCTTGACACCGGTGATTCCGTGGCCAACAAAAAAGCGCCCCACCGGTGACTCAATCACGCAATGGTCGACCTCATCCTCAACGAGCACACCATTAAAGAGATTGACCGTCCCGATGAAGTCTGCGACAAACCTCGAGGTAGGTGTCTCGTAGATCTCGCGAGGCGCACCTACCTGCACTAAGCGCCCCGCGCTCATCACCGCGATGCGGTCGGCCATTGTCATGGCCTCCTCCTGGTCATGCGTCACGAGCACGCAGGTGACCCCGACTTTTTTGATGATGCTGTGCAGTTCAAATTGGGTCTGCTCTCGCAGCTTGCGATCGAGCGCTCCGAGCGGTTCGTCAAGCAGAAGCAGTCGCGGCTCCAGCGCAAGGCTGCGAGCCAACGCGACCCGTTGCTGTTGGCCGCCTGAGAGCTGGTGCGGTTTGCGCAATGCAAAGGGCTTTAGTTGCACCAGTGTGAGCATGCGATCGACCTGGGCGGCGATCTGGTTGCGGGGTTGGCGATGACGCTTGAGTCCGAAAGCGACGTTTTCCCAAACGTTTAGGTGAGGAAACAGCGCGTAGGACTGAAACATCATGTTGATTGGGCGCTCGTACGGTCGCAATCCCGAGATCTCCTGGCCGTCCAGATAAATCGACCCGGCGGTGGGCGCCTCAAAACCCGCAAGCATGCGCAGAAGGGTCGATTTGCCGCATCCCGAAGAGCCGAGCAGCGCAAAGATCTCGCCCTTGTGAATCGATATGGTGACGTCGTCGACCGCCGCGATTTCTCCAAAGCGCTTGGTCAGGCGCTCAACGCGCAGAAACTGCGCATCGTCGAGCTCAGGCTTTCCGGACGGTGCCGAATCTGGCGCCACTGCCGCAATTGCAGGAACGCTCATTGGCCGGTCTTAAAGGCGGTAAACAGGCGGGTTCGCACGCGCAGCATATCGTCGGGAATTGCTTCGGGCGGCGCCACGCGCGAAAGCTCCTCGGGCGTGAAAAATACCGAAGTCGATTTGCGCACATCCGGGTTTAGCAGCTTGTCGGCCGCGCGCACCGGGTTGGCGTGCAGCACCTTATTGACGATGCCGGCCTGCACCTGCGGACGATAGATGAAGCTGATCCACTTGTAGGCGTTCTCTACATGCGGCGCATCGACCGGTATGGCCATCGTGTCAAAGAACATATAGGCACCGGTTTTGGGAACCAGCGCCACGATCTTTTGTCCGTTATGCGCCTCCTTGGCCCGCTGCGCCGCGATCGCGATATCGCCACTCCAACCAAATACGGCACACAGCGATCCATCTGCCAGACCGTTGATGTAGCCCGAGGAGGAAAACAAGGTGACGTTGGGACGCATCGCCTTGAGCATTCGGGCTGCGGCCTCGTAATCGGCCCGATCGTGACTAAAGCCAGGGCGTCCGATGTAATGCAAGGCTGCGGGGAAGACCTCGTCGCCCGAGTCCAGCAGCGACAGGCCGCAAGACTTCAAGCGGCTAGCGTACTCAGGCTTAAAAATCAGGTCCCAGGCATTTTCGGGCATGGGCACGGAGCCAAGGGCCGCTTTGACCTTATCTACGTTGATGCCCACCGTAGATATGCCCCAAAGCCAGGGCACGACGTAGTTATTTCCCGGATCCTTTGCCGACACTGCCAGCTCGCCCATCAACCACGGGTCAAGATTTCCGTAAGTCGTGATCTTGCTCTTGTCGAGCTTGAGCAAAAGATGGCCTTCGATCTGACGCTTGGCCCAGTGCGAGGAAGGCACGACGATGTCGTAGCGGGTGTTGCCGGCGCGCAATTTGGCATACAGCGCCTCGTTGGAGTCGAAGGTGTCGTAGTTAACCTTGATGCCAGTTTCTTTTTCAAAGTCGCGGATCGTGGTCTCGCCGATGTAGTCCGACCAGTTGTAGACGTTGAGCACGTTCGAGTCGTCAGCAGCCCAGGCCAATGCAGTCATTGCGCTCAAAAAGGTCAGCAATGCCAGCCTGGGCGTCCATTGCCGCACACTTCGCGCCGGCGCCATCTCGCACTCGCCGCGCGCGAGAACCGCGGCGCCATTACTCCCGGACCTCATCCCCATGAATTGCCTCGCTCCGTGCACAAATCCGCAATTACATTACACATGCAACAAAAGGTGCTCACGCTCCCATGAACTGATCACCTTCATAAATTCATCGTATTCGAGCTCCTTGACCAACCGGTACACGGTGACAAATCGCTTGCCCAGTACCTCTGCCAGTTCGGGCGAAGCCGACAGGTTTTGCAAAGCATCTGAGAGGCTGCGGGGCAATTGGCGTTCACTGTGGTAGGCGCTGCCGCCTGATTCTTCTGTAGGGTGAATCTTTTGCGTTATGCCCAAGTAGCCGCAGGCCAGGGTTGCGGCCGTCGCGACGTAAGGATTGGCGTCGGCACCGATTACTCGGTTTTCGACGCGACGCCCGGCTGCGTTGGAGCGCGGTACTCGTATGCCAACGGTCCGATTATCGCGGCCCCACCGCACGTTGATCGGCGCTCCACTACTACGCACCAGTCGACGGTAGGAATTTACGTACGGTGCAAAAAACGCCATCGCCGCAGGCAGGTACCTTTGTAGGCCG
>CAZSOI010000310.1:0-2316 GCA_964608115.1 uncultured Burkholderiaceae bacterium | reverse complement strand
TGGCAGTGCTCGCCTGCGCACCGGCTTGGCAATCGAGGATACGCTCGTTTACGTCACTGGCGGCCTCGCCTGGGGGCACGTCAAGAACGGTTGGGGCGCCGGTTATACCGTTCCTGAAGGCGTTTGTTGCGACGTCTTTAGTAGCCAAACTCGCGTGGGCTGGGTTACCGGAGTGGGCGTCGAGCACATGTTTGACCAGCATTGGTCAGCTAGGCTTGAGGGCCTCTATTACGACCTGGGTCGGAATACCGTCAACGCAACCATCGACGGCGAGACCTATTCAAGCCAATTCACCAACGAAGTATTCACTGCGCGGCTTGGCGTGAACTACAAGTGGTAAGCACTGAAGCCTCGCCGAAAGTCAGACACAGCAAAGGAGCCCGGGAAAGCCGGGCTCTTTTGCAATACGGCGGAACCTATTGCATCGATACGGCGCGAACCAATTCCATCGATCTAGTGAACCGCTCAGACGGAGTTCTCGCGTGTAGATAACTTCCGCTAATGGCACAAAGCGGACATCGCAGAGAACTCAACTGATGTCCGCTTTCGGGGGTAAAGCGGACATCGATCGGACATGCGGCCATGTCCGCTTCTGACCCAAAGCGGACATCGTGCGCCCGGCGATTATCCGCCACGGCATCGATCACGTGAATGAAAATATTTCACCGATCCCTCCGACGGCTTGGTGAACGGTTTTCCCTGCGGTCAGATGTGTCTTGTCTAATCACCGCAAGATATAGTGCCATCGCTTGCTCGTTGGTCAGGTTTTCTTAGATGTTCCGGTCGGGCAGTCATCTGTTGCGGCGTGTTGCTCATCTTGGGGAACAGGAAATCGGGTATGCTCAATGTTCGCTTCTATGTCAGTGAGGTCGAACAAAAGCGCTGCTCTGCCAAAGCGCTCGCGTAACAATGGCTGATCTGCATACAGTCGCGCCGCGCGTTGACGGCAGTCGGGTCCTAGCTAATACCCTTAGGGCGCGTTGGTGGCAGGGGACGTACCGACCGGCGCGTCTGTCGGACGCACTCTCGGCAGCGGTACGCGGCCCGCCGTCGCTATGCTCCCTGTTGCAGCCATGTTTGCTGTCGCAGTCATGGCTTTCACGCTCGGGCGATGCTGCGGTAGTGGTATGCGACCTTTAATTAGCTCAGGGGCTGGCAGCGTCTCGGGCGTTGCAGTCTCGGCGATCGTTGGCGACTGTGGCGGCGCCCCAAAGCCCGGACTGCCCGTGTTCGGTTCGGGCCACGCGAAGCCGCGACCAGTGGGCGCAGCGGCCTTTGTGTCGGGGCCGTTAGTGGCTATGCGAGGTGTCACATCCTCGGTCGGGGCAGGAGCGAGCGGCGCTGTAGCCTCGGTTGGAGCAGCGGCCGGCGCTGTCACGGGAGGACTTGTCGAGGAGCCGGCCTCAGTCAGGATGGGCGGAGGCGAACGAACAGTGCCGCGCAGAGGAGGACCGGATGCAGGGCTGGCATCCTCTGCGGGCGGCCCGAGGACAGGCTCTTTCACAGCATTGGCGTCAGGAAAGAGTGCCCGGCCGTCGTCGGCTGCCGTAACGGCATCAGCGTGCAGGGGTGCCGGGGCCGCTACTGGGGAAGCCGACGGCAGGCTTTGGGTCGGGTCGGTTAGGGTCAAATGCTGCAATGCCGGAATTTTGGGCTGTGCAACATAGCTGCCGATGAAAGTCGAGACTGTCCACATCATCACGGGCACGGCGATGATGATAGCCGCCACAAAGACCATGCGCTGTAAAACCCGCGCGTAACGCCGGATATTGCCGTCGTCGTATTCCTGCATCAGGTCCGCCTCATCTTGCAGCAGGCGGAAAGGCCTGCACTGTGGTGGGCGCGCCCTGCCGCTTCTGCCATGCAAGGAACCGCTGGAACAGGGCGTCTTGGTCCTCCGCGCGCAGGTCCCCGCCATCGCCCTGTTCGGCGAGAAACTTCGCGAAGCTGTTCCGCAACAGCGCTGTCTGATCCGTGTGCTGCGCGAGCCAATCTTGCGCCGGTTTGAAGCGGGTCCAACCGGGCAGCGAGGCGGTGAGAGAGACTTCCTTCCACTTGGGATGGAAGGGAGGTTTTTGGAAGTCGCTGATCTTCGCAAAGAAGACATCGACGAAATGCGCAAGCCTTCGATAGCGATCGGTATTGGGCGCCCAATTATACGCAGCGAGCACCGCTGGCACCGCGATCGTATCGACCCGCTGGCCCTTTTCGATGAGGTTGGGATAGTCCTCGTAATCGAGGTGAGCCGGCAAATAGTCGTTCTCTAGCGCTTTTGCGTACTCGACCGGCACGAGATGGACATTATCGTCCTGGATC
>CAZSOI010000309.1:0-32440 GCA_964608115.1 uncultured Burkholderiaceae bacterium | reverse complement strand
CATGAAAATCGCCAATGGTTTGCACGCACGCCTTAGCGCTGCTTATCGGTTGGTCAGGCAAAAGGGGATTTCCCGGCACAATATAGGCCCTTGGGGAGGTGTGGCCGAGCGGTTTAAGGCACCGGTCTTGAAAACCGGCGAAGGGGCAACCCTTCCGTGAGTTCGAATCTCACCGCCTCCGCCACGCCTTGGGTTGGCCAAATAAAGTGCCGGCCCAAGCAATCTGGGGTAGGCGGTAGGTATCTACTGGTAGGTGTCTACTTGCAGCCGGCTCGCTCGCTCGCATTTTGCACGGTGGTCTCCGGCTGCGGACGGCTGCTGCGATATCAGCCATCCGTTTCGGTTTCGTATTGTGGCGGCGTTCGCCCGGACCTTGTGGATCGCCAAATGGGCTCGCTTACCTCCAACTAGAAGAGTCGATGAGGATTGCCACCGATTCCTTCGTTACGGGAAACACGGCAGGCAAAGGCCTGACCGCATTAATCAATCATCCTTAGCGGCTAGGTTCTTGCGTCGATTTGATTTGATTTGATTCATGGGACCTGGGCGCGGGCCACCCGAAGATCCGCGTCGGAATAAAAGGTCTTCGGCCTGCCTGCGAACGGACACGACGCTCGGATCAAAGATGTTGCTAGTAGCGTTTACCAAACGTCGAAGCATGAGTTCAAACTCGCGCTCCCCATTGCTTTCCTCGATCATGCCCAGTTCAACGAGGTCGCTGGTTTCAAACTTTCGCCGTTTGGGGCGCTCCGACGGAGATGGGATCTGACTGGCCATATTCGCTAGTGTCAGCTCAAGGCAGTTGCGGGCCGCGCGCAGGTCGAAGCGATCATGGACATCCCGCAGTTTGCCTTCCATGTCTACCCAGTAATCAGCGTCACCCGCCGCCTTTTGAATGAGTTTGAGCTGCACATCCAGCGTTTCGGGGCCAAGGCCCCCGGCGTAACCGCAAGGCGATGAGGAAAATGGCGCGGGCCATGTTGGCGGAATAACGCCGCGGCCCCCCGAGGCGTCGAAAATAACCGCATGATTTGGCAAACCAAGAAGGTGCTGGGTGACGCGTTGATTGCTCAGATTGTGCTGAGTAATGAAGTTAACGTTGGCGTTGGACTCAATGATTAGACGCAGCTCGTCGAGGTTCACTTCCCCGTTGGACGCGTTGAAGTTAAGTTGAACACGTCCGCCACGCGAGGCGATCTCTTCCACCAGGCGGGAGACAACGGGTTCGCCCTCCAATAAATGCGGCACACCGATACCGCAAATGTGAAGCGCAATTCGGACGTACTTAGGAACCTCCGTCAAGGCACGCTCAATGCGTTCCATAGAGGGGTATCTGCCGGGTGTTCCGGCGCGTTTGGGCGAATACAGAAAACCCCACTCGACATGCGGGTACAAATCCGCGATCACTGCGAGCTCGATCAATGGCGTTGTTTCATCAACACCCGTCAGCGTGCAGATCTTTATGGACACGATTGCGCTCCTTTCGCCAAGTCCGTCGGCGGGTGCCGGCCGGGACCCACCGCCGGCCCGCAAACAGGAGCAAGAATATGCTCCTGACGGTCGCCCAAGGCAAACAGATTTGGGCGCTGCGCAACTTTCGCGGCCGATTTGTGACGGTACCGTGAGTCAATGGCGCCAGCCGATGCCCCGCAAGGCGTCTGTTTCAAGGTACTTGTATGCAGCGTTATCTTTTTCATTGCCAGCACGCGCCTGTTGGGAGCAAAGTACGCACAACCGTGGACCGCGCTAAGGGTGCGGCCGCACCCGTACTTGGTGCGAAAACCTTCGGGAAGGAGACCGTTATGCCGATTCCCTCGCGCTTGACCAGATACCTGGAGCAATGTGGTGCAAAGTATGAAGTACGTGAGCATCGAATCAGTCGATGCAGTGCGGAGACCGCCCGCATCGCAAGCGTTCCATCGAACCAACTCGCCAAGTCCGTTATCGTCGAAGACGATACGGGCTGTGTGATGGCCGTCGTGCCGGCCGACAAGACCGTCATGTTGGGCCAACTTTCCCAAAAGCTTGGTCGCAAGAATCTTCATTTATCGGACGAGAGTCAGATCTGCCGTTTGTTTGCCGACTGCGAGCGTGGTGCGGTGCCGCCGGTTGGAATGGCGTGGGGCATCGAGACCGTTGTCGATGAGGAATTGGAGGCCTGCGAGGTGGTATATGCCGAAGCTGGCGACCATCAGCACCTGCTGAGCATGTCACACGATCAATTTCATCAACTCATGAGTGCCGCATCGCATGGGCGGTTTTGCAAGTCCACGACGAGGTGAATCGCGCTAAAACTTGCTATCCGTCCACGCCAAGCGACGTACGGACCGGGTCTGGTTCGTCCCTTCTCGCGTGTGGGGCATGTCAACTTCGCCAAGACAAGAAGACACCTCGGTGCAACCGGGGTATGGCTTGCGCTTTTGATCACCTTGGCGGTTCTAAGGCGACGCTAGCAGAAATAGCAACGATCTAGCTTCGTGCCTTATTTCGCACCCTGCTCTTGCGGTCTGGGGCACTCGAATTGGTTTTCCAGCGACGGGTCGGCGGGGTTACGTGGGCTTGCTGGCCGTGGCCGTGCTTGAGCCCAACGAACTTCGGCGCGGACCGCTTGCGCGAGAACCTCGGCGAGCCGCGCATAAGGTGATGATCCGTCATTTCGGCGCAGTTCGGTGGCAAACGATTCGGGCCACCGCCCCAAGTGGTCCTGAAGGAACGCGCGCAACGCACGCGCTGTGACCCTGTGCTTGATAGCTGCACGACGTTGCTTGGCATAGGCGAGCTTCACCAGCAGCCAACTACAAAATTCAAGCTCCGAACAAAGGTGATCGGGTAAGTCCGGCTCAAGAGGCGAGGGGCGCAGTCCAAAGGCTTTATAAAAACCGCTGATGTCAGCCAAATCGATCGCTCGCCCCGCCATTCGCCGCGCGTCACCGTAGGCCGTCTCTCGCATAGGGCACGGACCATTGCCAAGAAACAGCCTTGCATAGGTTGCGCGTAACGCATCGATAGACGCTTCCGACCAGTTGCGCTCAGCGTTTGCAAGCGACCGCCGCAGCGTACGGTCGCACAGGTGTCGTCCGCATGGCTTGGCGCGACGAAGTTGCGCGGCGACCGCGCGCCAGTGCGTCGGATCGGGATAGGAGAAAGACTGCGCCAGCGCCCGTAGGAGGGCGGCGCCGCGCAGCAACTCCTGCGGCGCTCTGGCAACCTGTCGTGGACCTCGGACAAACTCCATGCGTCTATTTGGCCAGTTCGATTGGCGTCCAGTCGGACCAGGATTTGCGGCTTCCGACTTCGCGATGTCCTCCTTCCCAGACGGCAAAAGCAACCACGGTCTTCAATGCCGAAGTAAGTTTTGGCGAATCCGGGCTCTGGCTATTCATTGGCAGCGTTATTACAACCGTCCATTGACCGTCGCGCCAAACGCCGCGGCCATCACTTTGCTGTTGCGACTTAACGGTGAGGGTCCCCCAGCCCTCGGCCACCTGGTCAAGTACGGGAGTTGCACGTGCCCGGGAGACGGGGTTATCCAGCGCCACGGCGCCCTGATATGGGCGCGCGCTCGTCGCGGTCAGAATCTGATCCGGGTAAACGTCGACCAGCGCATTGGGATATAGCGTGCGAATCGAGGGTTCACCAACCAACAGATCGCGCTGCAGCGCGGCGCGCCACTGAAGTATGTTGACGCGACCTCCCGCATTTCCCATCATGGGCGTGGGCAAAGTATCCGTTGCGCTTTCAAGCGGAAATTCAACCGCCACTTGATCGCCGAAGGCATCGCTCGTCAGGACATCGCTGCGGCTTGGATCCTTCCACTGCATTCGCAGTGCCAACCATTTGCCATTGTGAATGGCGCGCACGCGTATTTGCGCAACCGCCGGATCCGCGTTCATTGGCACCGTTACGGTCTGCGGCTGCATCGTCACCCGCACGTCGCGGGCCGATTTCCATATTGCAGCCTCTGGATCGAGAGGCGGACGCAACTGCGCCACTTTTACTGCCTTGATAGTCTCTTGTGCGCGGACTGAGCCCGGCGCGGCCGTTGTGAGCGCTAATGCGAGCGCTCCCACGAGGAATGACTTGTTGAGGATTCGCATTGCCGCGGCTTTACGTCATGTTGGAACGAAAAGTCTGGTATTTCTCATCAAATGCCACTCGCATGAAAATTGGCTCCTTTAGCGGTACTCGCACGATCTCCGCACCCTTCTCGTCATAACCGATCGATTTGTCGCCGTCGACGCGAAATCGGTGGATGATTTGCGGTGTGGCGCCGAACAAGAGCAACGCGCCAAGCAGTTTTCGATCCTGCGATGCCGCGCGGTAGGTCGCTACTGCCTCCTCGGTGCCCCATCCGAACATTTGTCTCAGGAAACGTGATGGCACGTGAACGGGCGGGATGTAGTAGACGTTTGGCTCCAAGCCCAATTGGGGATATAGCGGCCGTGCCACCTTTGTGACGTGGACGATGTAGTCAATGGGGTTGTCCTCGCGCACTTCATCATGGCGTGATACGAACCCTTGAAGCCGAATTTTGCCGATGCATGTGATGGTGCACTGTGTCTGGCGCCCGCCTTCGACCGCGGGGTAGCAGCCAATGCACTTTTCCGAGATGCGTGTCATGGGATTAAAAAAGCTCTTCTTATACGGGCAACCCTTCACGCATTCGCGATACCCGCGGCACCGCGTCTGGTCGATAAGGACGATTCCATCTTCCGGGCGCTTATAAATGGATTGCCGTGGGCACGAGGCCAGGCACGCCGGATACGTGCAATGGTTACAAATGCGGGGCAAGTAATACATCCATTGCATGTGAGGCGTAGATAAGTAGGCCCCACGTGGCATATTGCCGAACGAATCGTCCTCGCCGATGTTCGGGTGCGCATAATCCAAGTCATCGGGGAGGTAGCCGAGGACCGCTTCGCCATCCGGGGCGGCCTCAAAGAGGGTTTTGCCGCTATATACCGGAGTCGAGACGTCCTGTACGCCAAGCTTTTCAAGAATGTTGACGTCCCAGCCTAAGGGGTAATAACCATAGGGCTTTGACTCTACGTTGTTCCAAAACATGTATTCCTGTCCGCGTCCGGGCGTCCATGTTGTCTTACACGCAACCGTACATGTCTGGCAGGCGATGCACTTGTTCAGGTCCATTATTAGTCCGAACTGCCTGGCCGGACGCGCGGCCTCATACGGGTACTCCATCTCCCGCCCGATCTGCCAGTTGTAAACCTTAGTCATCGATGCAAACTCCGTTTGTACGCGCAAGGATCCGAAAACCTCTGACCGCGCTGCCGCACCGCAATTGTTGTTAGAACTTTTCGAATCGAACAAAGGCCCCACTAAGGTAACGCTCTAAGGCTTCGTTTTCGGCCGCCGGGCGCAATCCCAACACTACGGGCCGCCACGCACCCTTGCCGCCGATTCCGCCATCTTCGGCCTTTGCAAACTTGGCGATTGATTCGCGCGGCGCACTCGTTACGCAATGAACGTCGACGTTGAAGCCCTTCGTGACTTCGTTGGTCCACGATTTGCGCGTGATCAGGCTTTGCGTCTGGTGCGTGGGTTTGAGCCAGCTGCGGGTTAAGGATTGGTGTCCGCCGTACCGAAATAGCGCCTGGTAGTTCGTAAATTCGCTTTTGGCTGCCCCGTCAGAACGAGACTCGTGTGCTTTCACCGAGCTCGGCGTTGCCATGTAACCGTTAAACCACATTCTCGTGATGCCGACCGGCGTGCCGGGGTAAAAGCGTGCTCGCGCAAGCAAACGCGCAACCTTGTACTCGTCCTTGCGCGTGCGCTCCTGCCAGCCGCGGAATGGCAGGTCATTCGGGTCACCGTCGATCCAAACATAATCGCCATCGTTGATGCCGAGGCCGCGCGCGTCAAGCGGGTTGATGTCCACGTACATCTCGCCGGTGCCCGGGGCGCGTCTGTCGCGTCGGTACATATCCCCAAACGGCCCGAAGAGCGCCGCCATATAGTCGGTGTCAATCGGCATCGTGTGTGCACCATGTCGGTACTTGGGCGTGTGAAAGACGTGATCCCATCCACGGTCGCGCAGGGGGTGACTTGTCGCGAGCAGGGCCGCGGTATCGTATGTTGTGTTGCGCATTTGGCGCACGATGTGGCTACGGTCATCGGGAGCGATACCCCAGTCGGCAGGGCGCCGCGGACGCATTGCAGGATGTGGCGCGGCAAGAATCGCGCACGGGTCATAGAAAGTGGCATCTGCTGGTTCCCGGTGTACCACCAGATTCTCACCGGCATCGATGAACTCCACCTCCGGCCGGTAAAACTCCAATCGTCCGGTACGCGTGTACCAAGGCTTGGATTCCGCGATCTGTTCGTAGCTGTTGATGCGCGGGTAGGTCCGCGTATTCATCAGTGCGGGGATACCCGCTTTTGCCAATTGCTCGACATCTTCAAAGCGATAACCGCGTAGCGGTGTAGAGCCATCGATGATCCGCTGCAGGTAAACGTCCACGCGATTCTCGGCAACAAACTGCCACATCTGTTCAAAGCGTGGGTCCTGCGTGATTTTGGTAAGTTCCCGCGCCACCCCCAGGTAGGTCTCAATGTCTGAGACGGTACGAAACGAGCGTGGAATCGGAGATCGCGGATACGCTTGAAAGAAGGGATTGGTATTGGAGGCCGTGAAATCGGGGTGCTTGAACTCCATCCAGCTGTCGACACCGTAGACGATGTCGGAGAATTCGCAGGAGGTCGTCCACCACCATTCGTTGTAAACGACTAGTTCGACGCGCGGCAAGGTGTTGAACACTACATCATAGAAGCCCTTCTGGTTACCTAGCGAAGAGTTTGAGTTGACCTGCCAGATGGATTTTGTCGGCGTTGGTAGGTGCGCGCCGGTCGTTATTTTTTTGTTGCCCGCCTTCATGATGCGCTCGCCGTTAGCCCAATAGTGCATTGACTCGGCGCGCAGATACACGTGGGTTGTGACGGGACCGGTCGGATCGGGCTGCAGCCCGAAGGGGTCCTCGTAGGTATAGCGTGGCACGCCTGAGAACAGCGTGTTTTTGTAGGTGCCGGCATAGCTGCCGATGTTGCCGCCGTGGCGGCCCAGGCTTCCAGTCAGTGCCATTACGAGGAACAGCGCACGGTCCTTGTTGTCGTTGTTCCAGAACTGGTTCGGACCCATTCCGACCGCAAGCAAGGTCTTTTCACCATTAGTCGAAATCTGGCGCGCGAGACTGCGCGTGGCTGCTTGCGGAGCCCAGGTGACTTTTTCCACCTGTTGCGGCGTCATGTTCTCATCCAGGTACTGGCGAGTCAGATCAAAGACGGTCCGCACCTCGATTTGTTTGCCGTCAGTGGTCGTAATTTCAAAGCGCCCGTCGAGCGCAGCGTCAATTCCGGTTTCTTCAAATTTCGTTCCGACCAGGTCGTGGCCAATCGCAACGGGCTGATTGCGAATCTTGTCCCAAACGACGAAGTCGGCAAACTCTCCTGCCAGTGTCTCGGGCACCTGCATTCCGCTTTGCACTAAGGTGGCGGGCGCATATTTGCCCTTGGGTACGACCTGGGCCCAGTTGCTAAGCGGTGCATCCCTGTGGTCAGCAATAACGTCCGATGCGCGAACCCGCTCAAGGGTATCCATGCGCACCAGGGATACGAGATCGGTATTACGTTTGACGAACTTTTCGTCGTACGCCCGCTCGCTAATGATGACCTGCGCGAGTCCGAGCGCGAACGCAGGATCGGACCCGGGACGGATCACGATGACCTCGTCACACTTGGAGGCCGTGGCGGAGTACTCGACGGTAACAGCGACCGTGTTCGCGCCCTTCAGGCGAGCTTCAGTAAGCCAGTGGCTGTCGGGCATCTTGGTCGTGATCCAATTCATCCCCCACACGACGATCAGCTTGGCATTTTCAGTATCCAAGAGCTCAAAGTCGTTGGTCTGCTCCCCCGTGACCATCGGATGGCCAGGTGGCAGATCGGTGTGAAACGAATAGGAGTCCCAAGATCCCGCACCTTTGGCCTGATCGGGCCCGACGCCCCGCACGTGATGGTCCAGTAGCGCCATCGAGTTGCCCATGCGAAAGGCCCCAAAGATTCTGGCGGCTCCCTGCTTGGCCATACCCCCGCGGAACTTCATCACGCGGGTGCCCGCATCCCCAACTTGCGACACCGAGTCCGGGTCGTACCCTTGGGCTAGAAGAAAATTCTTGCCTTGTTCCCCGGAATAGGTTCGCGCGATGTTTTCCAGGGTCTTCGCGTGGTAGCGAAACGCGGCTGCATGATCCACTCTGACCCATTGATCCCAGCCGCGCCGCATCAAATCCCTGGGCGCGGCGCCTGTCTTTGGGTCACGCGGGAAGCCGCGATCGACCCACTCTTTGAATCCCTTGCGTAGTAACGCCCCATTGACGCGCCGGTCGCCGTAAAAACGCCGAGCCAAAACCAACCCTTTCTGGCAGCACCTCGGGTCCCAGCGGTGCGATGCTTGGTTGCCGTACAGGTCCCTCGCTTTGCCATAGCCGTACGTCGGCTCGATGCGTACAACGACGTCGTTTTTCACAAATGCGTTAAGCAGGCAATTGTGCGTGTCGTTCGGGCAGCATAAAAACACGAAAGTTTTGTCGTGGCGAAAGATGTCGCGGTACAGACGCTCCCAGTCGCGGTCGGGATACGCGGCAAGAGGATTCTCGACCCGCATGGGTTGCAGGTAGCGCGGTTGTGCGAACGCGTTTCGCGGCGTGGCCGCTACAGCCAAACCCGCAGCCGCCGCCATTTTCAGGAATGTGCGACGGGAGGCGCGCCAATTTGCCGGACCCATGCTTGCCTTTCGAAACGGGAGCACACGAAAGAAGATAGTCATTTCTCCCAACCTGGCCTTGACATTTGTTAAGAGGTATTTAATGTCCTTCTTTCAGTGTCGGGTGCTTGTGCAGTAAATGGCCCACTTTGGCGGTGTGCTTCGGCTATGTGGCCAAAACAAAAAACCTGGCGACCGATCCTTGACCGACAGACGAATCCCTTACCTGTTTTTGCGTCGCATGGGCCTAACCGGGGGAGCGAGTGTTCGTTTGAAGCCGTTTTGCCCCGAATGAAGAAAAACCTGTGCCTCGGTGCAAAAACCGGGCGCACCAATGGCATAGCTTCGAAGTTTCGCATTGCCGCGATCGGCAGAATCGGAGGGCGAAACATGCGTTTCGCGTCACCCTTGTGGGCAACAAGATTCGTCGCGACCGCGCTTCGGGCTACCGGGAGCGTTGGGTGCCTGTTGGGTTGGCGCGAAAAAGGCGCCCGGGCCGCCTACTGCATCAGGAATTGCAGCGGTGATCTGGTATAGCTTTGCGATGCTTTTGAACCCGAAGTACTTTTGAAAGATCAACGGTCGACGGGCACACACCGCTGCGCTATTAGCCGTAACGCAGATGCGCTTTTGAGCATCTACGCGCGGCGCTGGCACCAAGTGAGCGCCTAGCGCGCTCCTTCCCGCGTCGAATTCGGATGCCCGTGATGCTCCGAGGTTGCGCGGCCCCAAATCAGCTGCGCGCCAGCAAGATTTCCGCAGCCCGACGCGAAATCACGATGAAAATCTTCATCGATGCGCGTGTCATGCCGACAAACAACTTTCGACGCGCCCGCTCGTCAAAGCTTTCGAAGTCCACTTCGGTCAAAATAATGCATGGGGCGGACTGACCCTTGAAGCGGTACACCGTCTCGCATAGGATTTCACCGTCTGAATACTGCGGTGTACCAAAAAGATCGTAACGCCCAGTGAAGGATTTCAAGCGGTTTGCTCCAAGCGCCCCAAGGTTCAGGAGTTTGGATTTTTCGCGTCCCGCAAATGTGACGATGGCGATGTCCTGTTTGCGAAATCGACCCTGTAATGCCAGCGTTATCGCGTGCTTTGTTCGCTCGATGAGCTCGCTGGTGCTGTCGAAGTCCAGAATCTCAACGCCTGCGCCTTCCAAAGGGGACCCGGCTTCAATCCTGCATTCGGGGACGACGAGTTGGTTGACGTAGTCAAGAATTTTTCTAGGTGTGCGATAGTTGGTGTAATCGCGTAACACCACCCACCCTGGCAGGTCGACGGGAGCGCGCTCATAGAGCTGTTGCATGGGATCTTCAAGCCACCAGACGCGTCCATCGTGCTTCAGGCATCGCAACAGGGGTTCGACCCACGTGCCGTCGAAGTCTTGGCCCTCATCGATGACGAGTTCATCGATCTGCTCATTGTCCTTGGCCAGCGCGGCGTAGCGCTTTACGAGTTCGTCGAACGCGTGCGGCTGTCCGAAATCCGGAACCTGGCCTGCGGCGCGCAGAACTCGCTCGCAAAGCTGGTGAAACGTTGAGGCTCTTGTCCCGGGCGGGGCCACGCAAGCTATGTGATCCGCCAGTGGGCGGTTAAAGCAGACGTAGCGGGCGCTGCGGCCAGCCTTGGATGCGTCGGCGAGAACTGCCAACGCGAGCTGTGTCTTACCCGAGCCGGCGGTTGCTGTTACCCGCAACCGAAACGGCGCAAAATCCAGGCGCCTCGCCCACGTAGCTAATCCCCCGGAGAGGCGCGTGACAAGTTCCTCGGCTCGGCCAATCAGTGTCGCTGTATCGGGAACAAGATTGAGTTCGCCGGCGAAGAATTCGTACAAACGCCTTGCGAGTTCCGGACGCGCCCGCTGATCAGGCAAGGCTTCGATAATTCGTTGCGGAAGACTATCTCGGCGCGGCAGGTCGACGATGCGCTCCGGCGGCAGACCTGCGGTTTCCTTGTCTTTGACGGCGTAATCCGGACAATAGAGCAAGTAATCGATACTGATCGGTTCGTCGCGGATGGTTTGGCTAAGTCGCAAGCGCAGGGCGTCGACCATGCGGTCGATCTGATGGCCCACATGCTTGTGGCTGTCTTTGCCGTAGCGCTTAACCAGGCCTTCTGCGGTTTCCTGCAGGAATCCGCTTTTTTGCTCGATCAGCAAAATGCGGCCGCTGGGCGCGATGAGGACAAAGTCGATCTCGCCAATCACCGTAAAACCGAGTTGGATGCGGCTCCAATGAACGCCATGCAGGACGGTCAAAGATGCTGGCAAGCTGCGCTCGAGCAAAGCGAGAGTTTCAATTTCTCGAGCAGCCGCTCCGGTAACTTCCAGCGTGCGCCAGTCGGAGGGAAAAATCCGGGCCATGGAACCAAACGGTGTCGCCGTGATCGTGGGGGATAATCAGCACGCCTTTGCCTGGCCAGTATAGTGGCCGCGCGAGGGCAGGAGGCCGTTGCGTGGGGAAAGCTCTTAGTCGCTCAAAGGTTGAACTCTTTTTAAACTGCCCGCGATGCTTTTGGCTCGATCAGGTTGCGAAGATCACCCAACCGGCGGGATATCCGTTCAATCTGAACAATGCGGTCGACCATCTACTGAAAAATGAGTTCGACCAGTTTCGAGGCGCAAGCGTGGTGCCGCCACGGTTAGCGCGGCAAGGGCTATCGCTAATTCCGGCCGATCATCCCGAACTGACCGTTTGGCGCCAGAACTTCCGCGGGGTTCGGGTCGAGCATGCCGACACGGGACTTACCGTCTTCGGAGCCATTGACGACTTGTGGACTGATTCGCACGCCACGCTGTACGTTGTCGACTATAAGGCCACGTCCAAAAATGACGAGGTTAGCCTCGATGCGGACTGGCAAATCAGCTATAAGCGGCAAGTCGAGTTCTATCAGTGGCTGCTGCGAAGGCGAGGTTTGCCGGTCTCCGACACGGCCTGGTTTGTGTATGCCAATGGCGTCCGCGGGGCGGGACCATTTGACGACGTCTTGCACTTTCGCACCAAGCTAATTCCCTATGTGGGCAGCGACGCTTGGGTTTCGCCCACACTCGAGCGCATCGCGCAGTGTCTGCAGCGCCAGCATCCCCCGGAGCCGGCGCCGGATTGCGAATATTGCCTATATGTTGCCGCGGCATCGGCAATATCGTGACAGGCATTTGTATGCGAGAAACCGACCATGGCAAGCCCGTCGCTTGACGCCGTGCGGTCGTTCCTTGACGGAAGTGGTACCGATAACCGGGGTCGAGGCCTAGAAGAGATTTTGCGGCAGGACGATCACTGGCTTGAGTACACCCACGACTTTATTCAGTGGCTCTTTCCGATAGATTCGCCAAGCGGTGTAAATCCGAATGCTCCCGTTATCACCGCATCGGAGGCAAGGGATCTTGGCACGAACGCAAAAATCGTAGGCAACATGCGCCGCGCCTTTGGTCGGATCGCAGCTTTCTACGGATTTGTTGTCAAAGAGAATGTAATCGAACGGAAGATCAATTATTGCTTTCGTGCGCCCAGTTGGGCTGCGCGGCCCACGCACAATGACCTGCGAATTAGCCGCGTTTTACGATCTTTGACGCTCTTCGGCCTCACAGAGGAGGCGAGGCTTTTTTACGATGCCGCAATGGCAGCGGTTTGTGAATATCGCGGCGAAACTGGGGTGCAGAGGTATTGGAGCGCGGCGCTATTTGCCCAGTAAGTTCGATGTCGGATCCGTTGCGCCTTGCACGCCATTCATGGTCTGGATGCGCGAGCGCGCATAACGCAGGGCAAGAAAAATTGCCGCTGATTGATCGGCCACGGTCCCTGGATTTTTTCGAAGGAAGATGCGCAGTGAAATTACCGATGAAAGGTGCGATCGCAATGGTGTTGAAATTGCAAAGGAGTCTGCTCGCCGCGCTGCTCGCGGCTCTGGCCGCCACCGCCCAGGCTTGGGGGCCGGTCGGTCACCGCGCGGTGGGGGGAATTGCCGACCGGCTCCTTGATGAGCAGGCTCGCGCTCAGGTGGCGCTGCTGTTAGCCGACGACCGCGACAAGCAAGGTAACCCGTCGGGACGGACGACGCTTGCCGCGGTATCTACTTGGGCCGATGAAATTCGCCGCACGCCCGCGGACCGGCCCTTTCGACATTATGACGACGTTCCCCTATGTGGCACTGTGCCCTCCAGCGCCACTTGGTGCCCCGCTGGCGGAGAGTGCGCAAGCCAGCAAATCCCGCAGCTGCTCGCTGTGTTGCGCGATTCGACCCGTCCGGTACGAGAACGCAATGAGGCGCTCAAATGGATCGTGCATCTCGTCGGTGACATCCACCAGCCACTTCATGCGGCCTCGAACATCTATGCCGCGGGAGTCGTGGACGAGTCAGGCCATGCGACCGATCGCGGTGGTAACGACGTCGCCGTTGCACTAGCCGGCGTAAAGACCAGAGGCAAACGCGAATTGCACGGCGTTTGGGACAACGATCTGGTGAATTTGTCACTGGGTCTGCGTGTCGCCGATCGCGCGGGGCCGACCGATGCGCTGCTCGATCGGCTCACACAAGAGGCCCGAGCGATTGCGCCAAGCCGGCTAGGCGGATCCGCGCTGGACTGGGCGATAGAAAGCAACTCGCTGGCGCGCAAAGTTGCATATAACTTTCGCGACTTTACTTGCGAGCAGCCAGTCAACGGCATCGTCGTTCTTGACAGATCGTACGTTGAAAGGGCAACGCGTCTAATCCCCGGGCAGCTCGAACTGGCAGGCGCTCGGCTGGCGGCGCTGTTAAATGCGAACCTCGGCAAGGCAGCAAAGTAGCCACGGCCCGTCCGAAGTATTTGGAATTTCGCGCTAGCTATTTAAGGGTACAACAGGCCGTGGGACGGCAACGTCCCAGCGCTATTGCCCGGCAAAGCGGGCGCGAGCGCCCAGGCGTGCACACTGCGCAGCTAAAGAAGCTGACCGTACCTGGCCATTTCATCCGATCCGCCTAACGATATCGCTCGCGCAATTTCGTTTTCCAAAACTTGCCGGTGGAAGTGCGCGGTATGGCCTCAATGAACTCGATGCGCTCAGGAAGCTGCCAGCGTGCAAAGTGTGGCGCGAGGTGCTCGCGCAACTCGTCGGCGCTTACGCCGGCGCCGGGTTTGAGCACCACACAGGCAAGCGGTCGTTCGATCCACTTGGGATCCGGTATCGCAATGACCGCAGCTTCCAAAACGGCGGGGTGACCCATCAAGTGCCCTTCCATGTCGACCGAGCTGATCCATTCACCGCCGGACTTGATCAGGTCCTTGGTGCGGTCCGCAATTCGTATGAAGGCATGCTCGTCGATCGCCGCTACGTCGCCGGTGCGCAGGAACCCATCGGAGGTGAACTTTTCCGAGTCGCCAGGAACCTCATGGTAGGCGGCGGCCACAAACGGCCCGCGAACCTGAAGTTCGCCAAGGCTGCTGCCGTTCCACGGCTGTTCGCTGCCATCCTCGCCAATGAGCCGCGCATCGATCAAAGGGATGGGAACACCTGCTAAGGCAGCGCGCCGAAAGCGCTCGTCGGCATCCATCTCGAGCAACTCGGGCTTGTTGCCCGAGATACTTGCGACCGGGCTGGTCTCGGTCATGCCCCAGCCGACCAGGACACTTGCACCGTGTCGGGCAAAACCACGCACCGCCGACTCTGGCATCGCTGCGCCGCCAACGGTCATCCGCATCCCTGCGGGAAGGCGCCGCGTTTGCGGATCCGCGTCGAGAAGCTGCAAAATTCCGATCCAAATCGTTGGTACGCCGAAGGCAAGATTGACCTCCTGGTCATTGAACAGATCAAGCAGATCGGCTGGGGCTAGGTGGGGACCGGGCATGGCCATGCGTGCCCCGACCATCGCGCAGCAGTACGGCATGCCCCAGGCGTTGGCGTGAAACATCGGCACTACCGGGCAGACCATATCACTTGGGCGCGCACTGCAGGAGGCCGTCGCACTAACGGCGAGCGTATGCAGCATCGTTGATCGGTGCGAATAAACCACCCCTTTAGGTCGGCCCGTAGTGCCGGAGGTGTAGCACATCGAAATTGCATCGTTTTCGTCGTGTGGGACATAAGAAAACCCCCTCGGCGCGCGTTCAATGAAGACTTCATAGCTCAGATCGGGCGCTTTGACGGGCGCCCCAGTTAAAGGAACGACCAAAACGCGTTCGAAGCTCGTTGCGCTGCGAAAGCGCTCGAGCAGAGGCAAAAGAACATCATCCACGACCAGAAAGCGGTCGCGCGCATGATTTGCGATCCAGGCGATTTCATCGGGTGCAAGCCGCAGGTTCAACGTATGCATGACGCCGCCCGCAGCCGGGATACCAAAGTAGCACTCCAAGTGGGCATAGTGGTTCCAGCACAAAGTGGCGACCCGATCGCCCTTTTTAAGGCCCGCGTCGAGCAAGGCAGCCGCTAGCTGTCGCGATCTGCGGTACATATCTGCATTGGTGTGCCGCACGTAGGACTTGTTGGGCATGCGGGTGATGATTTCGGCCTCTGGAAATAGGCGTCCGGCCCGTTCGAGCAGATGGTTTATGGACAATGGCACTTGCTGCATGGTCGAGCGAATCATCGATGTCTCCTTGTATCCGATAGCTCTTGGGCTATTGGGCGCGCAACTTGCGGCGCGGGCGCCGGTCGGCGTGGTGCGACGGGTCAAGCCATCGAAACAGCGCCTAGCTTACCCCTGGCCTAGGCGGCGGGAAATATTTTTCGGATAAATCGCTTTCCTTCAGGCGAAAATCAAATGCCATCGAAAGGCAGATGAGCTAGCTCGCAGTGGCGCAAAAAAGTTCATCATTGATGGAACGAAAACGTGGCGCTACGCTGGCACGATTGCAAGGCCCGGAAGAGTTTGACGGGCTCAGAGGCTGAGACCGACAATGGCTAGTGCGCCGGCCACGTATGTGCTGCGGACGTTTTACTCGAAGCCAGGCTTTTGGCCCTGCGGCGCCTTGATCGGCTCATTCGGTAAGCCGCGTTTTAGCAGCACGAATTTGCGCGCTGCAGCGGAGGACACGGTACCGATCCGTAGGAACAAAAAACGCAGCACTTGCCTGGTTGGGGCCGCAGCAGCGCTTTGCAGTTCTCGCACCTATAAAAATATTGGCACGCATCGGTAGGCATCGTTTCGCGCTTGGCGTATCCGCATAAAGGGCAAGTGAGAACCGATTCCAACGTGACGGCGCTCATTGATCGGTACTCCAAGAGTGCGTTGCGGTTTTGTGGTGTTGCGCGGTGGCCCCTGGCTCAGCGCTAGCGGCTGATGGACACGAACGTACGGAGCTGCCAGTGCCATGCGTACAGTAGCAGGCAATACTCCAAGCCCCTGGTTACTGCCGGAGTCGATTTGCGCAAAATGCAGCCTTACGTGCAACATCTTAAGAGGCAAACATGCGCGATCGCATTGTCGCCTGAGTTGCGGGGAACGGTGCCGCGCGTTGTCTATGTCTTTACGCGACCGCACCTCAATCGTCGAGACTGCAGCCCGGTTACGTGAAGGATGGAAGGATGCGAGTGCCTCTGGCGCGCCAGCGGTCAGGAAAATTTCTCTGAACCCGAGGTCTGCTTGAAGTCCTTAGATTCATCGCCGCGCAAAAGTCTGTCTTCAATACCCAACGCGTCGGCTAGCAGCGCCAAGGCGATGATGATCGCGCAAACGCAACTTGCAATGATTGCAAACGTATCGGCGACCGCGGCACTAAAAGCAACGCAAAGAATGCACCACCACAAACCGATGCAGACTGGCGGCACCAGCAGTGGCCAGTAATTGCGAGATTTTTCGGTCGCAGCCCGCTTTGACAACGAAAAACGCTCAAAAGGTCGCACGCAACTTCACTCCATCGGCCCCGCGCCTTGCTCGGGTGGCCGAGCGCCAGGGGATACTGGCGTTGGTCGCCCTGCCACAAGCGAGCCCACCAGCACTTACAAATGAGATGAGGCGCAACCTTAACCGATATATCGATACCGAACAGATGCGCCGATGCGACACTGCGCCCCGTGAAAGCGCTAGTCGCCACTTAAAGCAAACCTCTCGCGCTGCTCTCGCTCGACGGGCATTTGGTCCCCTGCGGCGGCCTCGGTTGAGTGCGATATTCGTTTTAAGTGAACTGCGGTGCGTCTTTCACTTGACCGCTGCACGTTGCGCGGTTCGCATTTAAACGGTGCAAGGCAACAAGCAATAGTTTTTTGCGAGCGGCTTTTCGCGAAACGAATCTGTCGCAAGCATGGCTCGACTTTGGCTACCAGTGTTAACGACTTGGCGGCGAGCTCAATGCGTTCGCGCAAAATGCTTTGGGTTAAAAATCCCTGGCGCCGGCGGAAACGACGCCGGCCCCGAAGGACAGCGACCAGAGATCTTAGTGGCGTTCGATGCTTTACTTCGCAAAGGAGCTGTTCGGTGGCGCTTTACGGCGCCGCAGATAGCGTTGCGCAAATATCGTGGCACCGCGGCTTCTGGCGAACCGGCGCTATCGGGAGAATATGAGGTACTTTGCGCGCAGCGCCACGAAAAGCACCTCCCTCGAACGCGATCCTTTGGTCTTTCTCAATCGCCGCAATGCTGACGCTATTTGCCGCCGACATGATCTTGCTGGTGCACGCTTGCTTCATCGTGTTTGTCGTATTCGGGGCGATACTGGTATTTAGATGGCCGAAGATCAAATGGGTACATTTTGCGGCCGTTGGGTGGGGCGCCCTGATTGAGTTTAGCGGCTGGATCTGTCCCCTGACTCCGCTAGAGAACTTGCTGCGGCGCTCGGCTGGAGAACTCGGGTATTCGGAGGGGTTTGTTGAGCACTACGTGCTCGCGCTAATCTACCCAGCCGTGCTGACTCGACAATGGCAATTCGTGCTCGGAGTTGGCGTATTGGTCGTAAATTTGCTTGTATACAGCGCTTACTACCTTCGGTGGCGCCGGTAAGAAGGGCTGCGAAATCCATAACCCGCACGGGTGCACGGACGAGTCTTCTAGTCTGCTAGCGCAGAGGAGGGTTCTGGTGCAATGATTTGTCTACGCGACAGGAGGCGTATTTCCCATGAAACTGCTGCACACGATGTTACGAGTCGGCGATCTTCAGCGCTCAATAGATTTTTACACGCGAGTGTTGGGTATGACTTTGTTGCACACCAGCGACCGGCCGGAGCAAAAATATACGCTAGCCTTTGTAGGGTTTGGCAAGGGCAATGCGGATGGAAACGCCGAAATCGAGCTGACCTACAACTACGGCGTAGCGAACTATGAATTGGGCACAGCGTACGGACACATCGCGTTGGGTGTTTCTGACGCTGCATCCACATGTAAGCGGATTCGAGCGCTCGGGGGCAAAATTGTGCGGGAACCGGGACCTGTCAAGGGTGGTAGCACGGTCATCGCCTTTGTCGAGGACCCGGATGGGTATCGAATCGAATTGATCGAGCGCGCGTAGTTGGTACTATTGCCAGGAGGAGAGAACGTGAGCAATGTTGGTCCTTGGGGCGCGGTTATTGGGGCGGGTCTTCTTGCCTGCGTGTCGGCCGTCTGTGCACAGCAAGGACCGAGCCCTGCGCCGGATCCGCGCGATGTGATTCCAGAAAAGTTGCCGTACAACACCCCTTACGGGGCACCGATTTCCGCGCAGCGCGCGCAGGCCGTACTGCAGGCGGCTGTTGCCGAGGCAAACAAGCGTGGCTGGCCACTGAATGTGGCCGTCGTCGATTCCGGCGGCAGTCTGGTTGCTTTTTTGCGCATGGATGGTGCGCAACTGGCGTCGATTACGGTTGCTGAGCACAAGGCGCGTGCTGCGGCCAAGTTTCGCCGTCCCACGAAAGCGTTCGAAGATGCCGTGCAAAAGCAAGATTCCAAGTATGTGCTCACGCTTGACGATGTGATCGCTTCGCGCGGTGGCATTCCACTTATAGAGGACGGAAAGCTGATTGGTGCCATCGGTTGCTCAGGTGGCACCGGGTCGCAAGATGAAGTCGCGTGCGCGGCCGGCGCCGCGACGATCAACCGCTAGCAAACGCGCGTCGCGTGGCCATTGTCGAACGCTAGCACTGCCTGCGCGCTATAGAGCGCTGCGGCCTTAGAATCGGCGCGGGATGAGACTTAGAACCTTGGTGGGACTGGCGCTGCGCATGGTGCGGCGCGATTGGCGCAGTGGCGAGCTTCGTCTGTTGGCTTTGGCAATCGTGACAGCGGTTGCGGCGATGACGAGCGTTGGTTTTCTTGCCGATCGTGTCCGCTCCGCATTGCAGCGCGACGCCGCTCAATACCTGGGTGGCGATGCCGTGTTGGATTCCGATCGTCCCATCGACGACGCACTGATGCAAACCGCCGCCCGATTGGGACTGCGCACCGCGCTTGCCGTGTCCTTTCCCAGCATGGCCATGTCTGAATCGGACCTGCAAGCCAACACGTTAGTCGCCGTCAAGGCCGTCACGGATGATTATCCATTGCGCGGTTCATTGCAGGTATTGGAGGGCGGCGCGCACCGTGCGGCCAACGGCATTCCCGCCAGCGGGACCGTCTGGGTGGAGCCGCAGGCGTTAATCGCTCTTGGTGTGAAAGAAGGCGACAGTTTGCGGCTGGGTAACAGCCGGTTTCGCATTAGCGGCGTCATCGATTCGGAGCCGGACCGTGCAATACAAGTGATGGGTTTCGCACCGCGAGTGCTCATGAACGCAAGCGATCTGCTCGCAACCGGACTGGTCCAGCCGGCAAGCCGTGTCTCTTATCGGTGGATGGTCGCTGGCGAGGCAGCATCCGTGCGAGCGTTGGTTTCTTCTTTGAGGACAGGACTACATCGCGGACAGCATGTGGAGTCCCTGGACGATGGGCGACCGGAACTCCAAAGGTCTCTTACGCGGGCCGATCGATTCATGCGACTGGTTGCCTTGCTGACGGTAATGATCGCGGCGGTTGCGGTTAGCGCGGCGGCCCGGCGATTTGGAGCACGCCGCCTAGATAGCTGCGCACTGATGCGCTGCCTGGGACTGGTGCAAAATGACATGCTGGTTTTATTCGTACTGGAATTTGCAGCCGTTGGTTTGCTGGCAAGTGTGCTCGGCGCGACGATCGGGCTGGCGCTGCATTTTGCCCTGGTTGGTCTTCTAGCGGGTCTTTTGCAGCAAGTCTTACCCTGGCCAACCCTATACCCAGCTGTGCAAGGCCTGCTTTGTGGAATGATTCTCTTGCTGGGCTTTGCCGTGCCCCCGCTAGAGCAGCTGCGGCGGGTACCCCCGGTGCGGGTTTTGCGGCGTGATGTTGGCCTTCAGACGCCGCGAACCTGGTTTGCCTACTTTATGGGTACCGTCGGGTTTGCGCTGCTACTCTTTTGGACTGCTGGCGAGCTGCGACTGGGATTGATTGTTGGAGGCGGTTTTCTGGGTTGCCTGGTCTTCTTTGGGGCGTTTGCCCACCTTGCTATGCGCCTGCTGCAATGGTTGCGTCGACAAGATCATCGATCGATCGGATGGACGTTGCGGTTTGCGCTGGCGGCAATGCAGCGGCGCCGGGGCACCAATGTGGCGCAGCTCATTGCGTTATCAACGGGACTGATGGCAATACTGGCATTGGCCATCGCGCGCACCGATCTGGTGGATGAATGGCGCAGGCAAGCACCGGCGGACGCTCCCAACCGTTTCGTGATCAATATTCAACCCGAACAGGTTGACGCCGTCGCTGCGCGGTTGCGAGCGGCACACATTGCTGACGTGAGCCTCGACCCCATGGTCCGCGGGCGCTTAGTCGAGATTGATGGCAAGAAGGTGGGACCCGAGAGCTACGAGGATCCGCGCGCGCAGGCCCTGATTGATCGGGAGTTTAATTTGTCGTATCAGGCGCAGCCCCCAGCTCACAATCGGATCGATCGGGGACGCTGGTTTGCGCCGGGTGCGCCCGAACTTTCCATCGAAGAAGGCATTGCTAAGCGCCTCGGGATTGGACTTGGGCAGGAACTGTCTTTTGATATCGCAGGGCAGATGGTGCAGGCAAAGGTCACAAGCATTCGGACTGTGAACTGGAATTCAATGCGGGTGAATTTCTTTGTAATCATGTCGCCATCGCTTCTGCGTCAAGCTCCCCAGAGCTTCATCACTTCGTTTTTCTTGCCGATCCAGCAGGCGCACCTGATGAACGAGCTTGTGCGCGAGTTTCCCAACCTAACAGTCATCGATGTCGATCAGGTCCTGCACCAAGTTCGCGGCATGCTCGAACAGCTCATCGCTGCCGCGCAGTTTTTGTTTGTCTTCGCACTGGTCGCTGGGGTACTGGTGTTGTACTCCGCGCTCGCGTCCTCACACGATGAGCGCGTTCGCGAAGCCGCGCTGTTGCGAGCGCTCGGCGCTTCTCATGAGCAATTGGCGAGGGCGCAGAGGGCGGAATTGATCTTGATCGGTATCGTATCTGGCGCGATGGCCAGCGCAGGTGCGGCCGTAGTAGGGTGGGCGCTGGCACGGTTTGTCTTTGAGTTCGATTTTGTTGTACGTGCGTGGGTACCGGTGGCGGGTGTAAGTGGCGGAATTGTGGCCGCACTTCTTGGGGGGTGGGTCGGCATGCGCGGCATACTGCAAAGCCCACCACTGGCTTCGTTGCGCGAAGCGTAAACGTTTGCAGCGCCCTGTACAGTCGCATCTATGGATACTTTGTCGACGTTTTCGGTGCTGGTTCTTGGTGGGATCCTGGCACTCGCCCTTGGCACTGCCGTGCTGGTCTTACTCGGGATGGGACGGCAGCGCGCGGCGGGCGCTGAATTGCAGCGAGCGGTGGAGCGGCTGCGCGAAGAAAACGAGCGACTCGAACGTGAGCTGCGCCAGGCACTGGAGAATAGCGCGAGTTCTTCCCGGATGGAGACTGATCAGCGACTCGGGCAACTGCAATCTGCCCTCGGTACGCAACTGGTGCAGTCCGTTGGGCTGCAAACCGAGCAGCTTGGGATCTATGGGCGCACGATGCAGGAGCATCTAAGTGAGTTAAGCGCCACAACACAGCGCAGTCTGTCGGAGATCCGGGTGACCCTTGAGGCGCGACTGCAGGCGCTGCAATCGGGTAATGAGGCACGACTTGAGCAGATGCGCGCGACGGTTGAAGAGAAGCTGCAGACGACGCTCGAATCGCGTCTGGGCGAGTCCTTCCGACTTGTTTCCGAGCGTCTCGAGCAGGTTCACCAGGGCTTAGGCGAGATGCAGTCCTTGGCGGCTGGCGTGGGCGATCTGAAGCGCGTCCTGGGTAACGTTAAGGTACGTGGAACTTTTGGCGAGGCGCAACTCGGATCACTGCTCGAACAAGTTCTTTTGCCCGATCAGTATGCCGCCAACCTGGCCACTCGGCCGGGGTCGCCGGAGCGAGTGGAATTTGCCATTCGCTTGCCGGGCCGAGGCGGCGGCGAGACGGTCTGGCTACCGATTGATGCCAAATTCCCAGCGGAGGACTATGAACGGCTGCAAAGTGCGCAAGAGCTCGGCGATGCGGAGGCAGTGGAAGACGCGGCTCGGGCGCTGGAAAACCGAATCAAGCTCGAAGCGCGCAGCATCCGCGAAAAATATATCGAACCGCCATATACGACAGACTTTGCGATCTTATTCGTGCCTTCGGAGAGTCTGTTTGCGGAGATTTTGCGTCGCCCCGGCTTGGTAGACACACTCAATCGCGAGCGGCGCGTCGTCGTTGCCGGTCCGACGACACTATTTGCCATGCTCAACACGCTGCAAATGGGCTTTCGGACGCTTGCCATCGAGCAGCGTTCGGCGGAGGTTTGGCGTTTGCTCGGTGCGGTAAAAACCGAGTTTTCCCGATTCGGCGAGTGGCTGAGCAAGATCCGCGAGCAAGTCCGTACGGTATCCAATACCTTGGAAGCCGCCGATACGCGCACGCGTCAAATGCAGCGCGCGCTCAAGGAGGTCGAGGCACTACCCCATGAGCAGTCGGTGCAGATCCTGCCGACTGTGACAAAGCAGGATCTTATTGATTGACCGACAGCCCGGTCGGGTGCCGGGCTCAAGGTTTCGCAGTCCGCCGACCCTTACGGTACGCTTCGGGACCAAAAGCAAAGTTGCAAGCACATTCTCTAGGAGTAATTGCGCAGATGAAAACTCCGCTATCGGATTCGGCTCTGGACCAGCTTTTTCGCGCCGCCCACACAGCACACGGGTTTGGACCCGAGCCAGTGACGAACGAAACGCTTCATGCGTTGCACGATTTGCTCAAGTGGGGACCGACGTCCTTTAACTGCCAGCCGGCACGGTTCGTTTTTATCCGCAGTGCTGGCGCCAAGGAACGGTTAAAGCCGGCGCTAAGTCCAGGCAACGTCGCACAGACTATGGCGGCGCCCGTGACAGTGATCGTTGCCAGCGACTCGCGTTTTTTCGAGCTGCTGCCAGCGCAGTTTCCGGCGTACGACGCCAAGCCGCTTTACGAAAACAATGCCACGCTCGCGCGGGACACGGCGTTTCGCAACGGTAGTCTGCAAGGCGCGTACCTCATACTTGCCGCGCGAGCGCTTGGATTGGATTGTGGACCAATGTCGGGTTTCGACACCGCGAGCGTTGATGCCGAATTTTTTCCGGACGGGCGGTTTCGCTCCAACTTTCTCGTCAACATCGGAACGGCCGACCCGACAAAGTTTTTCCCCCGCGGACCACGGCTGGCGTTCTCGGAGGCCGCGCATATCCTCTAGTTCGGAGCCTTACGTCCCTGCCGGCCATCGCCGGCGCCAATTTCTTTCCGGCTGAGCTCTACACCCGGAGCAGCCGCTCGATACCGGCGTCGAGAGTTTGCTCGCGCTTACCGAAACAAAATCGAATAACGTGATTGTCAAAAGGCTGTCGGTAAAACGCCGACAAGGGGATGGAAGCCACCCCGTGCTTGATCAACAGCTGTCGCGCGAACTGTGTATCGGGTTCATCGCAGATCGAGCGGTAATCGGCAAGCACGAAATATGTCCCGGGACAGGCCAGTGGTTGAAAGCGCGTCGCGGCCAATCCCGCAAGGAACCGATCCCGTTTGGCCTGGTAAAACGCGGCTAGTTCCAGATAGGGCGAAGGATTCTGAAGATAACTGGCGATTGCCGCCTGCATCGGGCGGTTTACCGCAAAAACGTTGAACTGATGCACCTTGCGAAATTCGGCTGTGAGGGCTGCCGGAGCGCAGCAATAGCCGATTTTCCATCCGGTGCTGTGGAAAGTCTTGCCGAAGCTTGACACGAGGAATGCGCGTGAGGCTAGCTCAGCTGACGAGGCTACACTGTGGTGCGGTTTCCCGTCAAAAACGATGTGCTCGTAAACTTCGTCGGAGAGCACAAAAACGCCGTGTGTTCGGACAATATGCTCCAACGCGCGGACATCCTCCTGGTCAAATATGCTACCCGTCGGGTTATGCGGAGAATTAACAATCAGCAGCCGCGTGCGCGGCGTGATGGCCGCGAGCACCCGGTCCCAGTCCGCGCGGTACCCATTGGCGTGGTCTAGCGCAACCGCGATTGGTTGTCCCCCGGCAACTACGATCGACGGAAAGTAGCTGTCGTAGGCGGGCTCCAGTATGATGACTTCATCGCCCGGACGCACCAGCGCCACAATGGCCGTGAATAGCGCCTGCGTCGCGCCGGCGGTGATCGTGATTTCGTGCTCCGGGTTGTAGCGGCAGCCTTGCAGTCGTTCGATCTTGGATGCAACGGCTTGCCGAAGTTCGGGCAAACCGGCCATTGGTGCGTACTGATTTTCACCCCGCGCCATTGCTTCGGTTACCAACCTCTGCAGTTGCAGGTCGCAATCGAAATCGGGAAATCCCTGTCCGAGGTTGATGGCCCCGTGCTCCAGCGCGAGCTGGGACATCACCGTAAAGATGGTCGTACCAACGCCCGGCAGCTTGGAAGAACCCAAATTGCCCAGGGGTCGGGAACCGGCGGTGTGCGTCATGGTGGGATCAGGGAGTTCAATACGATGTCGGCCGAAACTTAACACTTTTGATTTTGCACGGGACAGCTGCCAGATGCAGGCTCAACAGATGTGGGGCCGACGATCTGCAACCCATCGTGGCGTGCTGCACGCGCCAAGCGCAGCAGTGCCCGGTCCTTGGTGTAGAGCGCGCAGGCATGCGCGTAGTACGCAAGGTCAAGAAACTTTTGATCATCTGGATCCCGACACAGCCACGGTGCGCGGCCAGGCACCGGAGCACACTGCGCGAGCAGCTGCCAACGCCGTATAAGGGCCGAAACCGCCGCGGCGCCGAGCGCGGCAAACCGTGGTCGCGCCAATACCGCAAGCAACTCCGCGTCTGTTTGTTCGCTGCGAACCGCCACCAATGATCCGCCCTGCAGCGCTTGCGCCAGCGGTTGGGCTGCCCGATCCTCAAAGACGAATAGATCGAGCCACACGTTGGTATCGATGACTACCCGACGTGGGGCGAAAAACTGTCCATCTTGCTTGCCACTGGCCTGCAGCGACATCTCGTTAGCCAGCAACTCGGATGTTTCTAGGATGCGAGCAGCTGCCGCAAGACGAAAGGCAGGATACCGCCGTGCCGGTAATAATCGACTTCGATCGGCGTATCGATCCGCAAGGTCACTTGCACAGTGCGCAGCGAACCATCGCTACCGCGAATGGCAAGCGTCACCGGTTGACGCGGTCGCAGATCGTCCAGACCGAGTAGATCGAAAGTTTCATCTCCCGTTATTTGCAGCGATGAGGCGCTGTCTGCGCCGTTGAACTGCAATGGGAGCACCCCCATGCCGACTAGGTTGCTTCGGTGTATGCGCTCGAAGCTGCGTGCGATGACCGCGCGCACGCCCAAAAGCTGAGTGCCCTTAGCGGCCCAGTCGCGCGAGGATCCTGTACCGTATTCCTCGCCCCCGAAAACAATTGTCGGCACCCCGGCAGCGCAGTAGCGCATCGCGGCATCGTAGATCGACATGCGCTCGCCCGAGGGGCGATGGATCGTGATGCCGCCCTCCACGCGGGAGCCATCTGCCGCGGCAGGCACCATGAGGTTCTTGATGCGCACGTTGGCAAAGGTGCCTCGCATCATTACTTCGTGATTGCCGCGTCGCGATCCGTAGCTGTTGAAATCCGCTTTGGCCACCCCGTGCTCGATCAGCCAGCGACCGGCTGGCGAAGTTTCCTTAATCGAGCCGGCGGGCGATATATGGTCAGTCGTGATCGAGTCGCCAAAAATTGCCAGCGCGCGGGCATTTTTGACCGGGGGCGTAAGCGGCGGCGGTTGCAGCGAGAATTCAGCAAAAAACGGTGGCTCTGCAATATAAGTGGACTCGGGCCAGGAATAGGTCTGGCCACTGCCGCCTTCAATCTGCTGCCACAAGCGACCGGGCTCGGTCTTGACACGGCCGTAGTTGACGCGGAAGGCTTTGGGGTCCATCGCCTCAGGAACGAGTGCTCGGACTTCCGCGGCGCTGGGCCAGATGTCGCCGAGCCAGATTTTGCGGCCACCTTGGCCGATTCCGACCGGTTCGGTCATGAAGTCTCGCAGCACGGAGCCGGCGATGGCATAAGCGACGACCAAAGGCGGCGAGGCCAGGAAGTTGGCCTTGAGGTTCGGATGGATCCGAGCCTCAAAATTGCGATTGCCAGACAGCACCGCAGCGCAAACGAGATCGTTCTGTGTAATTGCATCGACGATCTCGGGGCGCAAATCTCCCGCGTTGCCGATGCAAGTGGTGCACCCGTACGCCGCGACGTTAAATCCCAATTGCTCTAAGTAGGGGAGCAATCCCGTGCGCTGCAGATATTGCGTCACGATCCGCGAGCCGGGAGCTAGCGATGTTTTGACTTGCGGGTTCACGCGCAGGCCGGCTTCCACCGCCTTTTTTGCGAGCAATCCGGCGGCCAGCAGCACGCTCGGGTTGCTCGTGTTGGTGCATGAAGTGATCGCCGCAATGAGAACATCGCCGTTGGCAATCTCGTACCCGTTAGCGGTTCGAACGTGCTGGCGAAGGCGCGCGGCTGGTTGATTAAATCCATTCTCCGACGCGGGCTTGGAAAACAGTTCGGTGAAATTTGACTTGACCTTACCAATCTCGATCCGGTCCTGAGGGCGCTTGGGTCCCGCAAGCGAGGGTGTGACACTGGCCAAATCCAGACGCAAGGTCTTCGTGAAGTCGATCTGCCCTGCCAAAGGAACGCCGAACATCTGTTGTGCCCGGAAATATGCGGCGAACGTGTCGATTTCGGAACGCGTGCGGCCGGTGCCCTCGAAATAGGCCAGCGTCCTTTCGTCGACCGGGAAAAAGCCCATGGTTGCTCCATATTCCGGTGCCATGTTGGCGATGGTCGCTCGGTCGGGCACCGACAGCGATGCCGTGCCGGGGCCGAAAAACTCGACAAACTTCCCGACCACCTTTTCTTTGCGCAACATCTCCGTTACTGTCAGTACCAGGTCGGTCGCCGTGACGCCGCCGCGCAGCTCACCGGTAAGTTCCACGCCGATCACATCGGGGGTAAGGAAATACAGCGGTTGCCCAAGCATCGCCGCCTCAGCTTCGATACCACCGACGCCCCAGCCGACAACGCCGATGCCGTTGATCATCGTCGTGTGGCTGTCGGTGCCGACCAGGGTGTCGGGATATAGGACCTTGTTCCGGTTACTGTGCACACCGCGCGCCAAGTACTCGAGATTAACCTGGTGGACGATGCCGAATCCGGGTGGTACGACACCAAAGGTCGTGAAGGCCTGCATCCCCCATTTCATGAACTGGTAGCGCTCGCGATTGCGCTGAAATTCAAGCTTCATGTTCAGATCGAGCGCATCGGGCGTTCCGTAGTGATCGATCATTACCGAGTGGTCGACCACGAGGTCCACGGGAACTAACGGTTCGATGCGTCCGGGCTCCTTTCCGCTTCGAAGCGCAACGCTTCGCATGGCTGCCAGATCGGCGAGTAGAGGCACTCCAGTGAAATCCTGCAGGACCACGCGTGCAACAACGAACGGAATTTCCTCGGTGCGTTCGGCACTGGGTTGCCAGCCGGCGAGCTCGCGCACGTGCTCCTGCGTCACCTTGCGACCATCGCAATTGCGCAGCACGGACTCGAGCACGATGCGGATCGACATTGGCAGCCGAGAGATCTTTCCTAACCCCGAAGACTCGAGCGCCGCCAATTGAAAGTAACGGGCCTCACCCGCGCCCGGGACGGCCAGCGTGCGAAGGCTTTGAAACGGATCGTTGATTGTCATTTGGAGTTCCGTGAACGAAATTGAACGTCGAAAATCTGGCCTTTGTCATCAAAGCAGGTACCGGTTCCGTGATCGCGCGCCGGACCGAAGAAGTCGCATCGCAGGCCCGAGCCGTCGGGCGACTGGAGCAAGGCCTTGGCAACGCTTTGGCCAGCGGCGCGGGCGCTCGCACTGTTCGGTCCCCAATCCCACCATCCCCAAGACGATGCCCCGACGTACGTCGTCGAACGCTCGGGAGCGATCTGTGTCCAGGTGCCAAGATACGTCTTATCGGCAATTTCGATCGACACTCGCGCTTGGCCGGGTCCGAGCTCGCGCGCCGTACCAATGGCCGGCTTGCCGCCATCCCGAGGAGTAAGCGTCAAATCGTACTGAGTTGCGCATCCGCCCAAGGCCATGAAAGTAAGTGGCAAGGCCGCCGCTCGCATGCCGCTGGCCAGGAGCGCTTTTCTCGAGTTTTTCTTGCTGACCATGTCGCCTGCCGCCGTGCTTTTGCGCGAGATCGTATTGCTACGGTTCCAATCCAACCGTCATGCAAACGTCATCCGATTGTCATGAGGTCGACGAACTCATGCACTGCCGTGGCATCGAGCCGCTTGGCGTCATTGGCCAAGGCAAGAAGGATCGCCGTTCGCTTTTCGGGAAAAACCCGCGTCAAGTTGGTCTTGAATTTTTCCATCAATACCGGCATTCCCTCTTTGCGGCGTCGCTTGTGGCCAATTGGATACTCAACCACCACCTCGGGGAGTTTTTTGCCGTCTTCGAACTCGACCGTCAGTGCATTCGCGATGGAACGCTTTTGCGGGTCGTGATAATCCTTGGTGAACTGCTCGTCTTCCACGCAATGGATTTTTTCGCGTAGCTGATCGATGCGCGGATCGCTGGCAACCGTATCCTCGTAGTCCTGCGCCGTGAGACGTCCGAATAAAAGCGGGATTGCGACCATATATTGGATGCAATGGTCGCGGTCGGCCGGATTATTAAGCGGGCCCTTTTTGTCAATGATGCGAATGCACGCTTCATGCGTGCGGATGGTGATCTTGCGGATCTGCTCCGCCTTGCGCCCCAGTCGGGCGAATTCCTGGTGCAGACCCATCGCCGCCTCGACGGCCGTTTGAGCATGAAATTCAGCCGGAAAGGAGATTTTGAAAAGCACATTTTCCATAACATAGCTGCCATAGGGACGCTGGAACCGAAAGGATTTGCCGCCAAAGCTGACGTCGTAAAAGCCCCAAGTCTTAGCCGTCAGTACCGACGGATAGCCCATTTCGCCGGTGCGCGCAATCAGCGCCAACCGAACCCCGCGTGACGTGGCATCGCCTGCGGCCCAGCTTTTGCGCGAACCCGTGTTGGGGGCATGTCGATACGTGCGCAGCGACTGACCGTCGACCCAGGCTAGCGACAGGGCATTGATGATTTCGTCGCGGCTGAGCCCCAGCATCTTGGCAACGACGGCCGTCGTTGCGACTTTAACAAGCACGACGTGATCGAGTCCAACTTTGTTAAAGGAATTTTCCAAGGCAATGCAGCCCTGAATCTCGTGCGCCCGAATCATCGCTTCGAGCACGTCGCGCACAAACAGCGGTCTGTGGCCCGCCGCCACTGCATTGCGCGATAACCAGTCTGCGCAGGCGAGGATGCCGCCGAGATTGTCCGAAGGATGTCCCCATTCGGCTGCAAGCCAGGTGTCGTTAAAGTCGAGCCATCGGATCATCGCTCCGATATTGAAGGCGGCCTGCACCGGGTCGAGCTGAAATGCCGTGCCCGGGACCTTCGCACCATTGGGGACGGTGGTCCCGGGCACGATGGGGCCCAATAGTTTGACGCATGCCGGGTATCCGAGCGCTTCAAACCCGCAGCCAAGCGTGTCAAGCAGACAGTATCGGGCCGTGTCGAAGGCAGCCTTGGAATCAATCGGCGTGTCCAGTACGTACTCGGCGATTTCGACAAGCACCTTGTCGGGCTGGGGACGAACGTTACTTGTATGCAAGGACATGGCTCGGAACTAGCCTCGTTGAGAGATGGGCACAAATTTCAGATCCTCCGGGCCAACGTAGTTGGCACTAGGGCGGATGATCTTGTTATCGATACGCTGCTCGATGATGTGGGCGCTCCAGCCGGTCGTTCGTGAGATGACGAACAAGGGCGTGAACATTACGGTGGGCACCCCCAGCATGTGGTAGGAGACGGCGCTGAACCAATCCAGGTTCGGAAACATCCGCTTTCTATCCCACAGGACCGCCTCAAGCCGTTCGGCAACGGAGAACAGGTGCATCGAGCCAGCATCTTGTGAGAGGCGTCGCGCCACTTCCTTGATAATCTTGTTGCGCGGATCTGAAATTGTGTACACGGGATGGCCAAAGCCGATGATCACTTCTTTACGTTCGAGACGTCCACGCATGTCGGCTTCGGCCTCGTCGGCGTCGCGGTACCGCGACTGGATTTCGAAAGCAGCCTCATTGGCGCCACCGTGTTTGGGGCCGCGCAAGGCGCCGATGGCGCCGACGATGGCCGAATAAAAGTCCGACCCCGTCCCTGCAATCACGCGTGCAGTGAAGGTCGAGGCATTAAACTCGTGCTCTGCGTACAAGATGAGCGAGGTGTGCATGGCATGCACCCAGGACTCGCTCGGGGCGTGACCGTGCAGCAGGTGCAGAAAATGTCCACCCACCGAATCATCGCTGGTCTCCACTTCGATGCGACGGCCGTTTTGGCTGAAGTGATACCAGTACAGCAGCATCGACCCAAAGGAGGCCAGAAGTCGGTCCGCGATCTCCCGCGCGCCATCGACGGAATGCGCTTCGCGCTCGGGAAGCAGCGTGCCCAGAACTGATGCGCCGGTGCGCAGCACATCCATGGGGTGCGTTGAAGCAGGAAGACACTCAAGCGCGGCACGAAGGCCGGCGGGCAGACCGCGCAGGGCCCGCAAGCGTCTTTTGTAGCGCGCCAGCTCGCTCGACGTGGGCAGATGTTCGTGGATTAGCAAGTGCGCAACTTCCTCAAACTGGCACGCATCAGCCAGGTCGAGAATGTCGTAGCCACGGTAGTGCAGGTCATTTCCGGTGCGACCTACGGTGCACAACGCGGTATTGCCGGCCACAACACCGGAAAGCGCCACGGACTTCTTGGCCTTGGGCGCTTCGCCGGTAGTGCTGGATGCTTCGGGCATGTTGACTCCCACAGGTACGTGCTGCACTCAGGGCGCAGAGGGTTTCGGTGCACCCGATTCGCGACTTTCGTTCTTATGCCGCTCGAAAAGAAGGTCAAGTTTGCGCTCGAACTCATGATAGGAGATGACCTCGTAGAGTTCCTCGCGCGTCTGCATGGTCTCCAGCACTGAGCGCTGGGTGCCTTCTCGGCGAATGGTCTCGTACACGCGCAAGGCGGCTTTGTTCATGGCGCGAAACGCCGAAAGTGGGTATAGCGCCATCGCCACGCCGGCTGTGCGCAATTCCTCCAGACCAAAAAGCGGCGTTTGCCCGAATTCGGTCAGATTCGCGAGCACCGGCACGGACACGGCAGCGGCGAAGCGTCGGTAGCTGGCGATATCGCGCACGGCTTCGGCGAAAATTGCGTCCGCCCCCGCGGCCACGCAAGCCAGCGACCGTTCGATAGCCCGGTCAATTCCCTCGATGGCGATCGCATCGGTTCGGGCAATCACGAAAAATTGCGGGTCCGTGCGCGCATCTACGGCCGCTTTGACGCGATCCGCCATTTCGCCCGCAGAGACGATCTCCTTATTGGGACGGTGTCCGCAACGCTTGGCACCGACTTGATCTTCGATATGCAGTGCGGCGGCGCCAAACTTGCAAAGCGCACGTACCGTCCGGCCGATGTTAAAAGCGCTCGGTCCGAATCCCGTATCGATGTCAACCAGCAGGGGTGTTGGGCAAACGTCGGTTATGCGACGCACGTCCGTGAGCACATCGTCAAGGGTATTCAGACCCAGATCGGGCATTCCCAGCGAGCCAGCGGCCACGCCGCCGCCCGACAGATAAAGGGCCCGATAACCAACCCGGGTGGCCATCAGCGCATGATGGGCATTGATCGTTCCGACGATCTGAAGCGGGGTTTCTTGTGCTAATGCCGCTCGAAACCGCGCTCCGGGCGAATCGTTCGACATGCAGGGCCTCCTTTGCAGTCAGGTATTGCCCAGGCGTGCAACCGGCGGCGGCGGACCTTCTTAGGCGAGAAGGTGTTCGACGCCGCGCCGCTCCTCCATTAGCTCCGCCAGTGTCTTGTCCAGGCTAGCCCGCGCGAACTCATCGACTGGCAGGTCCGGGACGACGCGATATTCCCCACCCGAACAGGTTACGGGAAAGCCAAAGATTGTGTCGGTTGGAATTCCGTAGCTTCCGTCGGAAGCAATTCCCATGGAAGTCCATCGGCCAGCAGTTCCTTTGACCCAATCGCGGACGTGGCAGATCGCGGCATTGGCGGCGGAGGCGGCCGACGAGAGCCCGCGCGCTTCGATAATTGCCGCACCACGTTTTGCGACGGTCGGCAGGAAGACAT
>CAZSOI010000308.1:0-2264 GCA_964608115.1 uncultured Burkholderiaceae bacterium | reverse complement strand
TGATGTCTAACATAAATGACCTCCTCGGAGAACCTTTGTCGTTGCACCTCCTGTCAGTTGTTGCAGGTTACAAATAAAGAAATACGCCATTTTATTGTGCGGACAATACGTATACGTACCCACAGCGTGAGTAGGTATGCGTGCGAACTGCATGAACGGTAGTCAGCGAATGCTAGGCGGAAAGCAGCATTGTGCGCAGCAGACTCAGCAACTCCCCCGAATTGACAGCGATCGAATCCGACACATTCGTTACGCCGGAGTGAGCCGAGCCTTAAGTTGGCAGCACCGCGACCGGCGGGGAACTTCCGCAGGCGGCCAGAACCTGCCGGTTGGTAGAAGCGCGCTGGCCGCAATAGGTCTCATTGCCACCGCTGCCGCCGTGTCCACGCCGAGCGCAGCCGATACGGCCGAAGATAAGGCGGCGCTTCGCGCCGCCGACGAGACCTTTGTGCGAGCGTCTTTGAAAGGCGATCTTGAAACGGTAGTTGCGCTGTACGCCGAGGACGCGGTCTTGATGCCGGCGGGCGCGCCGGAAGTTAAAGGGCGCGACGCCATACGCAAATACTACGCAGCGGATATCGCAGGTTGGAAGCCGGGCGATTCCCAAGTGATCTTGGAGTCGACACAGGGGGTATCCGGTAACCTGGGCTGGTCGTCAGGCAGGAACAGAGTTACGGCCGACGGCACGACATCGACAGGAAAATTTCTGTCGGTCTCGCGCAAGGTCAACGGCAAGTGGCTCTACATCCGCGATACCTGGAACGACGATGCACCTCAATAGGGCGCCGGTCGGGCCATAACCTGCTCGCCTAGACTTTCCGAAACCGGTCAGTGATGTTGCACTGCTGCAAAGCGGCTCCCGGTCTAATGCGATTAAGAATCAAAACCCATTTTTTCCGGTGACAACATGAGTGTCACCTATGTTTGCTGCAACGCCACTTACTCTCTGCGTGGTGGCGAAATTCTTCTGATTCGCCACGACAGACGCTAATCTGAATTGACACGCTAACTCCGTAGGAGTAAAGGCCAACTCTTACAAGACGACTCAGGCACACCGTTCAACTCCCGCAGCCCGTCTCCGGAATCGATGGCGACAACCGCGGAGGGTCACCCTATGCGAATCAGGATGGTATTGCTCACGCTCCTAGTGTTGATCGTTGGCGCCGCATTGGCACAACAGTCGAAGCAGCAAACACAGTCAATGCAATCAACGGGTATGCAGCAACCGGTTATCGCTAGCCCTGAAGGGGCAAGATTGGCCTCCGCGCCAAACCTGCCTGATTGCTTCAACTTCACCGTTGAGCGCGGCGATCCAAAGGGTTCCGGTTCGGTCATGCTGGTGAAAATGAGTAGCGGATGCGTGGTGCCTAGTCACTGGCATACCGCAAACGAGCAGGGGATATTTACCAGCGGAACGGCTCAGCTCCTGATGAAAGGCGAGCAGCCACAAACTGTGAGCGCGGGGATGTACGTATATATTCCGGCCCATCATGTACATCAGTTGACGTGTAAGGACAACTGCACCTGGTATCGCATGATCGACGGCCCGGCTGACATTCACTACGTAGATGCCGCAGGAAACGAAATCGCCACGGCTGCAGCACTGGCTGCGTTTGGCGAGCGCCCAGGCACCGCGGTCGCTCAGAAATAATCCACTTACCCTCGCGGTGTTGCAAGTTGAATCAGCCTTGCAACATCTGATGAAGGAGAGTGGCGCTGGCGTTTCATGTCCGGGCTTTCTCGCCCAATTGAACGCAGGGTGAAGCACACCACGGATGTCCGCTCCCGCCGTCCTGAGTGGCTGCTTTGGAGCAGGTTTGACCGTCTCAGAGGGGTCGACTGCGGCCCTAGTCGGCGAATTCGTCGATGACCCGTCCGTGATTCGAAGCGGACACGAGAACTGGGACGGCATCGGGGTCCGATCGGCCACAACCGGCCACAGGGCTTGACTCCGTGGGTTCCCAATTGCAGACGCTGGGAAAGTCGAAAAGACCCAGCGTCTCCAGTGCGCACCCCTCAGGGAGTCAAGGTTCTCGATTGGTCCCTCTAATCCGCCTGTGCAATCGCCGGAGGACTCCAGGTACCTTCACCTGGCGGGAGGATCGACGGCGGCTCCGTCTTCGGCCAGTACAGGCGCATGACGAGGTAGATCGGCCCGTCCGGCGCCGGCAGCCAGTTCGACTCCTTATCCTTGCCCGGGGAGTCCCTCTGGATGTAGAGCGTCACCGAGCCGTCCGCACCCGTCTTCATGTGCGGCAGCATCG